>NZ_JBVJYM010000014.1:0-176216 GCF_055600495.1 Streptomyces sp. NPDC038213
GGTACTGCAGGGGGGACCCTGTGGGAGAGTAGGACGCCGCCGAACAATCATTGTGGGAAAGCCCCGCACCTTCTGGTGCGGGGCTTTTCTGCGTTCTGGGGGCGGGGTGTGTCCTGTAGGGTCAGGGAGTCGTTCGCACGTTTCAACAGTGGAGGCCCCCGGGTGGAGGTCCAGGAGACTCGGGTCCAGACGGACCGAATCCTCACCATCCCGAACATCCTGAGCATGGCTCGCCTCGTCGGCGTACCCCTGTTCCTCTGGCTGCTCCTCCGGCCGGTGTTCGGCGGCCCCAACAGCGACGGCTGGGCCCTTCTCGTCCTGATGCTCAGCGGTATCAGCGACTACCTCGACGGGAAACTCGCCCGCCGCTGGAACCAGATCAGCAGCCTCGGGCGGCTCCTCGACCCCGCCGCGGACCGGCTGTACATCGTCTCCACCATCGTCGGACTGACCTGGCGCGAGATCCTGCCGATCTGGCTCACCGCAGCACTCTTCGCGCGCGAGCTGATGCTCCTCGTGATGGTCTGGATCCTGCGCCGGCACGGATATCCGCCGCCGCAGGTGAACTTCCTGGGCAAGGCCGCGACCTTCAATCTCATGTACGCCTTCCCGTTGCTCCTCCTGAGTGATCAAGCCGGATGGCTCGGCTGGCTTGCGTCTGTTTTCGGATGGGCGTTCGCTGGATGGGGTACAACCCTCTATTGGTGGGCAGGGATCCTGTACGTGGTTCAGGTCCGCCGGCTCGTCAAGGCGGACGCCGCGGCCGACTGAGCTCGCCCGCAGTGTCGCGGAGAGTCGGAGGGCTGTCTGTCCCAGCGGGCTAGGTCGGCTGGACCGTCGTCTCTCCAAGGAGGACCCTTCCGACATGAAGGCCGTCGTGATGGCCGGAGGTGAAGGCACCCGCCTTCGCCCCATGACCTCGAGTATGCCGAAGCCGCTCCTGCCGGTGGCAAACCGTCCGATCATGGAGCACGTGCTCAGGCTGCTCAAGCGCCATGGGCTCAGTGAAACCGTCGTGACCGTCCAGTTCCTCGCCTCACTGGTCAGGAACTACTTCGGTGACGGCGAAGAGCTCGGAATGGAGCTCACGTACGCCCTCGAAGAGAAGCCCCTCGGCACCGCCGGCAGCGTCAAGAACGCCGAGGAGGCGCTCAAGGACGATGCCTTCCTGGTGATCTCCGGTGATGCCCTGACCGATTTCGACCTCACCGAGCTCATCGCCTTCCACAAAGCGAAGGGCGCGCTCGTCACCGTCTGCCTGACCCGGGTGCCCAACCCGCTGGAATTCGGCATCACGATCGTGGACGAGGAGGGCAGGGTCGAGCGCTTCCTCGAGAAGCCGACCTGGGGGCAGGTGTTCTCGGACACCGTGAACACCGGGATCTACGTGATGGAGCCCGAGGTCTTCGACTACGTCCAGGCGGACGCGTCCGTGGACTGGTCCGGAGACGTCTTCCCGCAGCTCATGAAGGAAGGCAAGCCCATCTACGGGTACGTCGCCGAGGGCTACTGGGAGGACGTGGGCACCCACGAGAGCTACGTGAAGGCGCAGGCCGACGTACTCGAGGGCAAGGTCCAGGTCGACATGGACGGCTTCGAGATCTCGCCGGGCGTCTGGGTCGCCGAAGGCGCGGAGGTCCACCCCGACGCCGTACTGCGCGGGCCCCTGTACATCGGGGACTATGCGAAGGTCGAGGCCGGGGCCGAGATCCGCGAGCACACCGTGGTCGGGTCCAACGTGGTCGTCAAGGACGGTGCCTTCCTGCACCGGGCCGTCGTCCACGACAACGTGTACATCGGGCCGCACAGCAACCTGCGCGGCTGCGTCATCGGCAAGAACACCGACATCATGCGGGCCGCCCGCATCGAGGACGGCGCCGTCATCGGGGACGAGTGCCTGGTGGGCGAGGAGTCCATCGTCCAGGGCAACGTCCGGGTGTACCCCTTCAAGACCGTCGAGGCCGGCGCCTTCGTCAACACCTCGGTGATCTGGGAGTCCCGCGGGCAGGCGCACCTCTTCGGTGCCCGCGGGGTGTCCGGGATCCTGAACGTGGAGATCACCCCCGAACTGTGCGTCCGGCTCGCCGGCGCGTACGCGACCACCCTGAAGAAGGGCGCGACCGTCACCACGGCCCGCGACCACTCCCGGGGCGCGCGGGCGCTCAAGCGGGCCGTGATCTCGGCCCTGCAGGCCAGCGCCATCGACGTGCGCGACCTGGAGAACGTACCGCTGCCCGTGGCGCGGCAGCAGACCGCGCGGGGCAGCGCCGGCGGGATCATGCTGCGGACCTCGCCCGGTGTGCCCGACTCCGTGGACATCATGTTCCTCGACGCCGACGGGGCCGACCTCTCGCAGGCCGGACAGCGCAAGCTGGACCGGGTGTACGCGCGGCAGGAGTACCGCAGGGCGTTCCCCGGGGAGATCGGCGACCTGCAGTTCCCGTCCAGCGTCTTCGACTCGTACACCGGCTCCCTGCTGCGGCGGGTGAACACCAGCGGGATCGCGGACTCCGGGCTCAAGGTGGTCGTGGACGCCTCCAACGGCAGTGCCGGGCTGGTCCTGCCGAGCCTGCTGGGACGGCTGGGCGTGGACGCCCTCACCATCAATCCCGGCCTCGACGAGTCCCGGCCCACCGAGACCGCCGAGTCCCGGCGGGCGGGGCTGGTGCGGCTCGGGGAGATCGTGGCCTCCGCGCGGGCGGCCTTCGGCGTGCGGTTCGACCCCGTGGGGGAGCGGATCTCGCTCGTCGACGAGCGCGGGCGGATCATCGAGGACGACCGGGCGCTGCTCGTCATGCTCGACCTGGTAGCGGCCGAGCGGCGCAGCGGGAAGGTGGCCCTGCCCGTGACCACCACCCGGATCGCCGAGCAGGTCGCGGCGTACCACGGTACCCAGGTCGAGTGGACGACCACCTCGCCCGACGACCTCACGCGGGTCGGGCGGGCCGAGACGACGATCTTCGGCGGTGACGGCAGGGGCGGGCTGATCGTCCCCGAGTTCAGCAGCGTGTTCGACGGGGCCGCGGCCTTCGTCCGGCTGATCGGCCTGGTCGCCCGGACCCAGCTCACCCTGAGCCAGATCGATGCGCGGATACCGCGAGCCCATGTGCTCAAGCGCGATCTGGCCACCCCGTGGGCGGTGAAGGGGTTGGTCATGCGGCGGGTGGTCGAGGCCGCCGGGCAGCGGCAGGTGGACACCACCGACGGGGTGCGGGTGGTCGAGGCCGACGGGCGGTGGGCCTTGGTCCTGCCCGATCCGGCGGAGGCCGTCACGCACCTGTGGGCCGAGGGCCCCGACGACTCCTCGGCGCAGGCGCTGCTGGAGGAGTGGTCCGAGGTCGTGGAGGGCGCCGGGCGCTGAGACCCGCCCCGGGGCGGCCCGCCACCACGGGCCGCCCCGGGGCGCATTCGGTGTCGGCCCGCCCGACGTGCGACGATGTGCCGCATGTCGCAGCCGTCCCACAACCAGGGCCCGGCCTCCCCGCCGGCGCGCCCGGACGCCTCCATGTCGCTGCTGACGCACGTGATGGACCACAGCCTCGACGAGGGATATGCCGAGGCATCGGCCCGCCGGGCGGCAGAGGGGACCACCGGGCTGCCCCGGACCCTGAAGGCCAAACTCGCCCTGGCCGCCGGACTGGTCCTCGCCGCGATGGTGGTCACCCTGGGGGCCGCGCAGGCCCGGATAGCGGCCCCCGTGCTGGCCAAGGAGCGCCAGGAGCTGATCGACCGGGTCGAGCGGGCCGGGGCGGACGCGGACGGCCTGGAGAAGGACATCGAGCGGCTGCGGGCCGATGTGGCCGAGCGCCAGCGCGCCGCGCTGCGGCAGCACGGCGGGGACCAGGGCGAACTCGTCTCCCTGCTGTCCGGTGCCACCGGGGTGCGCGGTCCCGGGATCAAGCTGACCGTCGACGACGCCAAGGAGGCGGAGGCGGGCGGGGGCGGGCCCCGGGAGAGCTCCGGGTTCTCCGACACCGGGCGGGTGCGGGACCGGGACATGCAGCGGATCGTCAACGGCCTGTGGCTGGCCGGGGCGGAGGCCGTCTCGATCAACGGGCAGCGGCTGACCTCGCTGTCGGCGATCAGGGCCGCCGGTGACGCCATACTGGTCGACAACAAGCCGCTGGTACCGCCGTACGAGGTGCTGGCGGTGGGGGACAAGGCCAGGCTCGGCACCGATTTCCAGGACAGTGCAGACGGACAGTACCTGCATGTGCTGAAGGAGAACTACGGCATCCGTTACAGCGTCTCTCCTGAGGAGGACGTACGGCTGCCGGCCGCGTCGAGCCTGATCGTCCGTACAGCAGAACCGAAGAAGGGTGCATCGTGATCGCGGTACTGGGCCTCGTGGTCGGAGTGGTGGTGGGGCTACTGGTCCGGCCCGAGGTGCCGGCCGTGGTGGAGCCCTATCTCCCGATCGCCGTCGTCGCGGCGCTCGACGCGGTGTTCGGAGGCCTGCGTGCCATGCTCGACGGGATCTTCGTCGACAAGGTCTTCGTGGTGTCCTTCCTGTCCAACGTGGTCGTGGCGGCGCTGATCGTCTTCCTCGGCGACAAGCTCGGCGTCGGTGCCCAGCTGTCCACCGGTGTGGTCGTCGTCCTCGGCATCCGCATCTTCTCCAACGCCGCGGCCATCCGCCGGCACGTGTTCCGGGCGTGAGGCCGATGAGTACGGACGACCAGCCGGGCGGGCAGCCCGGCGAGCAGCCGGAAGCGCCGGCGGGCGGGACCGGGCCGCAGCAGCCGGAGCCGGCCGCGATGACCGGGCGGCAGCGGCTCGCCGCGGGCCTGTGGCCGCCGCGGGTGAGCCGGGCCCAACTGATCGTCGCCCTGCTGCTGTTCGTCCTCGGGCTGGGGCTGGCCATCCAGGTGCGCTCCAACAGCGACGACAACAACGCGCTGCGGGGGGCCCGCCAGGAGGACCTGGTGCGCATCCTCGACGAGCTGGACGGCCGCACCACGCGGCTGGAGGACGAGAAGCAGCGGCTGGAGGACCAGCGCAGGGAGCTGGAGACCAGCTCCGACCAGGCCGAGGAGGCCCGCAAGCAGACCGTCGAGAAGGAGCGGCAACTCGGCATCCTGGCCGGTACGGTGGCCGCGGAGGGGCCCGGGATCACGATGACGGTCTCCGACCCCAAGGGGCTCGTGGAGTCGGACATGCTGCTCGACGCCATCCAGGAGCTGCGCGCCGCGGGCGCCGAGGCCATCCAGGTCAACGGGGTGCGGGTGGTGGCGAGCACGTACTTCGCCGACGAGGACGGAGGGGTGAGCGTGGACGGTAAGAAGATCACACAGCCGTACGAGTTCAAGGTCATCGGAAGACCGCAGGATCTGGAGCCCGCCCTGAACATCCCGGGCGGCGTGATCCAGACACTGGAGAAGGAGCAGGCCACCGCGCAGGTGCAGCGCTCGACGAAGATCGTCGTGGACGCCTTGCGGGTGGCGAAGCAGCCTGACTACGCTCGGTCGTCATCGTCATGACGCGGAGCGCTGGCGGGAGGCCCCCACGTGCGCAGTCGCTTGCGGGGGGTCGGCGCACCGAACGAGCGGTGCGTGGTGGAAACTGTCTGGTGGTTACGGACGTTGTGAGAATGTCCGGGTCGGCAGGTGTGTGCATTCAGGGTTCGTCCTGCCCCACGGGCGGGTCTGTTTCGGTCAAGGGGAATCGCCCGTGAAGTTGTTTGAGAAGTTGTTCGGCAAGAAGGCCCGCGAGGACGGCGGTGCGAAGCACCGTGCCCCGCGGCACGGAGACGAGGAAGCGCAGGGCGACCGCCCGCTGTTCCGCGACGAGGTCGCGGGCGCTGACAATTCGGGCGTTCACGGCGCGTCGTCTGTTGACCCTGCTGCGTCCGGCCGCATAGGTTTCGGTCAACCATCAACCTCAAGTGCGGGTGGAGAGTTTCCCTCCGACCCGTACGCCACCAATGCCTCCGCGGGGCAGCCGCGGCGCGAGGAGCCGTCCATGTCGGCCGTCCAGGTGTGCAGCAGGTGCGGGCACCACAACGGTGCCGACGGACGCTTCTGCTCCCACTGCGGGGCGCCGCTGCGGCCGGGTCTGACGCCGGAGCGCGCCTCGGAGACCACGTCGACGATCTCGATCTCGGGGCTGGAGGCCTACGAGGCCGAGGTGACCGGGCAGCACGCCGCTCCCTCGCTCTCTCCCGAGGCGCAGGCAGCGGTGGACGCCCTGCCGCCGGGTTCGGCCCTGCTGGTCGTGCGGCGCGGCCCCAACTCGGGCAGCCGCTTCCTGCTGGACGGCGAGCTGACGACGGCCGGACGGCACCCGCAGAGCGACATCTTCCTGGACGACGTCACGGTCTCCCGGCGGCATGTCGAGTTCCGCCGGGGCCAGGACGGCCGGTTCACGGTCGCCGACGTCGGCAGCCTGAACGGCACGTACGTCAACCGGGAGCCGATCGACACGGTCGTGCTCACCAACGGCGACGAGGTGCAGATCGGCAAGTACCGACTGGTCTTCTACCCGAGCCAGCGAGGCATCTGACCCTCCCCCGGACCGGTCCGGGGGACCACCAGGGAAGGCCCATGCTGCTTACACCGACGGGCGGTGCCGGACACGGCACCGCCGGCCCGTCCGGGCGGCTGTTGAGCATCGGAGCGGTGCTCAACCAGCTGCGTGACGAGTTTCCCGAAGTCACCATCTCCAAGATCCGCTTCCTGGAGGCGGAGGGCCTGGTCGAGCCCCAGCGCACCCCGTCCGGGTACCGCAAGTTCACGTCCGGCGACGTGGACCGGCTGGCCCGGATCCTGCGGCTGCAGCGGGACCACTACCTGCCGCTGAAGGTGATCCGGGAGCAGCTGGAGGCCCTGGAGCGGGGCGAGCAGGTGCGCATCCCCGCCCCTTCGCCGCAGGGCGACGGCGGTTCCTGTGCCGTGTCCGGGGAGCCCGAGGCCCCCACCGCGGCCCGTGTGGGCCGTGCCGAGCTGCTGGCCGCCGCCGGGGTGGCGCAGGAGCAGCTCGCGGAGTGGGAGTCGTACGGGCTCCTCGCCGAGCTGCCCGGGGGCGGTTTCGACTCCGAGGCAGTGACGGTCGCCCGGCTCGTCGCCGAGCTGGGCCGTTTCGGGCTGGAGCCGCGCCACCTGCGGGCCATGAAGGCCGCGGCGGACCGGGAGGCGGGCCTGGTGGAGCAGGTCGTGGCCCCGCTGAGACGGCACCGCAACCCGCAGACCAGGGCCCATGCCGAGGCCACGATGAAGGAGCTCGCGGGGCTCACCGTACGGCTCCACGGGGCGCTGGTGCAGACCGCGCTGGGGGTGCGTCTCCACTGACCGGGAGCCTCCCGACTACCCAAACCTCCCCGGCAGGTCCTAGGGTTGCTGTGTGAACGAGCTCGACGTCGTGGGTGTCCGAGTGGAAATGCCCTCCAACCAGCCGATCGTGCTCCTGCGTGAAGTGGGAGGCGATCGGTACCTCCCCATCTGGATCGGTCCCGGGGAGGCCACTGCCATTGCCTTCGCCCAGCAGGGGATGGCCCCTGCCAGGCCGCTGACGCACGACCTCTTCAAGGACGTGCTGGAGGCGGTGGGCCAGGAGCTCACCGAGGTCCGGATCACGGACCTGCGGGAGGGCGTCTTCTACGCCGAGCTGGTCTTCGCCAGCGGGGTGGAGGTCAGCGCCCGGCCGTCGGACGCCATAGCGCTGGCACTGCGCACCGGTACGCCGATCTACGGCAGCGACGGGGTGCTGAACGACGCCGGGATCGCGATCCCGGACGAGCAGGAGGACGAGGTGGAGAAGTTCCGCGAGTTCCTCGACCAGATCTCGCCCGAGGACTTCGGCACCGGCAATCAGTGAGCCGTCCTCGAGGGCGATTCAGGCCCATTCGAGGAGCCTTTCCCCGTGACGGGACACGGGAAACCACTCTCAGGGTGATTATCACTCGGCGTGCCGAGTGTGGCGATCGTTGACGCACCCCGGGTGACTGCCTACCGTCGAGATGGCAGGTCAAGGACGGAGGGTCGGCGTGAGAACGAGCGGCGACGGAACGACCGGGGGAATCCCCGCACGCAGTCCGGGGGAGAGCGGTCCGTATCCGCTGCACGGCAGCACGGTCGGTCCCGTGCGGCGTCAGCCGGAGCCGGCGGTGGTCAACAGCGACCCCGCCTCGGCCGAGATCGGATACCGGGGGCCGACGGCGTGCGCCGCGGCCGGGATCACGTACCGGCAGCTCGACTACTGGGCCCGTACGGGGCTCGTGGAGCCCAGCGTGCGCCCGGCCTACGGCTCGGGCACCCAGCGGCTGTACAGCTTCCACGACGTGGTCGTGCTGAAGATCGTCAAGCGCTTCCTGGACACCGGGGTGGCGCTCCAGAACATCAGGACGGCGGTCACCCACCTGCGGGACCGGGGCTTCGCCGACCTGGAGCGCATGACGCTCATGAGCGACGGCGCCTCGGTGTACGAGTGCAGTTCCCCGGACGAGGTCGTGGGCCTGCTCCAGGGGGGCCAGGGGGTCTTCGGGATCGCCGTCGGCGTGGTCCGGCGCGATGTGGAGCACGCCCTGTCGCAGCTGCACGGCGAGCGGGTGGACACCGGCGAGACCCTGCTGCGGCCCAATCCGGCCGACGAGCTGGCCCGGCGGCGCAACCGGGCGGGCTGAGGGGCTTCCCGGCGCCGCGGCCGGCCGTGGCAGGGGAATTGTCAGTGGTGTGGTGCAGCATCGAGGTGTGAGAGCCGCGCCGACGATCCTGCATCTCGACATGGATGCCTTCTTCGCCGCCGCCGAGCAGGCGGCGAAACCCAGCCTGCGCGGCAAGCCCGTGATCGTCGGCGGCCTCGGACCCCGCGGGGTGGTCGCGACCGCCTCGTACGAGGCGCGGCGGTTCGGGGTGCACTCCGCGATGCCGATGGGACAGGCCCGCCGACTGTGTCCCAACGGGGCCTACCTCGTGCCCCGCTTCTCCCTCTACCGCGCCGTCAGCGAGCAGGTCATGGAGCTGCTGCGGCAGCTGTCCCCGCTCGTGGAGCCGCTGAGCCTGGACGAGGCCTTCGTGGACCTGGAGGCGGGCGGGACGGCGTACGACGCCGAGGGCGCGCGGGCGGCGGGGGTGCGGCTGCGGGCGGACATCCGGGCGGCGACGGGCCTCAGCGGCTCGGTGGGGCTGGCCGGGTCCAAGATGCTCGCGAAGATCGCCTCGGAGGAGGCCAAACCGGACGGTCTGGTGCTCATCGCCCCCGGTACGGAGCGCGGGCTGCTCGCGCCGATGCCGGTGCGGACCCTGCCCGGGGTCGGCCCGGCCACGGGGGAGCACCTGCGGCGGGCCGGGATCACGACGGTCGGCGAGCTGGCCGAGGCCGGCGAGGACGAGCTCGTGCGGATGGTGGGGCGCTCGCACGGGGTGGGGCTGTACCGGATGGCGCTGGGGCTGGACGACCGGGCCGTGGTGGCCGAGCGGGATGTGAAGTCCGTCTCGGTCGAGGACACCTTCGACGTGGACCTGCACGACCGGGTCCGGATCCGGTCGGAGGTGCAGCGGCTGGCGGACCGGTGCACGGGCCGGCTGCGGGGCTCGGGGCACTCCGGGCGGACCATCGTGCTCAAGGTGCGGCGGTACGACTTCTCGACCCTGACCCGCTCCGAGACCCTGCGGGGGCCGACCGACGATCCCGCGGTGGTCCGGGAGGCGGCCGCGCGGCTGCTGGACTCGGTGGACACCACCGGCGGGGTGCGGCTGCTGGGCGTCGGGGTCTCGGGGCTGGCGGACTACACGCAGGAGGACCTCTTCGCGCAGGCGGCGGCGGGGGGCGGGGCGGACTCCGGGGCGCAGGAGGCCTCCGGGGGGTCCGGGACGGGAGGGAAGCCCGACACGGCCGCCCCGGCGCCCGGGGCGGGGCCGTCAGGGCTCGCCGGGGCCCCGGGCGGCCGGGACGGTGCCGGGGAGCAGGAGCCCGCCGCCGCGCCGGAGCGGCGCTGGGCGGCGGGCGGGGACGTCCGGCACGAGGAGTACGGGCCCGGCTGGGTGCAGGGCAGCGGGCTGGGGCGGGTCACGGTGCGCTTCGAGCAGCCGGGTTCGGCGCCCGGCCGGGTGCGCACCTTCGCGGTGGACGACCCCGGTCTGGCGCCCGCGGATCCGCTCCCGCTGGTGGGGGCGGCGCCGGATCAGCCCTCCCCGCGGGCCTCATCGGAGCCCAGGCGGCCGAAGTCGCGGTCGGGGGGCGGCGGGGCGGCCGGGGCGATATCGCCGGGGAGCGCCACGTCGAGGCCGTAGTGGTGGTAGAGCTGCAGTTCCTGTTCGGGGGAGAGGTGGCGGCCGACCCCGAAGTCGGGGGCGTCCTTGATCAGGGAGCGTTCGTAGGGCACCCGGAGGGTGTCGCCCACCAGCTCGCTGGGTTCCAGGGGCACGAAGGCGTCCCTGCCGAACAGCCCGGTGCGGACGGCCGCCCACTCGGGCTCGCCGGTCGCATCGTCGAGGTACACCTCGTCGACCGTGCCGATCTTGGTGCCGTTGCGGTCGAACGCCTTGCGGCCGATCAGGCTGCGCGGATCGATATCGGTCTGCACGGTCCCTCCATTTGGTCGCGGCTCCTCCGGTATGACTACGAAAGTGCATATTCGTGGAGGGGGCCACTCGAGGGAGCCCCAGGAACCTCGCTGGTAGGCTGGTGAACGGCTGCTGACCCTGTGCGGGAGAGTCCTCCGACCGAGCTCGTCATGAGTCGGCCGGTGGCGCCGAAGGAGCAAATCCTCCCCGGAATCTCTCAGGCAGACGTACCGCACGGACGAGGCCACTCTGGAAAGCAGGGGCGGGCGTCGGACCGGTGTGCCGGAACCCCTCCTCACCGACGGTGAAAGCCGGGACTCCACGGGCGACCCCCGGGAGGACCGGTGAAGCTCTCAGGTTGAGATGACAGAGGGGGAGGCCGTCTGGGTGCCCGCGCCGTGGCACCCCTCGCAGGTCGTGAGACCAGGAGGCCTTCGCCATGACCGCCCACCGTATTCCGCTCTCCCAGCTCGAGAGCGGCATCCCCTTCGAGCAGCGACACATCGGCCCCGACGCCGAGGCGCAGGCGAAGATGCTCGCCCAGGTCGGATACGGCTCGCTGGACGAGCTCACCGCCGCCGCGGTACCGGACGTGATCAAGACCGCGGAGGCCCTGAACCTCCCCGGCGCCCGTACCGAGGCCGAGGTCCTCGCCGAGCTGCGCACCCTCGCCGCCGGCAACCAGGTCCTGACCTCCATGATCGGCCTGGGCTACTACGGCACCTTCACGCCGCCGGTGATCCTGCGCAACGTCATGGAGAACCCGGCCTGGTACACGGCCTACACCCCGTACCAGCCCGAGATCTCCCAGGGCCGCCTCGAGGCCCTCCTCAACTTCCAGACCGTGGTCGCCGAGCTGACCGGCCTGCCCACCTCCGGCGCCTCGCTGCTGGACGAGGGCACCGCCGCCGCCGAGGCCATGACGCTGGCCCGCCGCGTCGGCAAGGTCAAGGGCGGGGTCTTCCTCGTCGACGCCGACGCCCTGCCGCAGACCATCGCCGTCATCGAGACCCGCGCCGAGCCCATCGGCATCGAGGTCGTCGTCGCCGACCTGTCCGCGGGCATCCCGGCCGAGGTCGCCGAGCGCGGTGTGTACGGCGTCCTGATCCAGTACCCGGGCGCCTCCGGCGCGGTCCGCGACATCAAGCCGCTGATCGACGAGGCCCACGGGCTCGGCGCGATCGTCACCGTCGCCGCCGACCTGCTCGCGCTGACCCTGCTCACCTCCCCGGGCGAGCTCGGCGCCGACATCGCCGTCGGCACCACCCAGCGCTTCGGCGTCCCGATGGGCTTCGGCGGCCCGCACGCCGGCTACATGGCCGTCCAGGACAAGCACGCCCGCTCCCTGCCCGGCCGCCTCGTCGGCGTCTCCGTCGACGTGGACGGCAACAAGGCCTACCGCCTGGCCCTCCAGACCCGCGAGCAGCACATCCGCCGCGAGAAGGCCACCAGCAACATCTGTACCGCGCAGGTGCTGCTCGCCGTCATGGCCGGCATGTACGCCGTCTACCACGGCCCCGACGGCCTGCGGACCATCGCGCGGCGCACCCACCGCTACGCCGTTATCCTGGCCGAGGGCCTGAAGGCCGGCGGCGTGGAGATCCTCCACGGCTCCTTCTTCGACACCCTCACCGCGCGCGTCCCGGGCCGGGCCGCCGAGGTCGTCGCCGCCGCCCGCGAGGGCGGGGTCAACCTGCACCTGGTCGACGCCGACCACGTCTCGGCCTCCTGCGACGAGACCACCCTGCGCGCCGACATCGAGGCCGTCTGGGCCGCCTTCGGTGTCAGCGCCGACCTCACCGACATCGATGCCCTCGACGCCTCCGTGGCGGAGGCCCTGCCCGAGGCGCTGCTGCGCACCGACGAGGTCCTCACCCACCCGGTCTTCCACCAGCACCGCTCCGAGACCGCGATGCTGCGCTACCTGCGCAAGCTCTCGGACAAGGACTACGCGCTGGACCGCGGCATGATCCCGCTGGGCTCCTGCACCATGAAGCTCAACGCGACCACCGAGATGGAGGCGGTGACCTGGCCCGAGTTCGGCCAGCTGCACCCCTTCGCCCCGGTCGACCAGGCCAAGGGCTACGTCCAGCTGATCAGCGAGCTGGAGGAACGTCTCTGCGAGGTCACCGGCTACGACAAGGTCTCGATCCAGCCGAACGCCGGCTCCCAGGGCGAGCTCGCCGGCCTCCTCGCCGTACGCGCCTACCACCGCGCCAACGGCGACCTCCAGCGCACCATCTGCCTCATCCCCTCCTCCGCGCACGGCACCAACGCCGCCAGCGCCGTCATGGCGGGCATGAAGGTCGTCGTCGTCAAGACCGCCGACGACGGCGAGGTGGACGCGGACGACCTGCGCGCCAAGATCGAGCAGTACCGCGACGAGCTCGCCGTGCTGATGATCACCTACCCGTCCACCCACGGCGTCTTCGAGGAGCACGTCGCGGACATCTGCGCCCAGGTCCACGAGGCCGGCGGCCAGGTGTACGTGGACGGCGCCAACCTCAACGCCCTGGTCGGCCTGGCCAAGCCCGGTCACTTCGGCGGCGACGTCTCGCACCTGAACCTGCACAAGACCTTCTGCATCCCGCACGGCGGCGGCGGCCCCGGCGTCGGCCCGGTCGCGGTGCGCTCGCACCTCGCCCCGTACCTGCCGAACCACCCGCTGCAGCCCACCGCGGGCCCGGAGACCGGTGTCGGCCCGATCTCGGCCGCCCCGTGGGGCTCGGCCGGCATCCTGCCGATCTCCTGGTCTTACGTGCGCCTGATGGGCGGCGAGGGCCTCAAGCGCGCCACGCAGGTGGCCGTGCTCGGCGCCAACTACATCGCCAAGCGCCTGGAGCCGCACTACCCGGTGCTCTACACCGGCCCCGGCGACCTGGTCGCGCACGAGTGCATCATCGACCTGCGCCCGCTCTCGAAGGAGACCGGCGTCAGCGTCGACGACATCGCCAAGCGCCTGATCGACTACGGCTTCCACGCCCCGACCATGTCCTTCCCGGTCGCCGGCACGCTCATGATCGAGCCCACCGAGTCCGAGGACCTCGCCGAGATCGACCGCTTCTGCGACGCGATGATCTCGATCCGCGCCGAGGTCGAGCGCGTGGCCGGGGGCGAGTGGCCGGCGGACGACAACCCGCTGCACAACGCCCCGCACACCGCGGCCGCGCTGGGCGGCGAGTGGACGCACCCGTACACCCGCGACGAGGCGGTCTTCCCGGCGGGCGTCGTCGCCGCCGAGAAGTACTGGCCGCCGGTGCGCCGCATCGACGGTGCCTACGGCGACCGCAACCTCGTCTGCTCCTGCCCGCCCCTGGACGAGTACGACGCCTGAGCGGTGCGCTGAGCAGGCGGCGCACTGAACACGCCCGAGGGGCCGGTACGGGATCGATTCCGTACCGGCCCCTCGGCCGTTTCGCGCTGCGGGCGGTCGCGGGCGGGTCTGTCAGGCCGCCTTCATCACCTGCGAGGCCGCCAGCGGGCGGTGCGGGGCGATGATCTGGCCGTCCGGCAGCAGCTCACCGGTGTCCTCGAAGAGCAGGACCCCGTTGCACAGCAGGCTCCACCCCTGTTCCGGGTGCGTGGCCACGGGATGGGCGGCCTCGCGGTCGGCGGAGTCGGCTGACGGGCAAGGTGGCTGGTGCTGGCACATGGATGCGTTCTTTCGCTGCGGTGTGGTGAGAGTGCTGCGGCTCGATGCGGCGTTCATGGCCGCCCCCCGTATCGTCAATCGGTCGGTCCGAGACCAGTGTTCCCCCGCGGCGGTCGATCCGCAGGGATTTCCCGGTAGCTGTCCTCACCGATTGATGACGCATCACCCGCGCGGGCGGTTCATTCCAACTGCCCCGCCTTTCCGGGTGGTTCGAGGGGGTCCAAGTGGACTAGTCCGATCGGTCGACACCTTGACCCGGCCTGTTGACCTGCCGGGTTGACGGGGTGGCCGGGTCGACGGGCTTCCGGGGCCGCTTCGGGCCGGGGCTGCTTCAGGCCGGGGTGGCGAGGGCGGGCGGGGCGAGCCGGTGGGTCAGTACGGGGAGCAGTTCGGAGACCGGGTGCGGCCGGTACGCGGCGATCCCGGGCGGCGCCGGGGCCAGGGGGACCAGGAGGTCGGCTGCGGCCGGCCGGCCCGAGGCGGGGTCGGCGCCTGCCCCGCGGTGCAGCCACAGGGTGAGCATGTACAGCTCTGGCACCGAGAGCAGCCGGGGCTGGAACCGGCTGCCCAGCGACTCCGCCTGCCGCAGGGCCCGTTCGGTGGCGGCGACGTACGGCCCCTCGAAGAAGTGGGAGAACACCCACCCGTCGGCCGTGAGCCTGGTGTCGGCCGCCGCGACGAAGTGCTCGTCCCCGCCGCGGATCAGGAAGCGCCAGCCCGCGAGCCGGGTGCGCGGGGGCCGGCCGGCCGCGCCCCGGGGCACGTCGAGCCGCTCCAGGACGTGTACGGGCAGGGGCAGTTCGGCGGTGAGGGGACCCCGGTGGGCGCGCAGCGCCGGGGTGTGGGCCTCGTGGACGGCCGTGGGGGAACCGAGTGCCGCGAGAACGCTGCGCAGGGCGGGCGCGGGGGCCGTGGGAACAAGCAGCGGCATGATGGGTCGCCTCTCACTTGGGAGACCTGGGGGAACAGGGGGGAGTGCGGACGGCGCTGTCGCATTCTGGGGCCGGAGGGGGGCGGGGGTGCAATGGCCGCGCGCCAACTCTCTGCCTCGATTGCGGAGTTTATACGAC
Source organism: Streptomyces sp. NPDC038213 (assembly GCF_055600495.1). NCBI lineage: Bacteria > Bacillati > Actinomycetota > Actinomycetes > Kitasatosporales > Streptomycetaceae > Streptomyces > Streptomyces sp. NPDC038213. The sequence goes on from NZ_JBVJYM010000014.1 coordinate 15,222, forward strand.
ACGTGTTCACGGAGTGTTTCGGCTAGCCGTCCCGCCTATTGCGGACAAGGCGGATACCGGTCCCGCTTCCGTGGATTGCATGCCGAGGGTGCGCGGGATTGCCGCGCTGACCTCGGAGGTTACCGGAAGGGTGCTCGGCTGGAAAGCGCCCGTAATCCCGGGGCGGCACGACCGGCCGGAATGTGCGTACCGGACCATGCGAAGTGAATATGCCGAAGCGCTGCTTCAGCCAAACCGGCGCGCGCTCCGCGCACGGGCCCCTCCCGGCTGCGTTATCGATCACCCCGGCGGGGCATCATCGACCGTAATGCTGTCGCCGGGCACCCGGTGGCAGCCCGGTCGAGGAGGGACGCTTCGATGGGGGAGAAGATCGTGGCAGGCGAATTCGACCTGTCCGATCGGCAACGGTATCGGAGGAAGCTTCACGAGTGCCTGGAGGGACTGGGGCGGCTTCTGGCGGAGAAGAGGTTCGATCGGCCGAGGAATCTCCTGGGCCTGGAGATCGAACTGAATCTCGCGGGTTCCGACGGACTGCCGAGAATGATGAATGCACAGGTGCTGGACAGGATTGCGAGCACCGATTTCCAAACGGAACTCGGCATGTTCAACCTGGAGGTCAACATTGTTCCGCACCGGCTCGGCGGGCGGGTATTCGACCAGCTCACCGAGGAGTTGCGGACCGGGCTCGGCTACGCGCACCGGATGGCCGCGGAGGTGGACGCCGGTGTGGTGATGATCGGGATCCTGCCGACGATCTCGCACGCCGACCTGGTTCCCGCCAACCTCTCCGACGTGGACCGCTACACCCTGCTCAACAACCAGATCGTGACGGCCCGCGGGGAGGACTTCACCCTCGATATCGAGGGGGTGGAGAGGCTGACGTGCACGACGAGCTCGATCGTGCCCGAAGCCGCCTGTACCTCGGTGCAGTTGCACCTCCAGGTCACCCCGGCGAAGTTCCCCGCGCTGTGGAACGCCGCGCAGGCGGTCACGGCCGTGCAGATCGCGGTCGGGGCCAACTCGCCCTTCCTGTTCGGCCGGGAGCTGTGGCGCGAATCGCGGCCCCCGCTGTTCCAGCAGGCCACCGACACCCGACCGCCCGAGCTCCAGGCGCAGGGTGTGCGGCCGCGGACCTGGTTCGGGGAGCGGTGGGTGGAGTCCGCGTACGAGCTCTTCGAGGAGAACGTGCGCTACTTCCCGGCGCTGCTGCCGATCTGCGACGAGGAGGAGCCGCTGCGCGTGCTCGCGGAGGGCGGGGTGCCCCGGCTGCAGGAGCTCGTCCTGCACAACGGCACGGTCTACCGCTGGAACCGGCCCGTGTACGGGGTGGCCGACGGGGTCCCGCACCTGAGGGTCGAGAACCGCGTGCTGCCGGCCGGCCCCACGGTCGTCGACGTGATCGCCAACGCGGCCTTCTACTACGGGCTCGTGCGCACCCTCGCCGAGGAGGCCAGGCCGGTGTGGACGCGGATGCCGTTCGAGCAGGCCGAGGCGAACTTCGACGCGGCCTGCCGGCACGGGATCGAGGCCGGGCTGCGCTGGCCGCGCCGCGGGCGCGGGGGCGGGCTGGCGACCGTACCGGCGGCGCGGCTGGTGCTCGACGAGCTGCTGCCGATGGCCGCCGCCGGGCTGGACGCCTGGGGGGTCGAACCGGCCGACCGGGACCACTACCTCGGGATCATCGAGGAGCGCTGCCGGCGGCGGGTCAACGGGGCCACCTGGCAGGTGGACACCTTCCACCGGGCGCGGGCCGCCGGGCTGCGCCGGGAGGAGGCGCTGGCGGCGGTCACCCGCCGGTATGCGGAGCTGATGCACCGGGGCGAGCCGGTGCACACGTGGCCGGTGGGCCTGCCCGAGGAGGAGCTGGCCGGCTGGGGAGGCGGGGGCTCGGCCGCGGGGCGGTAGCGGGGTTTCACGGTGGCCGCGGGCCTCCGTGAACCTCGAGGGGCGGGCGGCCGGGCAGTATGGGGAGGCGCGCCGCCCCGGCCGGTCGTACGCGGACTGCGGTCCGTACGGGATCCGGTAGGCGATCCGGTACGCGGGCCCGTACGTGATCCCCCTGGGTGATCTTCGTACGTGCCTGCGGGAGCTCGGCGGGGAGGTGCGGCCGCTGGAACGGGATTGCTGAACTGGAGTCGGTTGTGCGGGCTGAGGCGGGACATGGCGTCGGATCCTTGCGTGCGGAGGGTGTGGAACGGAGGGTCCTCAGGTCGGAGATGCTGCTCGTGCTGGCCCTGTCGCTGGGGGCCAGCGGGGTCTCCGCGCTGATCAGCTTCATCGGGTCGCTGACCCGGCCGGGCGGACTGAAGGAGCAGGCGGCCACGCTCAACGGCTCGTACGCGCCGGGGCGGCCGTGGCTGGACCTGGCCTGGCAGCTGTTCGGGATCGCGAGCGCGCTGGTGCCGGTGCTGCTGGTGGCGCACCTGCTGACGAGGGAGGGGGCGCCGGGGCTGCGGGCCATGGGCTTCGACCGGACGCGGCCGTGGTGGGACCTGGGGCGGGGGACGCTGGTCGCGGCCGGGATCGGGAGCGCCGGGCTGGCGTTCTACCTGGCGGCGCGGGCCTCGGGGTTCAACCTGACGGTGGTGCCGGAGGCGCTGCCGGACGTGTGGTGGAAGTACCCGGTGCTGGTGCTGTCCGCGGTGCAGAACTCCGTGGTGGAGGAGGTGATCGTCCTCGGGTACGTGCTGCGGCGGCTGGGGCAGTTGGGGTGGTCGCCGATGGGGGCGCTGGTGGCGAGTTCGGTGCTGCGGGGGTCGTACCACCTGTACCAGGGGATCGGGGGGTTCATCGGGAACGTGGTGATGGGGGTGGTGTTCGTGCTGCTGTACCGGCGGTGGGGGCGGGTGGGGCCGTTGGTGGTGGCGCATGCGTTGCTGGATGTGGTGGCGTTTGTGGGGTACGGGTTGTTGGCGGGGCGGGTGGGGTGGTTGCCGACCGGGTGAGGGGGGCGGGGGGCGGTGATTGCCGTGCGGGTGCGGGTGCGGGTCCGCGGGTGCGGGGGCGGTGCCGGTCTGAGGTAGGGGGGTGGGCTGCCGCTGCGCGGGGCCTGTTCCCCGACCCTCCCCCAGACTCCGTCCGGGGGGACCCCCTCCTTCCCGAACTGGGGCTCCGCCCCAGACCCCGCGCCTCAAGCGCCGGCGGGGCTGGATGTGGCTGGGGTGGGTGGGGTGCGGGTGGGTGGGGGGTTTCGGGGCTCCGCCCCGGGCCCCGCGCCTCAAGCGCCGGCGGGGCTGGATTTGGCCGGGGTGGGTGGGATGGGTGCCCGGGTGTTCGGGTGACCGGGTGAAGGTGGGTTCTGGTGCCCGGGTGCGGGGGTTCGGGCGGGGTCAAGGGGTGGGGAGGAGGGTGCCTTCCAGGGTGGTTACGGCTTTGCCGGTGAGGAGGGTGCGGGGGCCGTTCAGGGTGACCTCGACCAGGCCGGTGCGGGAGCCGCCCTGGAGGCCGGTGAGGCGGGTGCGGCCCAGGCGGGCCGACCAGAACGGGGCCAGGGCGGTGTGGGCGCTGCCGGTGACCGGGTCCTCGTCGATGCCGTACGCCGGGAAGAAGCCGCGCGAGACGAAGTCGTACCCCCGGGCGGGGTCTTCGGCGGGGGCGGTGACGATCACACCCCGCTTCGCGTAGCCGCGCAGCCCCGCGTGGTCGGGGCGCAGGTCCCGTACGGCCGCCTCGTCGGCCAGTTCCACGAGCAGGTCGCCGATGTGCGCCGAGGTGTCGTGCACGGAGCGGATCCCGGGTCCGCCCAGGGCCGCCCGTACCGCCTCCGGGGCCTCGGTCGGGATGAGCTCGGAGGTCGGGAAGTCGAGCGTGACCGTGCCGTCCGCGGCCGCCTCGGCGGTGAGGATCCCGCAGCGGGCCGAGAACCGGATCGGCCCCTGCGCCAGGCCGGACGCGGCCAGCACGTGCGCGGTGGCGAGGGTGGCGTGGCCGCACATGTCCACCTCGGCCACCGGGGTGAACCAGCGCAGCGCCCAGTCGGCGGGGCCGTCGGCGGGCAGGCGGTGGGCGAAGGCCGTCTCGGAGAGGTTCATCTCGGCGGCCACCTGCTGGAGCCAGCCGTCGGCGGGGAAGCCCCCGCCGTCGAGGACCAGGACGGCTGCGGGGTTGCCGCCGAAGGGGCGGTCGGTGAAGGCGTCGACGATTCGGATGCGCATGTCCTCGAACCTAGGGCGGCCGGGGGCGGGCGTGCCAAGGCCAATCCGGGTGTACTGGCCTGCCCCCCGGGCGGGCGAGGAAGGCTGGGGTTGTCGTCGACTGTGTTCCGATATATCGTTGAGTCATCGCGACTGATATGAGAAGGGTCGTGACCAATCGAAGGAAGGGGCGCTGTCATGCGTTCGCAAGGTTCTGAGGGTTTTGGGAGTGGGAGTGGCCGGGGTCCGTTCGGGCGGGGGCACGGGCACGGGCCCTGTGGGCCCGGCGGCGGTGGGCCGCGGTCGGGTGAGTTCGAGGGGCGGCGGGCCGCGTTCGGGCCGTTCGGACCCGGGTTCGGCGGGCCGCCCTGGGGTGGCCGCGGCGGGCGCGGCGGACCGCACCGGCGGGCGCGGCGCGGAGAGGTGCGCGCCTCGATCCTGGCGCTGCTGGCCGACCGGCCGATGCACGGGTACGAGATGATCCAGGAGATCGCCGAGCGCAGCGGCGGTGTCTGGAAGCCCAGCCCCGGATCGGTCTACCCGACCCTCCAGATGATGGAGGACGAGGGGCTGATCAGCAGCGAGAGCGAGGGCGGCAAGAAGCTGTTCACGCTCACCGGGGCCGGGCGGGAGGAGGCCGGGTCGGGTCCTGACGCGCCCTGGGAGGAGGCCGGCCGCGGGGTCGACCGGGAGCAGCTGGACGAGATCCGGCAGGCCGGGTTCGGGCTGATGGAGGCCTTCGGGCAGGTCTGGAAGACCGGTACGCCCGAGCAGCGGGCCAAGGCCCTGGCCGTGGTCAACGAGAGCCGCAGGAAGCTGTACCTGATCCTGGCCGATGAGCACTGACGGCGGCCGGTACGGGGGTGGCGGCGCCCGGGGCCTCTTCCCCGCGGCCCGGGCGCCGTCCTCCGCCGGGCGGGTCAGACGACCAGTTCGGCGAGCTTGCGCAGGGACTCGTTGAGGGCGGCGGTCGCCGAGTCCTTCAGCTTGCCGGCCATGAGGGAGACCGCGGCCCCCGTGAACTCGCCGTCGATGCGCACGGTCGTGGCCTCCCCCTCGGGGAGCAGCGTGTAGCGGGTGCCGACGATCACGCCCATGGGGCCCTTGCCGCGGATGGCGAGCACGCGGCCGTCCTCCAGCTCCTCGACCGTCCAGGTCACCTCGGCGGGGAAGCCCATCATCTTCATGTTCTCGTCGAAGGTGGCGCCGACGGCCAGCTCCGCCGGGCCGCCCTTGGGGAAGGCGGTGTGGGTCTGGCTCCACCGGCCGTACGCGTCCCAGTCGGTCAGCTGCGACCAGACCTTCGCGGACGGTGCCGCGATACGCGATTCCGCGGTGACTTCGGCCATGGGACCACCCCTTCTCGACGGTTCGTGCCGCGGAAGGTAGTGCGCACCGGCGGAACATTCAATACTGACGGCCTGTCAGAAATGCAGGATTCCGGGACCGGCTCCCGGGCGGCCGTCTCAACAGGTGTGACGGGGGTGACGCTCCTGACGGGCGGCTGTCATGATGGCCCGATGCAAGCGTCAGGGAGAAACAAAGGCCTGGGACTCGCCGTGGTCTCGGCCCTCGCCTTCGGTGGTTCGGGTGTCGCGGCGAAGCCGCTGATCGAAGCGGGTCTGGACCCGCTGCACGTGGTCTGGCTCAGGGTCGCCGGGGCGGCCCTGGTGCTGTCCCCGCTGGCCTGGAGGCACCGGGACCTGGTGAAGCGGCGCCCGGCGCTGCTCGCGGGCTTCGGCTTCTTCGCCGTCGCGGGCGTGCAGGCGTTCTACTTCGCCTCCATATCCCGGATCCCGGTGGGCGTCGCCCTGCTGCTGGAGTACCTCGGCCCCGCGCTGCTGCTCGGCTACATCCGCTTCGTCCAGCGCAAGCCCGTGAGCCGGGCCGCCGCCGGCGGGGCCGCCCTGGCCGTGGCCGGACTGGCCTGCGTGGTGCAGATCTGGTCCGGGCTGAGCCTGGACCCGCTCGGCGTCCTCCTCGGCCTCGCCGCGGCCTGCTGCCAGGCCTGCTACTTCGTCCTGGCCGACCAGGGCTCCTCCGGCGCGGACGCGCCCGATCCGCTCGGTGTGATCGCGTACGGGATGCTCTTCGGGATGCTGGTCCTGACCGTCATCGCGCGCCCGTGGAACATGGACTGGGACGTGCTGGGCGGGGACGCCGTCATGAACGGCGCCGACGTGCCCGCCCTGGCCCTGCTCGGCTGGGTGGTACTGGTCGCGACCGTCTTCGCGTACGTCACCGGCGTGGTCTCGGTGCGCAGGCTGTCCCCGCAGGTGGCGGGGGTCGTGGCCTTCCTGGAGGCGATCACGGCGGTGGTCTTCGGCTGGATCCTGCTCGGCGAGGCCCTGTCCACCCCGCAGATGCTCGGCGGCGCCCTGGTGCTCTGCGGTGCGTTCATCGCGCAGACCGCGCGGCCCGCCGCCGCGCCGGAGGGGCCGGTGGCCGCGGGCGGCCCGGGTGCGGCTGCGGCCGCGGCCACGGCCGGCGAGCCCGGGGACGGGCGGCCCCCGGCGGGGTCCCGCGATCAGCTGCCCATAGGATGAATCCCGTGCACCTCACCGTACTTCCGCCGCCCGCCGCCTAGCGCGGGCGGCAGGCCTGCCGCCACACGGAACCGCCCGGGAAGCCCCGGGCGGTGACCGGGCTGCCCGCGCACGGAACCCAGAGACCTCCTGTCCCTGCCTTCCCACCGCGGAGAAGTACGTGTCCAAGCACCCCCATGCCCCGTCCGCTGCCTCAGCTTCCCCGGCTGCACCAGCCCGTTCCGTTGGCCCCGTTTCCCCTGATTCCCCCGCGTCCCCGCACTCCTCCGGGCCGTCCGGGGCGGCCCTTCCCGTGCTGTCCCCGCTCGGGCGCAGCCTGCTCGCGCTCGTCGTGGCCGGGGCCGCCTGGGGGACCGCCGGAGCCGCGGCCTCCCTGCTCTACCTCGTCACCGACCTCGGCCCCCTCGCGCTGACCTTCTGGCGGTGCGCCGGCGGGCTGGCCCTGCTGCTGGGAGCCCTGGCCCTGCGGGCCCGCAGGGCGCGGCCCGCAGCCGGCCGCGGTGCGCGCGCGGCGGTGGCGCCCGGCGCCCGGCAGATGGTCGTGACCGGGCTGCTCTTCACCCTCTTCCAGGCCGCCTACTTCGCCGCGGTGCTGGAGACCGGGCTGGCCGTCGGCACCGTGGTCTGCCTCGGCGCCGGCCCCGTGCTCATCGCCCTCGGGGCGCGGTTCGGCATGGGCGAGCGGCTCGGGCTCGGCGGGATCCTCGCCGTGGGCGGGGCGCTGGCCGGGCTGTGCGTCCTGGTGCTGGGCGGCGGCGGGGGTTCCGTACGGCCGCTGGGGGTGGCGTACGCACTGCTCTCCGCGGCCGGGTACGCGGGGATGACCCTGCGGACCCGGGCCCTCGGGCGGCGCGGGGCCGCGGGGGACCCGCTGGTCACCACCGCCTGGTCGCTGGCCGTGGGCACTCTCTCCCTGCTGCCGCTCGCGCTGCTGGAGGGGCTGCTGCCGCACACGGCCGAGCCGGCCCGGGTGGTGGGCCTGCTCGTCTACGTCGCGGCCGTGCCGACCGCGCTGGCGTACGCGCTCTACTTCACGGGTGCGGCCGCGGTGCGCGCCGCGACGGTGTCCGTGATCATGCTGATCGAGCCGGTCAGCGCCGCCGTGATCGCGGTGCTGGTGCTGGGGGAGGAGCTGACGGGGGCGACGGTCGGCGGGACCCTGCTGCTGCTCGCGGCGGTGGCCGCGCTCACGCTGGCCGAGGCGCGCCGGCCCGCGCTCCCGTCCGCCGCCCTCACAGCGCCCTGAGGTAGTCCGGGACCCCGGTGTCCGGCGCCAGGCCCTCGGCCGGCTCCGGGGTCCCGTACGCCCGGCGCACCGGGACCACGCCCGCCCAGTGGGGGAGGCCCATGTCCTCCTCGTCGTCGTTGACCCCCGCCGCGCGGATCTTCGCGGAGACCTCGCGGAGGTCGACCCTGACCACGGCGGTCGCCGCGAGCTCCTTGGCGTTCGCGGGCCGGGAGTCGGCGGAGCGGCCCGCGACCATGTGGTCGACGATCGCGTCGAGGGCGGCGGCCTTCTCCTGCGGGTCGGTGACCTGGACGGCGGTGCCGTGCACGACCACCGAGCGGTAGTTCATGGAGTGGTGGAAGGCGCTGCGCGCCAGCACCAGCGCGTCCACGTGCGTGACGGTGAGGCAGACCGGGAGGCCCCGGTCCCCGCCAGCCGCGTGCAGCGGCCGCGAGCCCGTCGACCCGTGCACGTAGAGCGTCTCGCCCACCCGCCCGTAGATCGTGGGGAGGACCACCGGGGCGCCGTCGCGGACGAAGCCGAGGTGGCAGACGTAGGCCCCGTCGAGTATCGCGTGCACCGTCTCCCTGTCGTACGAGGCGCGGCCCCGGTTGCGGGTGGGCACCGTGCGGCCGGTGGGTTCGTAGGAGCCGGCCGCGGGGGCGGACGGGGGTCCGGCGGGGGTGGATGCGGTGGTGGTCATGACTTGCCCCTTCGATTGCACTAGTGCATACTCGCGTTTGTGCTAGGAGAGTACAGGTTCACGGGACGGCGCGCATCGGAGATTGCCGAGGGCGTGGAGCGCGGCGTGGGCTCGGGCGCGCTCGCGCCCGGAGCGGCGCTGCCGCCGATGCGCGAGCTGGCCGCAGCCCTGGGGGTGAACCCCAACACGGTCGCCGCGGCCTACCGCAGCCTGCGCGAGCGCGGGGTCATCGAGACGGACGGCCGCCGCGGCAGCCGGGTCAGGGCCCGGCCGGCCACCGCGCCGCGCGATCTGGTGCGGGTGGAGGTGCTGCCCGGCGTACGGGACCTGGCGGCCGGGAACCCGGACGTGGCCCTGCTGCCCCCGCTCACCGGCGCGCTCGCGGCGGCGGCCCGGCGGCACGAGGAGGCCCCCGGGCTCTACGGGCACGACGTCGTCCTCCCGGAGCTCGCCGCCCTCGCCCGTGCGGGCTTCGACGCCGACGGGGTCCCGCCCGGCCCCGTGGCGGTCACCAGCGGCTCGCTCGACGCGATCGAGCGCGTCCTCGCGGCCCACCTCAAGCCGGGCGACGCCGTCGCCGTCGAGGACCCGGGCTGGAACAGCCTGCTCGACCTGGTCCCCGCCATGGGCCTGCGGATGCTGCCGGTCGCGGTGGACGAGGAGGGGCCGCGGCCGGAGGCGGTGGCGGCGGCCCTGAACGCGGGCGCGCGGGCCCTCGTCGTCACCGACCGGGCCCAGAACCCCACCGGCGCCGCCGTCACCGGGGCGCGGGCCGCCGCCCTGCGCGCACTGCTCGCGGAGCACCCCTCGCTGCTGGTCGTCGAGGACGACCACGCCCACGCCATCGTGGACCAGCCCCTGCACGCCCTCGCCGGGGCCACGACCCGCTGGGCGCTGGTCCGCTCCACGGCCAAGGGGTACGGCCCCGACCTGCGCCTCGCCGTGCTCACCGGCGACGCGACCACCCTGGACCGGGTCCGCGGCCGCTACCGGCTGGGGCCGGGCTGGGTGAGCCGGCTGCTCCAGTACGCCGTGGTGCACCTGTGGTCCGAGGGGGCGGTGGACCACGCCGCCGCGGCCCGTTCGTACGGGGACCGGCGCGACGCGCTGACCGGGGCCCTGGCCCGGCGGGGGATCGCGGCCTGGGGGCGCAGCGGGATCAACGTGTGGGTGCCGGTGGCCGACGAGACCGCCGCGGTGACCCGGCTGGTGCAGGCCGGGTGGGCGGTGGCGCCGGGGGCCCGCTTCCGCGTCGCGAGCGGGCCGGGGGTGCGGCTGACGGTCTCCACCCTGACCGCGGATGAGATCGAGCCGCTCGCCGACACCCTGGCCGCGGCGGCCCGGCCGGGGCCGGGGGCGCGGATGTACTGAGCGGGCGTACGGGCCGTCAGGTCCTGCGCGCCTTCAGCCCGTCAGGGACTTCAGGCCGTACGGGCCGTCAGCTCGTACGGGCCTTCGGGCGGCTCTGCGTCAGGGCCGCGCCCGCCAGGACCACCGCCGCGCCCACGAGGGTGTTCCAGTGCAGGGCCTCGCCGAGTACGAGGAAGCCGGCGGCCGTCGCGATCACGGGCGTGAAGTACGTGACCATCTGCGCCGTCGTGGGCCCGATCTCGGCGACGAGCCCGTACTGCATCTGCAGGGCCAGCCCGGTGCCGAGGGCCCCGAGGGCCAGCACGGACAGGGTGGGCCACAGCGGGAAGCCGGCCGGTGCGCTGGTGAACAGGGGGGTGACCAGGCCGAGCTGGACCGTGGCCAGGGCCAGCTGCCCGCCGGTCAGCGCGATCGGCGAGCCGTCCGCCCCCGCCAGGGTGCGCCGTACGTAGATCCAGCCCACCGGGTAGCAGAACGAGGCCAGCAGGGCCATGGCCGTACCCGTGGGGTCCACCCCGGCGAAGCCCTGCCAGGCGCCCAGGACGGTCAGCACCCCGAGGAAGCCGAGGCCGAGCCCGGCGACCCGGCGGCGGGTGGGCCGGTCCTCGCTGAGGGCGACGAGGGACAGGGCCATGCCCCACAGCGGGGAGGTGGCGTTGCAGATCCCGGCCAGGCTGGAGGGGATGGTCAGCTCCGAGTACGCGAAGAGCGTGAACGGCAGGGAGTTGAGCAGCAGCGCCGAGACGGCGAGGTGGCCCCAGGTGCGCAGCCCGCGGGGCAGCCGCTCGCGCCGCACCAGCAGGGCGGCGCCCAGCACCGCCGTGCCGAAGAACACCCGGCCCAGGGAGACCTGGAGGGGCGCGTAGGCCTCCGTGCCCACCTTCATGAACAGGAAGCTGAAGCCCCAGATCACCGAGAGGACCGCGAACCGCAGGCGCCAGTCGAGGACGCGGCGGCGGGCGGCGGCCGGAGGGCTCTGGGGGCTCTGTGGGCTCTGGGGCGGGGCGGCGGGTGCGGGCGGGGCGGCGGGAGCGGGGCGGGGAGGCATGGCACCACCCTGCTGGCCTGCACCTCTTAGCACAAGCGAGAATTGATGGACCAGAAAGCGTAGTGTTGCTTACATGTTGAACCTGGAGCGGCTGCGCACCCTCGACGCCCTCGCCCGCCACGGCTCGGTCAGCGGCGCGGCCGAGGGCCTGCACGTGACCACCTCCGCCGTCTCGCAGCAGATGGCCAAGCTGGAGCGCGAGGTCGGCCAGCCGCTGCTGGCCCGCAGCGGCCGAGGGGTCCGCCTCACCGACGCGGGCCGGCTGCTCGCCGGGCATGCCGCGCAGATCATCTCCCAGGTGGAGCGGGCCCAGGCCGATGTGGAGGCCCAGCGCGGCCGGGCGGTCGGGGAGCTGCGGATCGCCGCCTTCCCCACCGCCCTGCGCGGACTCCTGCCCGCCGCCCTGTGCGCCCTGCGCCGGGACCACCCGGAGCTGCGCGTGCGCACCTGGGAGACCGAGCCGGAGGAGGGCATGGCGGCCGTGGTCCGCGGGGACGCCGACGTCGCCATGGCGATCGACTGGTACAACAAGCGGATGCCGGTCCCGGGCGAGCTCGTACGGGCGCACCTGCTCGACGACGCCGCCGACGTGGCCGTACCCGAGGGGCACCCGCTCGCCGGGCGGGCCGAGGTCTCCCTCGCCGAGTTCGCGCACGACGACTGGATCTCCTGGAACGAGGGCCAGTTCTGCCACGAGTGGCTCGTGTTCACCCTGCGCGGCGAGGGCGTCGAGCCGCGGATCGAGCACATCGCCGAGGAGCACCACACCCAGCTGGCCTTCGTCGCGGCGGGGCTGGGCGTGTGCGTGGCGCCCCGGCTGGGGCGCGGTCCGGTGCCCCCGGGCGTACGGCTGCTGCCGGTGCGCGACCCGGTGCTGCGGCACATCCACGCGGTGTGGCGCGCCGACGCCGACCGCAGGCCCTCGGTCCGCGCCGCGCTGGACGCGCTGCGGGCGGCGGGGCGGGACCTGGGCGGCGCGGGCGCGGCCTGAGCTCAGCGCTTGCGGAAGTCCCAGGACACCACCGAGTCCGGGGTCAGCCGGATCCACGCGTGCCGCCCGTCGTGGGGCATCTCCTCGATGCCGAAGTTCTTCACCGGGAACAGCCTCTCCGGCTCGGCGAGTTCGGGGCAGGGCTCGCCCGTGCGGGGGGCCTCGCCCACGAACTCCGCGGTACCGGACAGCTCCACCCCGCGCAGCTCGTCGTACGACTCCCCGGCGTCCACCAGCACCGAGATCCGGGGGTCCTTGCGCAGATCGGCCCAGCGGCGGCTGCGCGTGATCGAGTAGAGCCACAGCGAGGTCCCGTCCCAGACGAACCACAGGGCGCCGACGTGCGGGCGGCCGTCCGGGGAGACCGTGGCCACCCGGCAGGTGCGCTGCTCGCGCAGGAAGCCGTCCACCTCGCCGGGCGTCATCATGATCCGGCGGCTGCGCCGCTGCGTGTCATCCATGTCCCCTGCTCCCCTTCACATCTGACTGTGTGTCAGGAATCATGGGGGCTCTTCCGCCCACACGCCAGGGGGAGCCATGCCCGAGCTCGATCCCGCCACCACCGTGCTGCTCACCATCGAATGCCAGAACGGCGTCGTCGGCCCCGACAGCGCCCTGCCCCAGCTGGCCGAGGAGGCCGAGGCCTCCGGGATGCTGCGCCGGGTGGCCGGGCTGGTGCGGGCGGCGCACCTCGCCGGGGTGCAGGTGGTCCACGCGGTCGCGGAGCGGCGCCCCGACGGCCGGGGCGCCAACCGCAACGCCCGCCTCTTCCGCGCGGCCGGCCGGCTGCCCGTACAGCAGCTCTCCGGGACCGCGGCCGTACGGGTCGCCGCCCCGATCGAGGTGGCCGGGGAGGACATCGTGGTCAGCAGGCTCCACGGGCTCTCCCCGATGGCCGGCACCGACCTCGACCCCCTGCTGCGCAACCTCGGCTGCCGCACCCTGGTCGTCACCGGGGTCTCCTCGAACATCGCCGTTCCGAACACCGTCTTCGACGCGGTCAACCGCGGGTACTCCGTGGTCGTCCCCGCCGACGCGATCGCCGGGGTGCCCGCGGACTACACCGCGCAGGTGCTCCGCAACTCGCTGGCACTGGTCGCGGACATCACCACGGCCGAAGAGGTCGGAAGTCACTGGCAGCCCCGCGCGTCCGGGTCGTAGCCTGGTCGGATGCTGTCCGAAGTCACCGCGACCCGCTACGTCACGCCCCTGCGCGAGGGCGGCTCGCTCCCCGGGATCGTCGAGGCCGACGACCTCGGGACCTACGTCATGAAGTTCACCGGAGCCGGCCAGGGGCGCAAGACCCTCGTCGCCGAGATCATCTGCGGGCAGCTGGCCCGGCACCTGGGCCTGCGGGTGCCCGAGCTGGCGCTGATGCAGCTCGACCCCGTCATCGGGCTCGGGGAGCCGGACCAGGAGGTCCAGGAGCTGCTGAAGGCCAGCGGCGGCCTCAACCTGGGGATGGACTACCTCCCCGGTTCCATCGGCTTCGATCCGCTGGCCTACCAGGTCGACCCCGTCGAGGCCGGGCGGATCGTCTGGTTCGATGCCCTGATCAACAACGTCGACCGGTCCTGGCGCAATCCGAACCTGCTGGTCTGGCACGGCGAGCTGTGGCTGATCGACCACGGCGCCACGATGATCTGGCACCACAACTGGCCCGGGGCCCGGGCGGCCGCCGCCAAGCCCTACAACGCCTCCGACCACGTGCTGGCCTCCTTCGCCCCCGACACCGCCGCGGCCGCCGCCGAGCTGGCCCCGCAGGTCACGCGGGAGCTGCTGACGGCCGTCACGGCCGAGGTCCCCGACGAGTGGCTCGTGGACGAGCCCGGATTCGACTCCGCCGATGCGGTCCGCCGGGCCTACGTCGATACCCTTCTTCCGCGCGCGGCCGTCATCCACGAGCGGATCACCACGGAGGTCAGGGCCAAGGCCCCCTCCGGGCCGCCCGGGTGGCTGTCCGACCACCTGACCGAATGGCCCCACAAGAAGAAGAGCGACAGCCAGTGAGCAAGCGGGACGTCTTCGAGTACGCACTGGTGCGTGTCGTGCCCCGGGTCGAACGCGGCGAGTGCATGAACGCCGGAGTGATCGTCTACTGCCGGGCCCGGTCCTTCGTGGCCGCCCGCATCCACCTCGACGAGGCCCGCCTCCACGCCCTCGACCCCGGGGCCGACGTGGCCGGGGTCCGGGCGGCGCTGCGCGCCGTCCAGGGGGTCTGCGCGGGCGGCGAGGCCGCCGGCGCGGCCGCGGGGGACGACGCCGGGCGCCGCTTCCGCTGGCTGATCGCCCCGCGCAGTACGGTCGTCCAGCCCGGACCGGTGCACACCGGCCTGACCGCCGACCCCGAGGCCGAGGTGGAGCGGTTGCTCGGCCTGCTCGTGCACTGATCCGGCCGGACGCGTACGCCGGTCCGGCCGCGGTCCCGCCCGCCGCGAAGCCCTGGCCGCCCGGTGCCGTTGACACCGGGTGCCGGGGCTTCTAGCGTCTCCAGCGCCGAGGCTACTAAGCGGTTGCTCACCCATCGTGCCGGTGGGCGGGTCCGCCCGGGGCCCGGCGTACGTGGAGTTCAGTCTTCAAGGGCGAGGAGAACCAGCATGTCCACCACCGAGCAGCGCGTCGCCGTGGTCACCGGGGCGGCCCGGGGCATCGGCGCCGCCACCGCCGTACGACTGGCAGCCGAGGGCCGGGCCGTCGCCGTGCTCGACCTCGACGAGGCGGCCTGCAAGGACACCGTGGAGGCCGTCACGGCGGCGGGCGGGCGGGCCCTCGCGGTCGGCTGCGACGTCTCCGACAGCGCGCAGGTGGGGGCCGCCGTGGAGCGGATCGCCGCCGAGCTCGGCGCCCCCACCGTCCTGGTCAACAACGCCGGCGTGCTGCGGGACAACCTGCTCTTCAAGATGAGCGACGCCGACTGGGACACCGTCATGAACGTGCACCTGCGCGGCGCGTTCCTGATGTCGCGGGCCTGCCAGAAGTACATGGTGGAGGCCGGCTTCGGCCGGATCGTCAACCTGTCGAGCAGCTCGGCGCTCGGCAACCGCGGCCAGGCCAACTACGCGGCGGCCAAGGCCGGTCTGCAGGGGTTCACCAAGACCCTCGCCTTCGAGCTGGGCAAGTTCGGCGTCACCGCGAACGCCGTGGCCCCCGGCTTCATCGCCACCGAGATGACCGCCCAGACCGCGGCCCGCGTCGGCATGGGCTTCGAGGACTTCCAGGCGGCCGCGGCCACCCAGATCCCGGTCCAGCGCGTGGGCCGCCCCGAGGACGTGGCCAACGCCGTCGCCTTCTTCACGGGCGAGGCGGCGGGCTTCGTCTCCGGACAGGTCCTGTACGTGGCCGGCGGCCCCCTCAACTGACGGAAGGCACCCTCATGACCGAGAACACCGTGGCGGACAGCGGAAAGGTCGCCCTGGTCACCGGCGCGAGCCGGGGGATCGGGTACGGGATCGCCGAGGCGCTGGTCGCCCGCGGAGACCGCGTGTGCATCACCGGGCGCAACGAGGACGCGCTCAAGGAGGCCGCGGAGCGGCTGGGCGCGGACCGGGTGATCGCCGTGGCCGGCAAGGCCCACGACGAGGCCCACCAGGCCGTGGCCGTGGACCGCGTCATGGAGGCCTTCGGGCGGGTCGACTTCCTGGTGAACAACGCCGGGACCAACCCCGTCTTCGGCCCCCTCGCCGACCTCGACCTCGGGGTGGCGCGCAAGGTCTTCGAGACCAACGTGATCTCCGCCCTGGGTTTCGCCCAGCGGACCTGGCACGCCTGGCAGAAGGACAACGGCGGCGCGATCGTGAACATCGCCTCCATCGCCGGGGTCTCCGCCTCGCCCTTCATCGGGGCGTACGGGATGAGCAAGGCGGCCATGGTGAACCTGACCCTCCAGCTCGCCCACGAGATGTCCCCGGGGGTCCGGGTCAACGCCATCGCCCCGGCCGTGGTCAAGACGCGGTTCGCGCAGAGCCTGTACGAGGGCCGCGAAGCGGAGGCCGCGGCGGCCTATCCGCTGGGCCGCCTGGGCGTTCCGGCCGATATCGGAGGTGCTGCCGCATTCCTCACCTCCGGACAAGCGGAATGGATCACAGGACAGACTCTGATTGTTGACGGGGGAATTTTTCTGAATGCCGGAGTTGGGTGACCGGTATTCGGACGAATGGCCTCGGTGACCGGTGGCGATTGCATCCCTAAAGGGTGCGGAACCGGTCAAGTGCCCCACGGGTCCCGCCCCTTGGATTCGTGGGGCACTGCGGTATCGTTCGCCGATCCCATGGCTGATCGAGGAGCGTGCACGTGTTCAACCGGACCAGATGTCTGCAGACCGCTGCGGCCCTTGCGTCCATATCCCTGCTCGCCGGGTGCGGCCTGCTTTCGGACGATGGCCAAGAGGGAGACCAGAAGCTCGTCGTCGGTACGACGAGCCAGCCCACCACCCTCGATCCCGCTGCGGCCTGGGACGGCTCCTGGGAGCTGTACCGGAACGTCTACCAGACCCTGCTGAGCTACCCGACCGGGGCCGCCAAGCCCGCCCCGGACGCGGCCGAGAGCTGCGAGTTCACGGACTCCGGGAACGAGTCGTACCGCTGCACCCTGCGCAAGGGACTGCGGTTCTCGAACGGCGAGGCGCTGGACGCCAAGGCCGTCAAGCACTCCTTCGACCGGATCTTCGCGATCTCCGACAAGTTCGGCCCGAAGGACCTGTTCGGAAGCCTCGACAAGGTCGAGACCAACGGCGATCTCACCGTGGTCTTCCACCTCAAGACGCCGGACGCCACCTTCCCCTTCGTCCTCGGTTCCCCGGCCGCCTCGCTGGTCGCCCCCAAGGACTACCCGATCGACAAGCTCCGAACCGACAAGAAGGTCACCGGTTCCGGCCCGTACCTGCTCGAGTCCTACGCGGCCGGGCAGCAGGCAGAACTCAAGCGGAACCCCGACTACAAGGGATTCGCGGACATCCGGAACGAGTCCGTGACCATCCGCTATTACAAGAGCTCCGTCCCGATGGTCAAGGCCCTCAAGGACAAGGAGATCGACGCCACCTACCGCGGTCTGACCGCCGAGCAGATCAAGGACCTCAAGAGCAGCGAGTCCCGCCGCGCCGGGGTGCAGCTCGTCGACAACGTCGGGGCGGAGATCCGCTACATCGTCTTCAACCCGGCCGACGCCACCGTCGCCAAGCGCCCGGTCCGCGAGGCCGTGGCCCAGGTCATCGACCGCGGCACGCTGGTCTCCAAGGTCTACCCGGGCACCGCCGAGCCGCTGTACTCGATGGTCCCCAAGGGCGTGGCAGGCCACAAGACGCCCTTCTACGACCGCTTCGGGCACCCGGACGCGAAGAAGGCCAAGGGCATCCTGCGCGAGGCCGGGATCACCGAGAAGGTCGCGCTGGACTTCGCGTACACCACCGACCGCTACGGCTCCTCGACGGCCGCCGAGTTCAGCGAGATCAAGCGGCAGCTGGAGGCCACCGGCCTCTTCAAGGTCAACCTGCGCGGAGTGCCCTGGAAGCTCTTCCAGGCCGGCTACATGAACGGCGAGTACCCGGCCTTCGGCCGCGGCTGGTTCCCCGACTTCCCGGACCCGGACAACTTCATCGCGCCGTTCGTCGGCAAGCAGAACGCCGTCGGTACCCCGTACGAGTCCAAGGAGATCACCGACGACATCCTGCCCCGCTCGCGGCGCGAGAGCGACCGCGGGGCCGTCGACACCCACTTCGGCCGGGCCCAGGAGATCCTCGCCGAGGACGTCCGGCTGCTGCCCCTGTGGCAGGGCAAGCTGTACGTGGCCGCGGGCGAGGACATCGGCGGCGCCGAGCGCGCCCTCGACCCGCAGACCGTCATGCAGATGTGGGAGCTGTACCGCAAGACCAGCTGGTAGCCCGCGGGGCGGGGGCCGGGAGGGACGGCGGGGGCTCGGCTGTCAGTGGCCGCCGGTAGGTTCTGCAGTGCGTGGTGAACGCAGCGAACGTGCTACCGGAGGTTGTTGACGTGACCGAGATCCTGCCCGAGTCCTGGCTCCCCGTCCTCGGCGAGGAACTGGACAAGCCCTACTTCAGGGAACTCTCCGAGTTCGTCGAGAAGGAGCGGGCCGCCGGGCCGGTCTACCCGCCCCGCGAGCAGGTGTTCGCGGCCCTGGAGGCCACCCCGTACGAGAGCGTGAAGGTCCTGGTCCTCGGCCAGGACCCCTACCACGGGGCGGGCCAGGGGCACGGGCTGTGCTTCTCCGTCCAGCCCGGGGTCAAGACGCCGCCCTCCCTGCGCAACATCTACAAGGAGATGCAGGCCGAGCTCGGCCTCCCCGTCCCGGACAACGGCTACCTGATGCCGTGGGCCCGCCAGGGCGTCCTGCTGCTCAACGCGGTGCTCACGGTCCGCGAGGCCGAGCCCAACTCGCACAAGGGCCGGGGCTGGGAGAAGTTCACCGACGCCGTGATCAAGGCCGTCGCCGCCCGGCCCGACCCGGCCGTCTTCGTGCTCTGGGGCGCGTACGCGCAGAAGAAGCTGCCCCTGATCGACGAGGAGCGGCACGTCGTGGTCAAGGGCGCCCACCCCTCCCCGCTGTCCGCGAAGAAGTTCTTCGGATCGCAGCCGTTCACGCAGATCAACGAGGCCGTGGCCGCCCAGGGGCATGAGCCGATCGACTGGCGGATCCCGGACCTCGGCTGACGCCGCCACGCGCCTCGGCGGGAATGGCCGCCCCGCCGGTTAGCGTCTGGACGATCACATCGGGTGCTCGGTACCGGAGGCGGCGTTGACGGAGCAGCAGGAGGCGTGCGGGGACGCCGTCATGACCAGGATCGGCCAGGCGGTCATGCTGCTCCACGCCGGGGACCGCGAGGAGGCCCGCAACCGCCTGCGCGACATCTGGACGGAGATCGGAGCGGATGCCGACCCCGTCCACCGCTGCACCCTGGCGCACTACATGGCCGACGCCCAGGACGACCCCGCCGACGAGCTGGCCTGGGACCTGCGGGCCCTGAACGCCGCCGACGGGCTCGCGGACTGGCCCCCGGCCCGCTGCGGGCCCGCCGGCCCGGTGCGGGGGCTCTACCCGTCCCTGCACCTGAACCTCGCCGCGGACTACGTCAAACTCCAGCGCCCGGAGGCGGCCCGGGTCCACCTGGCCCGGGCCCGCGCCGCCACCCGCGTCCTCGCGGACGACGGGTACGGCAACGGCGTCCGGGCCGCCATCGCCCGCCTGGAGCAGCGGATGGCCGCCGAGGAGGGCCCGGCGGGGCAGGGGCCCCACCCGGGCCGCTTCGCCTGAGACCGGCGGGCTACTCCCCGTACACCCCCGAGCAGATCCGGGACTCGGGGCTGTCCTTGTGCCACTTGCCGAACTTGCGCCCCAGCGCACACACGTCGGCGGGCTCCACGGGCACCTTCGGCAGGTCCTTCAGCCGCGGGGGCCGGTCCTTCCCGCGCGCCTCCCCGGTGCCCTTGCCGCCCCCGCGGCCCCGGCCCCGCTCCTCGTCCGCGGCGGACCCGCCGGCCGGCTCCCGGGCCCCGGCGGAGACCGGCTCCGGGCGCGGCGCGGGCGGCTGCGGATCGTCCGGCAGCCCGGCGGCGGGGATGACCGGCGCCTCCTCACGGCGCGAGGCGGTGCGGGCGCCCGCGGCCCCGCCCCGCGCATCCGGCCGGGCGTCCGGTACGGCCTCCAGGGCCTCCAGGGCCGGAGCCTGCACCACCACCGGGGCGGGCGTGGCGCCCCCGCGGGGGTCGTGCTGCGGGGGCTCGGCCGAGGCCGCGGGCTGTACCGCGACGGGGTTCACATTCACACAGCCGGAGACGGCAGAGACCGCGCAGGCCACTCCGAGCAGAAGCGTTGTCGTGGTTCGGGTTCGATGCACCCGCGCAACTCTGGCGGTCACCGCCCCGGTTGCGGAAACCAGGACGCGATATTCACCCCGCACGGGTGAGCGCTCACTCGCCGGTGACGCCGTCGATCTGCTCGCGCAGCAGGTCCGCGTGCCCGTTGTGGCGGGCGTACTCCTCGATCATGTGGGTGTACACCCAGCGGAGGTTGAAGTGCTCGCCGGCGCGCGAGGTGCGGGCGGACAGCTCGTCCAGCCCGCGGCGGGCCGCGATCTCCCGCGCCCGCGATATCTCCGCCTGCCAGGCGGCCTCCGCCTCGGCGAACGTGTGCTCGTCCGTGACGTGGAAGTCCCCGTCGCGGTCCTCGCTGGTGGAGTACAGGTCGGGCAGGTCGAGCCCCTCGGTCACCTCGGCGAACCACCAGCGCTCCACCTCCGCCATATGCCGGACCAGGCCCATCAGGGTCAGCTCCGAAGGGGGCAGGGCGGCCCGCCGCAGCTGCTCGTCGCCGAGGCCGGCGCACTTCAGGGCCAGGGTCGCGCGGTGGTAGTCCAACCAGCCCTCCAGGCTCTCCCGTTCGCCGGCGGTGGTCGAGGGCTCGGGGCGTTCGATGATCGTCATGCGGCCATCCTCACCGAACCGGCGGCCCCGGCACCAGGGATTAAGCTGCGGGGCGGGACGGGCCCCGCGGAGCCCGGCGCCCCGCGTCGGCGGGCCCGGCACGGGCCGCGCCGCGGCACAGGCAGGCACCAGCACAGAGGGAGGGCACCGGTGAAGATCGGCTGCATCGGACTCGGCGACATCGCACAGAAGGCCTACCTGCCGGTGCTGGCCGCCAGGCCGGGGGTGGAGCTGCACCTGCAGACCCGCACCCCGGCCACCATGGAGCACGTCGCGGCCCGGTACCACGTGCCCGCCGGGCGCCGTCACGCCGACCTCGAGTCCCTGCTCGCCGCCCGCCCCGACGCCGCCTTCGTGCACGCCCCCACCACCGTGCACCCCGAGATCGTCCGCCGGCTGCTGGAGGCGGGCGTGCCCACGTACGTCGACAAGCCGCTGGCCTACGCGTACGCCGACTCGCGGGACCTGGTCGAACTCGCCGAGGCCCGCGGGACCTCCCTCGCGGTGGGCTTCAACCGCCGCCACGCCCCCGCGTACGCGCAGTGCGCCGAGCACCCGCGCGAGCTGATCCTCATGCAGAAGAACCGGGTCGGACTGCCCGAGGACCCGCGCACCCTCGTCCTGGACGACTTCATCCACGTCGTGGACACCCTGCGCTTCCTGCTGCCCGGCGAGGCCGACCACATCGACGTGCGCGCCCGGATCCGCGACGGGCTCATGCACCAGGTGGTCCTCCAGATGTCCGGGGACGGCTTCACCGCCCTCGGGATCATGAACCGGCTCTCCGGCTCCACCGAGGAGACCCTGGAGGTGTCCGGGCAGGACACCAAGCGCCAGGTCCTCAACCTGGCCGAGGTCGTCGACCACAAGGGGCAGCCGACGGTGCGGCGCCGCGGGGACTGGGTGCCGGTCGCCCGCCAGCGCGGGATCGAGCAGGTCGTGGACTCCTTCCTGGAGGCCGTGACGGTGGGCAAGACCCTGAGCGCGCGCGACGCGCTGCTCACCCACGAGCTGTGCGAGCGGGTGGTCCTCACGGCCCTGGAACAGGCCCCGGCCTAGTCTGCGCCGCGGGGCCGGGCTGCTCCGCCGCACCCGGGCGGCGCGGGCCGCGTGCGCGCCTGGAGCGTACGGCCTCCGCCGCGCCGTAGGCCGCCAGCACCAGCAGCGACCCGTACACCGGCCAGGCGCCGAAGCGGACGAACGGGGTCGTGCCCCCGGCCAGCGGCACCTCGTACACGGCGGCCGCGGAACGGGAGGTGCCCAGGGGGGAGCCGATCCGCGCGCCCCCGGGCCCGTACACGGCGCTGACGCCCGTCAGCGTCGCGTGCACCACCGGCCGGCCGGTCTCGGCGGCGCGCAGGGCCGCCAGGGAGGCGTGCTGCTCCGGCGCCCAGCTGCCCTGGAAGGTGGAGGTCGCCGACTGGACCACGAGCAGGCCGGCGCCCTGCCGGACCAGGTGCCGGCTCATGTCGGGGAACGCCGACTCGAAGCAGACCAGCGGGCCGAAGCGGAGCCCGCCGTGGCCGGGCAGCGGCATCAGCACGGGGGCGGTCCCGCGCCGCCGGTCCTCGCCCGCGGCCTTGCCCACGGAGGTCGCCCAGCCGAGGAGGCCGCGGGCGGGCACGTACTCGCCGAAGGGGACCAGCCGCATCTTGTCGTACCGGTCCCCGGTCGGGCCGCCGGGGCCGATCAGGAGGGCGCTCTTGTAGATGCCGGTGGGCCGCGCGCCGCCTGCGGCCCCCGTGCCGTTGCGGGCGTCCACGTTGACCAGCAGCGGGGCGCCGACCGCGGCCGACAGCGACGCCAGCCTGCGGGTGAGGTCCGGCCGCTGCCCCGGATCGGCCCCCACGCTGCTCTCGCCCCACACCACCAGGTCGGGCCGGGCGGCCGCCAGCTCCCGGGTCAGCAGCTCCCCGGCCGCGAACCGCCGCTCCACGCTGTCCGCCCCGCCGATCACCCCCGGCTGGACCACCGCCACCCGCAGCACCCCCGCGGGCACCGGCCGCGGGACCCAGGCCCAGACTCCGGCGGTGCAGACGGCCAGCGCCGCGAGCCCCGCCGCGGCGGTCCGCCGGGCCCCGGGCACCGCGACGGCCGTCACCAGGGCCGTGTTGACGGCCACCACGGCCAGCGTCACCAGCCACACCCCGCCCGCCGCGGCCAGCCGCAGCGCCGCGGGCACCTGCCACTGGCTGGCCCCCAGCAGCCCCCAGGGCCCGCCCAGCCCCTCCCAGGACCGGACCAGCTCGGGCACCAGCCAGGCCGCGGGCAGCACGAGCAGCGCGGCGGCCGCGCGGGAGGCCGGGGGCGCCCCGCCCAGCAGCCGCCGGACCAGCAGGGCCCAGGGGATCCAGAGCGCGCCCATCAGCGCGGCCAGGGGCAGCAGGAACACGTGCAGGCTCGGCAGCAGCCAGTGGTGCAGGGCCAGGATCAGTCCGAGGCCGCCCAGCCAGCCCTCGAACGCCGCGCGCCGGGAGGACGGGGCGCTCCGCAGGAGCAGCATCCAGGGCACCAGGGCCCCGTACGCGAGCCACCACAGCGAAGGCGCCGGGAAGGCGAGCACGGGCAGCGCCCCGGCCGCCACGGCCGCGGGGGCCCGCCAGCGGGGCGGCCGCGGGGCGCGGGCGGCCGTGGGGGCGGTACGGGGCTCGGCACCGGAGCTGCGGGCCGGATCCTGCGCCCGGTGCGCCTCCTGCTCCGGGGCGGCGCCGCCGGGGCCGTTCGGGTGGTCCGGGCCGCCGGGCCCCGGCGGCCGGGCCCGGCCCGCGCCGCCGCCGGAAGCGGCCGCGCGGGTGCCGTCCCGGGCCCCGTCCTGCTCCCGCTCCTGCGCCCCGTCCTGTCCCCGCGGGCCCGCCGGGTATCGCATCACGCCTCCGGTTCCCCGGCACGCCGTGCACGCCGTTCGGCTGCTCCTGACACGCCTTGCGCCTCCAGTGTGGGCCGGGGAGGGCGGTTCAGCCGCGCGGGGCCGGGGCCTCCCGGGCGTCGAAGCGGCGCCACTTCTCGTGGACGGTCACCCGGCGCAGCCGCCAGCCGTCGTACGTGCGGGCCAGGTCGAAGGTGTAGCGGCCGCCCGCCACGAAGTTCGGGCCCGTCTCCGGGTCCGCGGGATCGGTGAGCCGCATCGGGTTGACGAAGTCGGCGCGGACCCCGGCCCGGTCGCCCGGCGAGCCCGCCTGGTCCTCCAGGTCGATCCGCCGGTTCACGATCAGGTGCTGGCGGACGGGGAACATCCGCATGGTCTCCGCGAGCCAGTCCGCGACCTCCGCCGCCGGGCCCTCGATCCCGCCCGCCGAGGCGTAGTCGGCCCGCCCGTCGCGGGTGAACAGCTGCCGGTACGCGTCCCAGTCCCCGTCGTCGACCGCCACGGCGTACGCGGTGACCACCGCGTCCACGGCCAGCCGGTCCATCACCGTCGCGAGGTCCACACGCTGCGTCATCGGGTCAGTGTGGGCCAGCCGGGCCGCCAGGCCAAGGGTCGTGCGGCAGCCGATCCGGCAGGAGGCCCGGCAGGGCGGGGTCAGTGGCCGGAACCCGGCTCCCGCTGCCGTACGACCACCAGGAACGCGTCCGAGTCCAGGTCCATCACCACCTCGGCCGCCACCCCCTCGCGCAGCCGCTCCGCCGCGTACTCCTCCGCGGGCCAGCTGCCGCGCGGGCTCCCGGCCGGAAACCGCTCCAGCACCACTCGTCGCCCCACCGGGCACCCCCTCGTCGTGGACGTCGTGCTCCTCCGGGGACAACGACGCGGGGCCCGCCCGGGAACGTTCCCGGGCGGGCCCCGCGGTGCACGAAAGGGTGCGCAGCGGCCCGTCAGTGGGCCGGGTCGCCCGCGTCGGGGCTCAGCACCCCCGTGGCGACCAGGATGAACAGGGCGATGCCCAGCAGGATCCGGTAGATCACGAAGGGCATGAAACTCTTCGTGGTGATGAACTTCATGAACCAGGCAATTACGGCGTAACCGACAAAGAAGGCGACGAAGGTGGCGAAGACCGTCGGGCCCCAGGACACGTGCCCCTCGGTCGCGTCCTTCAGCTCGTACGCGCCGGAGGCCAGGACCGCGGGGATGGCCAGCAGGAAGGAGTACCGGGCCGCGGCCTCGCGGGTGTACCCCATGAGGAGGCCGCCGGAGATCGTCGCCCCGGACCGGGAGACTCCGGGCACCAGGGCCATGGCCTGGCAGATGCCGAAGATGAGGCCGTCGCGGACGCCGAGGTCCTTGAGGGTCTTGCGCTCGCGGACGGCACGGTGCCGGCCGCCGACCTCGTCGCGCGCGGCGAGCCGGTCGGCGATGCCGAGCACGACGCCCATCACGATGAGGGTGGTCGCGATCAGGCGCAGATCGCGGAACGGGCCCTCGATGTGGTCCTTGAGCGTCACGCCCAGCACGCCGATCGGGATGGAGCCGACGATGACCAGCCAGCCCATCTGCGCATCGTGGTCGGAGCGCATGGACTTGTCGGTCAGCGAGCGGAACCAGGCGGACAGGATCCGCGCGATGTCCTTGCGGAAGTAGATGAGGACGGCGGTCTCGGTACCGATCTGGGTGATCGCCGTGAAGGCCGCTCCGGGGTCCTCCCAGCCCGCGAACGCCGCGGTCAGCCGCAGGTGGGCACTGGAGGAGATCGGCAGGAACTCCGTGAGCCCTTGGACGAGACCGAGGATTAGGGATTCGAACCAGCTCATGTCGGGGGGTGCTCGTCCTTAGTGATCGGCGGGCAGGTCGGGTCCGATGCTAGGGCCCGAAAGTGACGCCCTCGACCACGGGGGGTTGCTGTGGGGAACGCTTACCGGTCAGCTTGTGGCGCTTGCGCCAGGCCACCACGGCGGCGAGCACACCCGACACCGCGATGAACCCGAACGAGGCAAGAAATGCGGGTGAACTCGGGGTGGACGCAGTACTTCCGGCGATGACGTAGGCGGCGGTGTTCGGGACCGTTCCGATGGCCGTGGCCAGCAGGAACGGGGCCCAGCGCATCCGTGAGACGGCCGCACAGTAGTTCGCCGCGGCGAACGGTACGCCGGGGAAGATCCGCACGGCCAGCATCGACCGGAACCCGTGCCGGCTGAGCTGCCCGTCCGCGGCCTCCAGCCAGCGCCCGCGCACCAGCGGCCGCAGCGCCTCCTGGCCCAGCCCGCGGCCCAGGCCGAAGGCGACGGCCGCGCCGGCCACGGTGCCGGCCACCGCGGCGAGCAGGCCCAGCTGCGTGGCGAAGACCGCGCCCGCGGCCAGGTTGAGCAGGGGCCGCGGCACGAAGGCGGCCGTGCACAGGCCGTACACGACGGCGAAGAGCAGGACGGCGGGGGCGGCCGGGATCTCCGGCGGCCACCCTTCGGACAGCAGCCGCTGGGGCTCGTAGAGGAGGACGCTCACGCCCGCCGAGACGAGCAGTACGGCGAGCAGCGAGAGCCGGGCCCACGGTGCGAGCAGGAGAGACATCCGGGGAGAGTAACCGACACAGGTGTGTGATCGCCGTAATCTGGACCGCATGCGGTCCAACCGGCAGGGAACGTCCGGCGCCGTGCGGGGAGCCGTCCCGGCGGCCCCGCCCAGCGCCCTCGCCGACGTGCTCGTGGAACGGCTGTGCGCCGCGTACGGGCCGGCCGCGGACCCGGAGCGGGCGGTGGCCGCCGCCGCGTACATGAAGCACGTCGCGCCCTTCCTCGGCATCCCGACCCCGGCCCGCAGGGCCCTGGACCGCGGGGTGCTCGCCGGGGCGCCCGCGCCCGCCGAGGCCGACTGCGCGGCCCTCGCCCTGCGCTGCTGGGAGCTGCCCGGCCGCGAGTACCAGTACTTCGCCGTCGACTACCTGCGCCGGCACGTCGGGCGCTGCTCCTCCGGGCTGCTGCCGGTGGTGCGCCGGCTGCTGGTCACCCTGCCCTGGTGGGACACGGTGGACCTGCTCGCCGCGCACACCGTCGGCCCGCTGGTCGCCGCCGACCCGGAGCTCGCCGCCGTCATGGACGAGTGGAGCGGGGACGCGGACATGTGGCTGGTGCGCACCGCCCTGCTGCACCAGCTCGGCTACAAGGACGCCACCGACACCGGGCGGCTCTTCGGCTACTGCCTGCGCCAGGCCGGCCACCAGGACTTCTTCGTCCGCAAGGCGATCGGCTGGAGCCTGCGCGCGTACGCGAAGACGGATCCCGGGGCCGTCGCCGAGTTCGTCGAGGGGGCCCGGGACCGGCTCTCCCCGCTGTCCGTCCGCGAGGCGCTCAAGGGGATCCGGCGGGAGGCGGACCGGGCGCCGGGGGCGGCCTGAAGGCCCGGCCCCCCGCAGGCAGGGCAGGGCCCCCGGGACACCTGTCGGCGGCCCTCCGCACCCCCTCCGGCACCCCGGTCCCGGCCGTCCCGAACACCCCGAGAAGCCCCGTACGTACGGAAATCCATTCGACGTGTGGCCGGCCGGACGGGCAGGATCGGAGCATGACCCCGCACGCCTTCCCCGCCGCACGGTCCGCAGTCGCGGACGCGCCGAAGGCTGCCATAGGGGCGCTGCCCGCGGGCGGCGCACGAAGCTGACCCTTCCCGGACCGTCCGGCGGACCCCGCAGGGGGAGGGTCGGCCGGATCCGGGGGTCCCCGCCACGCTTCGAGTTCCGGGAAGGAACCCGCCCAGCCATGCCCGAGTCGGCATTCGCGCGCACCAAACCCCATCTGAACCTCGGCACCATGGGACACGCCGGACACGGCAAGACCTCCCTCACCACCGCCATCACCCAGGTCCTGGCCGCACGCCTGACCGGCGCCTCCGCCCCCTCCGTCTCTTCCGCCCCCTCCCCGCCCGCCCGCGTCGGACCCATCGGGTACGCCGAGTACGAGACCGACACCCGCCGCTACGCGCACGTCGACCTGCCCGGCAGCGCGGCCCGCGCGAAGGCGATGGCCGCCGCAGCGGCCCGGCTCGACGGCGCCGTCCTCGTCGTCTCCGCCCGCGACGGGGTCATGCCGCAGACCGCCGAGCACCTGCTGCTCGCCCGGCAGGTCGGGGTGGACCACGTCGTCGTCGCCCTCAACAAGGCCGAAACCGTCGGCTCCGACCGCGCCGGCCTCGTCGAACGGGAGGTCCGCGCGCTGCTCACCGCCCACGGGTACGGCGGGGACCGGCTGCCCGTCGTACGGGTCTCCGCACGCGGGGCGCTCGCGGGCGAACCGCGCTGGACGGCCTCGGTCGAGGCGCTGCTCGACGCCGTGGACACGTACGTGCCGGTGCCCGTGCGGGACACCGGCGGGCCCTTCCTGCTGTCCGTGGAGCACGTGTTCACGGTCGCCGGCCGCGGCACGGTCGTCACCGGAGCCGTCGAGCGGGGCGCCGTACGGCCCGGCGACCGGGTGGCCGTGCACGGCGGGGGTCCGCAGCCGCCCGTCGAGACGGTCGTGGGCGGACTGGAGACCTTCGGCCGGCCGCTGGCGCGGGCCGGGGCCGGGGACGGCGTCGCGCTGCTGCTCGACGGGGTGCCGCGGCGGGCGGTGCGGCGCGGGCACGTGCTCGCGGCTCCGGGCTCGCTGGCGCCGGGCCGGCGGTTCGAGGCGCGGCTGTACGTGCTGTCCGGGCGGGAGGGGGGCCGCGGGACCCCGCTGCGCAGTGGCTACCGGCCGCAGTTCCACCTCCGTACCGCGGACGTGCCGGGCACGGTGGACCTGGGGGTGGGCGGGTTCGCGAGGCCGGGGGAGACGGTGTCGGCGGCCGTGCTGCTGGACCGGGCGGTCCCCCTGGAGGCGGGGCTGGGGTTCGCGGTGCGGGAGGGCGGGCGGACGGTGGGGGTGGGGACGGTGGTGCTGGCGGGGTGAGGGGCCGCGGGGCTGAGCGGCCGCGGGGGTTCCGGTTGCCGGTGCCCCGGCGTGGTGGGCGCGGTCCGGCTGCGTCAGACTGCCGTCACCAGGGCCGGCGCGGGCCCGGGCGGCGGGCGGGGAGGGAGACCGGCATGGGCAGCGGTAGCGGTAGCGGCAGCAGTAGGGGTGGGGGAGGCGCGGGCGGTACGGCGCTGGTGCTGGGTGGCGGCGGGCTCACCGGGATCGGCTGGGAGACCGGCATCCTCTACGGACTGGCGCGGGCCGGGGTGGACCTCGGGGACGCCGGGCTGGTCGTGGGCACCTCGGCCGGCTCCGTGGTCGGTGCCCAGCTCACCTCCGGGCTCCTCACCCCCGGCGAACTGTACGAGCGCCAGCTCGCCGACCCGTCCGGGGAGGCCGCGGCCGTGCTCGGCCCCGGGCTGCTGGCCCGCTACGTGCTCGGCATGGTCCGCTCCCGGGACCAGGAGGAGCACGGGCGCCGCATGGGCGCCCTCGCGCTGGCCGCGCGGGCGGGGGACGAGGAGGTCCGCCGCAAGGTGCTCGCGGGGCGGCTGGTCTCGCACGAGTGGCCCCGGCGGCGGCTGGTCGTCACGGCGGTCGACGCGCTGAGCGGGTCGCTGCGGGCGTTCGACGGGAGCGACGGCACCGGACTCGTCGACGCGGTTGCGGCGAGCTGCGCGGTGCCGGGGGTGTGGCCGCCGGTGACGATCGGGGGGCGGCGGTTCATCGACGGCGGGATGCGGTCCTCCACCAACGCGGATCTTGCCGCGGGGTGCGGGCGGGTGGTCGTCCTCGCGCCGATGGCGGCGGGGGCCGGGGTCGTTCCGTCTGCTCGGGCGCAGGCCGAGCGGTTGCGGGCCGCGGGAGCGCGGGTGCTGCTCATCACGCCGGACCGGGCTGCGCGGAGGGTGTTCGGGCGCAATGCGCTGGATCCTCGGCGGCGGGCGGGGGCTGCGCGGGCGGGGTTGGCGCAGGCGGGGGCGTATGTGGAGGCGGCGGGTGGGGTCTGGTTCGGGTGAGGGGGCCCTTGGGGGTGGTCCCGAACTGGGGCTCCGCCCCAGACCCCGCGCCTCAAGCGCCGGCGGGGCTGGATTTGGCTGCGGTGGGTGGGGTGGGTGTGGGTGGGTGGGGTGAGTGCGGGTGCCTGGGTGGGGGCGGGAGAATGGGTGGGTGGATGATGTGAGGCCCGTGGTGCGGGATGTGGGTGGCGGGGTGGCCAAGTTGATGCCCGATGTGGATCGGGAGCGGGCCTGGCTGCTGACCGTCGACGGGGCGCCCCAGTCCTATGTGGACCTCGACGACCCCCTGCACCTGGAGTTCGAGTACGTCCGCCGCCTCGGGCACGTGCTGGACTGCGCCGCCGGGCCCGGTGCGCCGCTCGACCTGGTGCACCTCGGGGGCGGCGGCTGCACCCTCGCCCGGTACGCGGCCGCCACCCGGCCCGGCTCGTGCCAGCAGGTGGTGGACGCCGACGGGGCCCTGCTGGAGCTCGTACGGGAGCGGCTTCCGCTGCCCGAGGGGGCCGCGGTCGAGGTGTACGCCGCTGATGCGCGGGCCTGGCTGGAGAAGGCGCCCGACGCCAGTGCCGACGTCCTCGTCGGGGACGTGTTCGGCGGCTCCCGGGTGCCCGCGCAGCTGACCACGCTCTCCTACGCCCGCGAGGCGGCCCGCGTCGTGCGGCCGGGCGGGCTCTACGCCGCGAACCTCGCCGACGGTGCGCCCTTCGGCTTCCTCCGCTCGCAGCTGGCCAACCTCGCCGCCGCGTTCTCCGGGCTGGCGCTGGTCGCGGAGCCCTCCGTACTGCGCGGGCGGCGGTTCGGGAACGCCGTGGTCCTGGCCTGGCACGGGGAGTTCGACCCCGGCCCGCTGGCCCGGCTGTGCGCGGCCGACGCCTTTCCGGCGCGGGTCGAGGACGGGCCGGCCCTGGCCCGGTTCATCGGAACGGCCCGTACGGTCGGGGACGCGGACGCCGTGCCCTCGCCGCAGCCGCCCGAGGGGGCGTTCAGTCTCGGGTGAGGCAGGCGGCCGCAGCCGGGGCCGGCTCCGCCGCGGGAGGAGCGGGAGGGGCGGGCGGGCCTGCCGGGGCGGCGGGGCGGCGGGTGAGGCGGCGTACGTCCGGTACGAACAGCACCGCCAGCGTCGGCAGGAGCACCAGGGCCGCGCAGCCCCACAGGGCCTCCGTCCGCCCGAAGGCCGATTCGGCGGGCCCGGCGAGCGCGGTCGCCAGCGGCAGCATGGACACCGAGCCGAACCAGTCGTAGGCCGAGACCCGGGAGAACTTCTCCTCGGGTATCTCCTGGTGCATGGTCGTCATCCAGCAGACCCCGAAGCCCTCGATGGCCACGCCGCAGACGAACATCGCCGCGCACAGCCCCCAGACGGGCAGCGGTACCGCCAGGGCCGCCGAGGGCAGCGAGAGCGGGAGCACGCACAGGGTGGCGACCAGCAGCATCCGCTGCGGCTTCCACCGCACCATCACCAGCGCCCCGATTACGGTGCCCGCCCCGAAGAACCCGAGCGCGAGTCCCCAGGGCGCGGGCCCGCCGAGTTCGTCGCGGGCCACCATCGGCCCGTAGACGGACTCCGCCGCCCCCACGACGGCGACCACCACGGAGAACTGGAGCACGATGCTCCACAGCCAGGTGCGGGAGCGGAACTCCTGCCAGCCCTCCTTCAGGTCGGAGAGCAGGCCGCCGCCGGGCGCCCGTTCCGGTATGTGCTTCACGTCGAGGAAGGCCCGCATCGCACCGGCCACGGCGAAGGCGACGGCCTCCACGGCGAGCACCCAGCCCGGTCCGATCGCGGCCACCATGGCCCCGCCGAGGGCCGCGCCGCCGATGCCCGCGCTGCTCATCGCCATCCGGAAGAGCGCGAAGGCCCGGCTGGCCTGCTCGCTCGTGACGCTGGCCATCAGCATCCCCTCGGCGGCGGGGCTGAAGAAGGCCTGGCCGGTGCCGCAGAGGGCGGTGAGCAGCATCATCTGCCACAGCTGCGGGTCCCCGGCGAGGACGAGTACGGCGAAGACGGCCTGGGAGACGCAGTTGAGCGCATTGGCGGCGACCATCACGCGGTGGCGCGGCAGCCGGTCCGCGAGCGCCCCGCCGACCAGCAGGAACAGCACCAGGGGCAGGGTGCGGGCCGCGGCGACCAGTCCCACGTCCCCGCTCGAACCGCCCGCGTCCATGACGGCGAAGGCCGCGGCGATCAGGGCGCCGTGGCTGCCCAGGTTGGTGACGATCGCGGCGGCGGTCAGCAGCGTGTAGTTGCGGCCCGCCCAGGCGGGGCGGCGGAGGGCGGTTCGAGAGCTCACCCACGGACTATCCCCGCCCGCGCGCCGGATTCCAAATGGGGAGGCAGGGAGCGCGGGAGGGACGCGGTCGGGCCGGTACCCCCGCGGGGGTACCGGCCCGGTTCACGTGCGCCAGCCTGCGGCTGCGGTCACTGCGCGGTGAGGCGGACCGAGCTCAGGATCTTCTTGTAGACGGCGGGTGCGATCTCGTCCTTGACGTTGTTCGGGCCGAAGAGCACGAAGCTCGCGAAGTCGCCCTTGGCCGTCTTGAAGCTGAACGCCAGGCCCTTGCCGTCGGTGTCGCAGCGGTCGGTCTTCTTCACGCCGTTGGCGTTGGCCGTCGCGACATGGCCGGTGAGGCCGGAGGCGGTGGTGTACGGGCGGGCCTTGGAGACCTTCACCGTGCCCTTGGGCTCCTTCTGGGCGAAGCCCGCCCAGACCCAGTTGCCGGCCTCGTTGCGCGCGGCCTCGGCGGTGTTCTTGGCGCCCTGCCCGCCCTTGGTGCCGGCGTCGGCGAGGCTGGTCTTCTCGGGGTAGCCGTTCTTGTCGGAGTCGATGGTGCACCACTCCTCCTTCCACGTGGCCGTCCCCGACATGCTGACGACGGGCATGCCGTCGTTCTTCTTCGCGTCGGAGAAGCCGCGGGAGGTGCCCGGGCTGTCCACCTTCCACTCCGGCGGAACGTCGAAGGCGACCCCGTACTTGGGGTTGACCACGACCTTCCAGCCGGGGACCTGCGGCGGGGTGTCGCCGCCGGCCCGCGGGTTCGCGGCGGGGGAGGACGGGGCGCTGCTGCTCGGGGCGGCGCTGGGCTTGGCGTCGGCCCGGTCGTCCTTGCCGTCGTCCTTGTTCATGACGATGCCGGCGGTGACCGAGGCGGCCACGACCACGGCCACGGCCGCGCCGATCGCGATCATGGCGGTGGTGTTGCGGCGCTTCGGCGGCTCGGGCTGCTGGTAGCCCCAGGACTCGACGGTCGGGGGCTGCGGGTAGCCGAACTGGCCGCCCGGCGCGGGCTGCTGGTAGCCGTACTGGCCGTCCTGGCCGAACTGCGGCCCGTACCCGCCGCCGTAGGGGTTGGGGTTCGCCGGCGGCGCGGGCGGCTGCTGCGGGTAGCCGTAGCCCCCCTCGGCCGGCGGGGTCTGCTGGGGGTAGCCGTAGCCGCCGGGCTGCGGAGCCGGCTGCTGCGGCTGCTGGTACGGGTTCGGCTCACCCGGCTGCTGGTACGGGTTCGGCTGCCCGTTCTGCGCGTTCTGCTCGCCCCCGGGCGGCTGCTGTTCTGGCCACATGGCCAGTAACGATAAGGGGGACGCCGCGCGCGGGCTACGCCGCCCCCGGCCAGGTCTGGCCAAGAACTGCTACCCACGGGTAACATCCGGCCCATGAGCGCTGACCAGATGAACGTGGGCGAACTGCTCGCCGCCACCGTGCCGATGGCCCGGACCCTGAACCTGGAGTTCCTGGAGACCACCCCGGAGCGGGCCGTCGTACGCCTGCCCGACCAGGCCGACTACCACAACCACGTCGGCGGCCCGCACGCCGGAGCCATGTTCACCCTCGCCGAGTCCGCCAGCGGCGCCATCGTCCTGGCGGCCTTCGGCGACCAGCTCTCGCGCGCCGTGCCGCTCGCCGTCCGGGCCGAGATCGCGTACAAGAAGCTCGCCAAGGGCGTGGTCACCGCCACCGCCACCCTCGGCCGCCCGGCCGCCGAGATCGTCGCGGAGCTCGACGCGGGCGGCCGCCCCGAGTTCCCCGTGGCCGTCAGCATCCAGCGCGAGGACGAGGCCGTGACCGGCGAGATGACGGTCGTCTGGACCCTGCGCCCCAACGGCTGAGCCGCCGCGCGCGCCCGGAGGGGCCCGGTCCGGCCGGACCCGCACGGCCGGCCGGACCGGGCCCCTGCCGCGTCCGCACCCCCGCATCCCCGGATTCCGGATCCGGGTACGGGCGCCCCGGCGGGCCCGGGATTGGCGCAGCCGGGGGAATCCCGGCCGTCCGCGGGGGAGTCTGACGCACGCCCGGAGGGCACCGGCGCACAGTGGCCGGGCGGACCGCACCGCGCGGCCGCCCGCACCAGCAGCCGCGCCGCGAGGAGTGCCGCCCATGACCGAGGCCGTGTCCCGACGATCCGCCATGCGCCTGCTGGGAGCGGCCTCCGTCGCCGCGGGGATCGCCGGGTGCGCCCCGGCCGCCGCCCCCGCCGCCGCGCCCGCGCCCGCCGTCCGCACGGTGGCCGCCGCGGTGGACCGCGCCGCCCGCAGGGCCGCCCGGCCCGGCAGCGAGGCCCGCGTCGAGGCCCTGATCGGGAAGCTCACCCTCGAGGAGAAGATCCGGCTCCTGCACGGCGAGCGCGACCCGGCCCCGCTCGGCCAGGCCGGCTACGTCCCCGGAGTGCCGCGGCTGTCCGTACCCGCCCTGCGCCTGGCCGACGGGCCCGCCGGGGTGCGCGTCGCCAAGCCCGCCACCGCCCTGCCCGCGCCCGTCATGCTCGCCTCGGCCTTCGATCCCGAGCTCGCCCGCGAGTTCGGCCGCGTCATCGGCCGCGAGGGCCGCGCCCTGGGCCAGGACGTGCTGCTGTCGCCGATGGTCAACCTGATCCGCACCCCGTACGCCGGCAGGAACTTCGAGACCTTCTCCGAGGACCCCAAGCTCACCGCCGACCTGGTCGCCGAGGTCATCCTCGGGATCCAGGAGGAGGGGCTGATCGCCACCGTCAAGCACTACGCCCTCAACAACCAGGAGGAGGGCCGCACCACCGTCGACGCCGTCGCCGACGAGCGCACCATGCACGAGACCGAGCTGCGCGGGTTCGAGGCGGCCGTGGCCGCGGGCGCGGGCTCGGTCATGGGCGCGTACAACAAGGTCAACGGCGTGTACGCCTGCGAGAGCAAGCCCCTGCTGGAGGACCTGCTGCGGGCCCGCTGGGGCTTCGACGGCTGGGTGATGTCCGACTGGGACGCCACCCACAGCACCGCCCCCGCCATCTCCGCCGGACTCGACATGGAGATGCCCGGCGGCCGGCACTACGGCGAGTCGCTGCGCAGGGCCGTCACCGGCGGGCAGGTGCCCGTGGCCGTGCTCGACCGCTCGGTCCGCCGCCTCCTGTCCACCCTCGACCGCTTCGGGCTGCTCGACGGGGACGCCCCGCCCCGGCCGGCCCGCGACGCCGCCGCCGGGGCCGAGACCGCCCACAAGGTGGCCCTCGCCGGGGCCGTGCTGCTGCGCAACGAGCGCCGCACCCTGCCGCTGGCCGGGCCCGGCGCCCGCTCCCTCGCCGTCCTCGGCGCCACCGCGGCCGTGCCGTTCGTCAGCGGCGGCGGCAGTGCGCACGTCGTCCCCGACCGCGCGGACAGCCCGCTCACCGCCATCCGCGAACGCGCCGGTGCCGGGGGCGCGGACGGGGCCGGCGGGCAGGGCGTCCGCGTCACCCACGCCGCCGGCGAGGACCTGTACGGCCGGAGGCTCCCCGCCGGCGCGCTCGCCCCCGCCGCGGAGTTCGAGGAGCGCGCGGTGGCCCCCGGCGCCACGCTGAACTGGAAGGGGACCCTCACCCTCGCCGCCGAGGACGACTGGACGGTGATCGTCCACTACACCGGGAAGCGGCCCGTGGTCCGGGTGGACGGCAAGGAGCTCTTCCCCGTCCGCGCGGGCGTGGCCGAGTACTTCACCGGCGGGCTCCTCGGCACCGCCCCCGACGGGATGACCGTCCGCCGCGCCGGGGTCAGGCTCGCCGCCGGCGCCCACCCCGTCGAGATCAGCGCCGAGGGCGGGGCCTCCGGACAGCGCTTCCGCCTGCGGCACACCAGCCGCGCCACCCGCGCGGCCGACCTCGACGAGGCCGTCCGCGCCGCCCGCGCCGCGCACAGCGTGGTCCTCTTCGCGTACGAGGACGCCACCGAGGGCCGCGACCGCACCAGCCTCGGCCTGCCGGGCGGACAGCAGCAGCTCGTCGAGGCCGTCGCGGCCGCCAACCCGCGCACCACCGTGGTCCTCAACACCTCGTCCAGCACCACCATGCCGTGGCTGGAGAAGACCGGCGCGGTCCTCCAGATGTACTACCCCGGGCAGGAGGGGGCCGCCGCGACCGCCGCGGTCCTCTTCGGCGACGCCGACCCCGGCGGGCGGCTCACCCAGACCTTCCCGACCGGCGAGAAGCTGCACCCCGTGGGCGGGGACCCGCTGCGCTATCCGGGCGTCGGGGGCCGCCAGGAGTACTCCGAGGGGGTGCACGTGGGGCACCGCTGGTACGACGCCCAGAACGTGGCCCCGCTCTTCCCGTTCGGGCACGGGCTGTCGTACACCACCTTCGGGTACGAGAAGGTGGCCGTGCGCCCCGACGGGGACGGGCTGCTGGTCGAGTTCACCGTGCGCAACACCGGGCGGCGGGCCGGGACCGAGGTGGCGCAGGTCTACCTCGGGCCCTCGGCCGAACTGCGGCTCGACCAGCCCGTACGCATCCTGGCCGGGTACCGGCGGCTGACGCTGGAGCCCGGGCGGGCGGAGCGGGTCCGGGTGCGGATCGACGCCCGGACCCTGTCCTCCTGGGACCCCGCACAGCACGGCTGGGTGCTGGGCACGGGGCCGCGGACGGTGCACGTGGGCCGCTCCTCGCGGGACCTCCTGCTGCAGGCCAGGGCGGTGGTACGGGCCCCCGCCGGGGCCCGGGAGGCGGCTCTGGGCACGGGCGCGGAGCGGTAGGCTGCGCGCCGTGCGCCGCAGGGGGCGCACGGGACCCGGAAGGACGCACCAGTGCACATCCAGGAATGGCTCGAGACCGTTCCGGCGGTCAGCATCTACCTCCTGGTCGGCGTGGTCATCGGACTGGAGAGCCTCGGCATCCCGCTGCCCGGCGAGATCATCCTCGTCAGCTCCGCGCTGCTGGCCTCCCAGCACGGGGAGATCGACCCGGTGGTCCTGGGGGCCTGCGCCGTCGCCGGTGCGATCATCGGGGACTCGATCGGCTACGCGATCGGGCGCAGGGGCGGGCGGCCGCTGCTGGCGCGGCTCGGCAGGCGCTTCCCGAAGCACTTCAGCGCGCAGAACATCGCGCTGGCGGAGCGGTCCTTCGAGAAGTGGGGCATGTGGGCCGTCTTCTTCGGGCGGTTCGTGGCGCTGCTGCGGATCTTCGCGGGGCCGCTGGCGGGCGTCCTCCAGATGCCGTACTGGAAGTTCCTGATCGCCAACGTCTTCGGCGGGATCCTGTGGGCGGGCGGCACGACGGCCGTCATCTACTACGTGGGCGTGGTGGCCGAGGCCTGGCTGAAGCGGTTCTCGTGGCTCGGACTGGTGCTCGCGGTGCTGGTCGGGATCACGTCGATGCTGGTCCTGCGCTCCCGCGCCAAGAAGGCGGCGGCCGCCGACCCCGTCGCGGCCCAGACCCCGGCCGCTGCCCCGGTACCCGTCACCACCGACTGACGCCCCCGGCGCGGTCCCCCCGACCGCCGGTCGGGCCGCGCACACGTGCCGGCCCGACCGGCGGTCGGGGCGCCGGTCAGGCGCCCGGGGTGACGTCCGCGCGGTGCTGCTTCGCCAGCTCGCCGTACATGGCGGCGTTCAGGCGGATGCCCTCGCGCTCCTCCTCCGTCAGCTCCCGCCGCACCTTGGCCGGCACGCCCGCGACCAGCGAGCCGGGCGGCACCTGCATCCCCTGCGGTACCAGCGCCTGCGCGGCGACGAGGGACCCGGCGCCGATCACGGCCCCGTTGAGCACGGTCGCGCCCATGCCGATCAGGCAGTCGTCCTCGACCGTGCAGCCGTGCACGACCGCGTTGTGCCCGATGGAGACCCGCTCGCCGATGGTGACGGGGAAGCCCGGGTCCACGTGCAGGGTGCAGTTGTCCTGCACGTTGCTGTCGGCGCCGAGCACGATCGGACCGCAGTCGGCCCGCAGCACCGCCGAGTACCAGACGCTGGCCCCGGCGGCCAGCGTCACGTCGCCCACCACCACGGACGTGGGGGCCAGATAGGCGCCCGGGTCCACCTGGGGGCGCTTGCCGCCCACGCCGGAGACGAGGGCCCGCTCGGCCTGACTGGTCATGATCTCTCCCACTTCGCTGTGCCGGTGTACTCCTGCCGCGCCTCCAGCACCGTAGGCCACGCGGCCCCGCCGTCCTGCCGATGGGGTGAAGATCACAGGTCGGCGGGCCGGACGGCGCGGGCCGCGCGGACTACCGTGGCCGGGTGCCGAAAAACAAGAACGCGTTCTCATCCTCGGGCCGGGCGGAGCCCCGGGCCCCCTGGCGGAGCCGCGTCGCCTCCCGCGCCGCCCACGCCGCCTGGCAGTGGCTCCAGCGCGCCGGGGCCGTGACCGCGCAGACCCCCGGACGGCTGCGGTTCGGCGCGATCGGCGAGGGCACCCGGCTGGCGTTCCCGCAGGGCACCGTCTTCGGCGAGCGCTGGATCCACCTGGGCGGCCACTGCATCATCGGCGAGCAGGTCACCCTGACGGCCGGGATGATGCCGGACCTCGACCTGGGCCCCGACCCGGTCCTCGTGCTCGGCGACGGGGTCGTGCTCGGCCGCGGCAGCCACGTGATCGCGGACGCGCGCGTGGCGATCGGCTCGAACACCTTCTGCGGCCCGGGGGTCTACATCACCTCCACGAACCACAGCTACGACGATCCGCACGAGCCCGTCGGCCGCCAGTGGCCGCGCAGCGCCCCCGTGGAGATCGGTCCGGGCTGCTGGCTCGGCACCGGCGCCGTGGTCCTGCCCGGCGCCCGGCTGGGCCGCAACGTGGTCGTCGCGGCCGGCTCCGTGGTCCGCGGCGAGGTCCCCGACCACGCGGTGGTGGCCGGGGCGCCCGCCCGGATCGTCCGCCGCTGGGACGCCGAGAACGGCTGGCAGCCCCCGCTGCGCACCCCCGCCCCGGTGCCGATCCCCGACCACGTCACCCCGGAGCAGCTCGTGGCCCTGGGCGAGCTGGCCGAGACCGAGCTGGCCGCCCTGGCCGAGGCCGACCAGGGCTGAGGCCGTCCCCCCGGCCGGAGGGGTCAGAGCGCCGGTATCTCGATGGCGGGGCAGCGGTCCATGACCATGTGCAGCCCGGCCCCGCGGGTCCGGTGGAAGGCCTCCTCGTCCACCACGCCCAGCTGGAACCAGACCGCCTTCGCCCCGGCCGCCGCCGCCTCGTCGGCCACCGGCCCGGCCAGCCGGCTGTTGAGGAACACGTCGACCACGTCCACCTCGAAGGGGATGTCGGCCAGCGAGGCGTACCCCTTCTCCCCGTGGACGGTCTCCGCCTTCGGGTGCACGGGCACGATCCGCTTCCCGTAGCGCTGGAGCACCTGCGCCACGCCGTAGGCGGCCCGGTCGCGGTTGGCGGAGAGGCCGACCACCGCCCAGGTGTCGCCGAGCTCCGTCAGGATCCTGCGGATGGTTGCCGGGTCTCCGTACACGCGTCGCCTCCACTGGCCGGGTGCTGGTTCTGGTGCTGGGTCGCTGGTCCTGCGTACGCGTACGGGCTCCGCGCGGGGCCCGTACACCGCAGGTCAACGGCGCGGGGGGTGCGCGGGATTCCCCGTAGGGTGGACGGGTGACGGCAGACCAGTACGAGACGGTGGCCCGCGAGGGCGTGCACGAGTCCGAGATCAACCGATCCCGCTTCATCTGCTCCCTCGCCCCCGCGGCGACCGAGCAGGAGGCCCAGGACTTCGTCGCCCGCATCCGCAGGGAGCACCCGTCCGCCTCGCACAACTGCTTCGCCTACGTCGTCGGAGCCGACGCCTCCGTGCAGAAGGCCAGCGACGACGGGGAGCCGGGCGGCACCGCGGGGGTGCCGATGCTCCAGATGCTGATGCGCCGCGAGGTCCGGTACGTCGCGGCCGTCGTCACCCGGTACTACGGCGGGGTCAAACTCGGGGCGGGCGGGCTCATCAGGGCGTACGGCGGAGTGGTCGGCGAGGCGCTCGACGCCCTCGGCACCGTCACCCGGCACCGCTACCGCCTGGCCACCGTCACCGTGGACCACCAGCGCGCCGGGAAGATGCAGAACGACCTGCGGGCCACCGGGCGCGCCGTCCTCGACGTCCGCTACGGCGAGGCGGTCGCCCTGGAGATCGGCCTGCCCGAGTCGGACGTCGAGGCCTTCCGCGCCTGGCTCGCCGACACCACGGCGGGTACCGCCGGCTTCAGCCTCGGCGGCGAGGCGTACGGCGAGGGCTGACGCACGGCGCTCCGCACGGGCCCGCCGCCCGCGCGCCGCACCGTACCGCCGCCGTCCCGCAGCACTCAGAACAGCGGGCCCGCCGGGGCGAAGTGCGCCTCCACCGCCGCCTCGGAGACCTCCGCCAGCGAGGCCGGGGACCAGCGGGGCGAGCGGTCCTTGTCGACGACCTGGGCCCGGACCCCCTCCGGCAGGTCCGGCCCGGCCAGGGCCGCCGAGGAGACCCGCCACTCCTGCTCCAGCACCTCCTCCAGACCGGCGAGGTCCCGCGCCCGCCGCAGGGCGCGCAGGGTGACCTTCACGGAGGTGGGGGAGTGCCCGAGGATCCGCTCGGCCGCCTCCTTCGCCGCCGGGTCCCCGGCCGCGAACAGCCGGTCCACGATCTCCTCGGCCGTGTCCGCCGCGTAGCAGCGGTCGATCCACTCGCGCCGCCCCGCCAGCACCCCGGGGGCCGGCGGCACGGCGAACTCCGCCGCCGTCTCCCGCGGCTCCCCGCCGCGCTCCAGCGCGTCCGCCAGCTCCCCCAGCCGCTCCGAGGGCACGTGGTGGTCCGCGAACCCGCACAGCAGCGCGTCCGCCGCGCCCATCGCGTCCGCCGTCAGCGCCAGGTGCGTGCCCAGCTCCCCGGGGGCCCTGCTCAGCAGGAAGGTGCCGCCCACGTCGGGGACGAAGCCGATGCCGACCTCGGGCATCGCCACCCGCGAGCGCTCGGTGACCACGCGCACGCCCCCGTGCGCGGACAGCCCCACCCCGCCGCCCATCACGATCCCGTCCATGAAGGCCACCCACGGCATCCCGGTCCGGCCGCTGCGGGCGATGCGCGCGTTGAGCCGGTACTCGTCGCGCCAGAAGGCCAGGGCCGCGGACCCGTCGCCCAGCGCCGACTCCCGGATCGCCCGGATGTCCCCGCCCGCGCACAGCCCGCGCCCGCCCGCCCCGTCGAGCAGCACCGCGGACACCGCCGGATCGCGCTCCCAGGCGTCGAGCGCCTCTGTGATCCGCGCCACCATCGCGTGGGTCAGGGCGTTGAGCGCCCGGGGGCGGTCGAGGGTGATGCGCCCGGTGGCGCCGGCCGTGCGGAGGAGTACTGACATGCGCCCGAGCATACGAGCGGCCCGCGGGGTCTGGCAGGCTTGTGGGGTGGCACAGGCAGCGGGCGCAGGGTCGGAGCGGGTCGAGTGAAGTTTCTGCACACCTCCGACTGGCACCTCGGCCGGTCCTTCCACCGCGTCGGGCTGCTCGCCGCGCAGGCCGCCTTCGTGGACCACCTCGTCGAGACCGTCCGCACCCGCGGCGTCGACGCCGTCCTCGTCGCCGGGGACGTCTACGACCGGGCCGTGCCCCCGCTCGCCGCGGTCGAGCTCTTCGACCGGGCCCTGCACCGCCTCGCCGACCTCGGCGTGCCCACCGTCATGATCTCCGGCAACCACGACTCCGCCCGCAGGCTCGGCGTGGGCGCCGGCCTCATCGGCCGCGCCGGGGTCCACCTGCGCACCGACCCGGCCCGCTGCGCCGAGCCCGTCG
This sequence comes from Streptomyces sp. NPDC038213, assembly GCF_055600495.1. Taxonomy (NCBI): domain Bacteria; kingdom Bacillati; phylum Actinomycetota; class Actinomycetes; order Kitasatosporales; family Streptomycetaceae; genus Streptomyces; species Streptomyces sp. NPDC038213. The sequence goes on from NZ_JBVJYM010000014.1 coordinate 56,445, forward strand.
TGCTGCGCGACGCCCACGGGGACGTGGCCCTGTACGGGCTCCCGTACCTCGAACCCGCCCTGGTCAAGGACGAGTTCGCCACCGAGCGGGCCGGGCACGAGGCCGTGCTCGCGGCCGCCATGGACCGGATCCGCGCCGACCTCGCGGCCCGCGCCCCCGGCACCCGCTCCGTGGTCCTCGCCCACGCCTTCGTCACCGGCGGCCTGCCCAGCGACAGCGAACGGGACATCTCCGTCGGCGGGGTCGCCGCCGTCCCCGCCGCCGTCTTCGACGGGGTCGACTACGCCGCCCTCGGCCACCTCCACGGCTGCCAGACCATCACCGAGCGGGTCCGCTACTCAGGCTCCCCCCTCGCGTACTCCTTCTCCGAGACCGGCCACCGCAAGACCGTGTGGCTGGTCGAGCTCGGCCCCGCGGGCGAGATCGCCGCCGAACGGCTCGACACCCCGGTGCCCCGCCGCCTCGCCCGGATCCGCGGCCCCCTCGACACCCTCCTGACGGACCCCGCGCTCGCCGCCCACGAAGAGGCCTGGGTCGAGGCCACCCTCACCGACCCGGCCCGCCCCGCCGAACCCATGGCCCGCCTCGCCGCCCGCTTCCCGCACGTCCTCAGCCTGGCCTTCGACCCCGAGGGCGCCCCGGACACGGGCGGCGCCTCCTACGCCGAACGCCTCAAGGGCCGCAGCGACCAGGAGATCGCCGAGGACTTCGTCGCCCACGTCCGCGGCGGCAGCGCCCCCGACCCCGAGGAGCGCACCGTCCTGCGCCGCGCCTTCGACGACGTACGCACCGACGACACCCTGCGGGAGACGGACCGATGAGGCTCCACCGGCTGACCGTCACCGCCTTCGGGCCCTTCGCCACCGCCCAGGAGATCGACTTCGACGCCCTCGGCGCCGCCGGGATCTTCCTCCTGCACGGGCCCACCGGCGCCGGCAAGACCTCCGTCCTCGACGCCGTCTGCTACGCCCTGTACGGCTCGGTGCCCGGCAGCCGCCAGGCCCCCGGCACCACCCTGCGCTCCGACCACGCCGAGGACGGCACCGCCACCGAGGTGGTCCTCGAACTGACCGTCGGCGACCGGCGCCTCGAACTGACCCGCCGCCCCGAGCAGCTGCGCGCCAAGAAGCGCGGCACGGGCACCACCCGCGACAAGGCCCAGACCCTGCTGCGGGAGCACACCGCCGCCGACGGCTGGAAGGCCCTCAGCAGGTCCCACCAGGAGGTCGGAACCGAGGTCGAACAGCTCCTCGGCATGAGCCGCGAGCAGTTCTGCCAGGTCGTCCTGCTGCCCCAGGGCGACTTCGCCCGCTTCCTGCGCGCCGACGCCGAGGACCGCGGCCGGCTCCTCGGCCGGCTCTTCGACACCCGCCGCTTCGCCGCCGTGGAGAAGCGGCTCGCCGAACAGCGCCGCCTCGCCGAGGAGCGGGTGCGCACCGGCGACGAGCGGGTGCTCGGCACCGCCCAGCGGATGGCCCAGGCCGCCGGGGACAGCGCCGGCCTGCGCGCCCGGCCCCTGGCCCCGCTCGCCCCCGGCGAGCCCGGCCTCGCCGAGGAGGTGCGGTCCTGGGCCGCCGTCGCCCGTTGCGAGGCCCGCGAACGGCTCGCCGTCGCCGCCTCGGCCCTCACCGCCGCCGAGGCCCGCGAGGCCGCCGCCCGCGAAGCCCTGGAGCAGGCCCGCGAACTCGACCGCCTCCAGCAGCGGCACGCGGAGACCGTCCGCCGGGCCGCGGCCCTCGCCGCCGAGGCCCCCGAGCGGCAGCGCGTACAGGACCTGCTCGACCGGGCCCGGCGCGCCGACCGCGTCGCCCCCGCCCTCGACCTGCGGCACGCCGCTGCGGCCGAGCACCGGGCCGCCGCGGACGGGGACGCCCGCTGCCGCGCCCAGCTCCCCCCGCAGCTCGCCGAGGCCGGGGTCGAACAGCTCACCGCCATGGAGCAGCAGCTCAGCGAGGAGCGCGGCGCCCTCGGCGCCGCCGAGCGGGCCGAGCAGCGCAGCGCCGAGATCACCCGCGAGCGCGCCGCCCTCGACCGCGAGGCGCGCGCCGCCGAGGAGCAGCTGCACGAGGGTGCGGCCTGGCTCGCGGGCTGGGACACCGTACGGGCGGAGCTCACCGGCCGGGTCGAGCGGGCCCAGCAGGCCGCCACCCGCTCCGAGCAGCTCGCCGGCCGGCTGGAGCCCGCCCGGCTCCAGCTCGCCGCCGCCCGCCGCCGCGACGAGCTCGACCGGGAGGCCGCCGGGGCGGACACCGCCCTGCTCCGGCTGCGCGAGGAGTCCGCGGGGGCCCGCGAGGACTGGCTCGCACTCAAGGAGGCCCGGCTCCGCGGGATCGCGGCCGAACTGGCCGCCGCCCTCGCCGCCGGGCAGCCCTGCGCCGTCTGCGGCTCCCCCGAGCACCCCCGCCCGGCCCGCCCGGCCCCGGGCCACGTGGACCGCGCCGCCGAGGACGCGGCCCGGGAGCGGTACGAGCACGCCGAGGACCTGCGCACCGGCGCCGAGCGCCGCCTCGCCGCCCTGCGCGAGGCCTGCACCGAGGCCTCCGCCGCCGCGGGCGGGGCCGGCACCGACGAACTCCTGCGGCTCACCGGGCAGCTGGCGCAGGAGCACGCCGCCGCCCACGCCGAGGCCGCGTCCCTGCACTCCGCCCGCGAGGCCCTCGCCCGCGCCGAACACGAGCACGCGGCCCGCCAGGAGAGCCGCAGCCGCGCCGAGCAGCGCTCCGCCGCCCGCGCCTCCCACCGCGAGGCCCTGGACCGGGAGCAGCGCGCCCTGGAGGCCGAACTCGCCCGCGTACGGGCCGACTCCGCCACCGTCGCCGACCGCGCCCGCACCCTGGAGACCCGGATCCGGCTGGTCGCCGCGGCGGTCCGGGCCGCGCGCCGGGCCGAGACGGCCGCCGAGCGCCTGAAGGAGGCCGACGACCGGCTGGCCGACGCCGCCTTCCGGGCCGGCTTCGACACCACGGACGCCGCGGCCGCCGCCGTCCTGCCCGAACACGAGCGCCGCGCCCACCAGCACCGCGCCGACGCCTGGCAGGCCGAGGAGGCCGCCCTCGCCGAGCGCCGCCGCGAGGCGGACACCGCAGAGGCGGCCGACCGGGCCCCCGCCCGGCCCGCGGAGGCCGCGGAGCGGGCGGCCCGGGCCGTGGCGCTGCTGCGCGCCGCCGCCTCCGCCGCCGACGCGGCCCGGCAGCGCTGCGCGGACCTCGACCGGCTCTCGCGCCAGGCCGAGGCCGAACTGCGCTCCCTGGGGCCGCTGCGCGAGCGGTACGACCGGGTGGCCCGGCTCGCGGGACTGACCGCGGGCACGTCCGCGGACAACGAGCGCCGGATGCGGCTGGAGTCGTACGTGCTCGCCGCCCGCCTGGAGCAGGTGGCCGCCGCGGCCACCGAGCGGCTGCTGCGGATGTCGGGCGGCCGGTACACCCTCGTCCACTCCGACGAGCGGGCGGGCGGCCGCGGCCGCTCGGGCCTGGGCCTGCACGTGGTCGACTCCTGGACCGGCCGGGCCCGCGACACCGCCACCCTCTCCGGGGGCGAGACCTTCTTCGCCTCCCTCGCCCTCGCCCTGGGCCTCGCCGACGTGGTCACCGGCGAGGCGGGCGGGATCCGGCTCGACACCCTCTTCATCGACGAGGGCTTCGGCAGCCTCGACGAGCAGGCCCTGGACGAGGTGCTCGACGTCCTGGACTCGCTGCGCGAACGGGACCGCAGCGTGGGCATCGTCAGCCACGTCGGGGACCTGCGCACGCGCGTGCAGGCCCAGTTGGAGATCGTCAAACAGCGGGGCGGCTCCGTGGTCCGGCAGCGGGGGCCCGCGGACTGAGCGCGCGGGCCCTGGTGCCCGTGCGGTCTCCGCGGCCCGTGTCGGCCGTACCGTCCGGGCCGGCCGTACCGCCCGTACCGTCCGGGGCGCCCGTGCCCCGTCAGTCGCGCAGGGCGCGCCTCGGCAGCGGGGAGGAGTACACGATGCTGGTGGTCACCGAGCCCAGGCCGGAGATCCGGCCGGTGACCTCCTCCAGGTGCCGCATCGAGCGGGCGACGACCTTGAGGACGAAGCAGTCGTCGCCGGTGACGTGGTGCGCCTCGAGGATCTCGGTGGTCTGCTCCAGCAGGTCGTGGAAGGGCTTGTAGTTGCCGTGCGGGTAGCGCAGCCGCACCAGGGCCATGATCGACTTGCCCAGCTTCTCGGGGTCGACCACGGCGGTGTACCCCGTGATCACCCCGGCCTCCTCCAGCCGCCGGACCCGCTCGGTGACCGCGCTCGCGGACATCGAGACCGCGCGGGCCAGCTCGGCGAAGCCGGCCCGGCCGTTCTCCTGGAGCGCCTCCAGGATCCGCCAGTCGGTGGCGTCAGGGGTGTACGGGGGGTTCATGGTCATCCGGCATGGATAGCAGGGGAATCCCCGGTCCAACAACTGATACGCCGGGGAAACTCCCTTCCCCAAGATGATCACCGGCCGTAGATTTCCGGCCATGACGACGACTCGGCCGCAGACCACCGCCCCCGCCACCGCCAACCCCGTCCTGCGCGTGCCCCCGGCCGCCCCTGCCGCGGCCGCCGCCTACTTCGCCGCGAGCCTCGCCTTCCACGCCGACGTCTCCGACGTCGCCGCCGCCTTCAAGGCCCACCGGGAGCAGGGCGCCGACCTGGGCTTCGTCCTCGTGGACTCCCGCTCCACCCCGTCCTGGGACCAGGCGCACGTACCCGGCGCCGTCCACCTGCCCACCGCCCTCATCCCCGGGCAGGCGGAGAAGCTCCTCGACAAGAACGTGCCCGTGGTGACCTACTGCTGGGGCCCCGGCTGCAACGGAGGCGCCCGCTCCGCCCTCGCCCTGGCCGAACTCGGCTACCAGGTCAAGGAGATGCTCGGCGGCATCGAGTACTGGATCCGGGAGGGCTTCGAGGTGGAGACGTGGCAGGGCCCGCAGCAGCGCGGGGAGGCCGACCCGCTCACCGCGCCCGTGGACTCCGACGACTGCGGCTGCTGAGACCGCGCGCGGCGGGCGGCCGGTACGCGGCACCGTCAGGTACGGCGTACCGGCCCCCGCCCCGGCCTCAGAGCTTCGACAGCTCGTCCACCAGGTCGTCCAGGCCCAGCGAGCCCTGCGACAGCGCGGCCATGTGCCAGGCCTTCGCGTCGAAGGAGTCCCCGTGCGCGGCGCGGGCGTTGTCCCGGCCCAGCAGCCAGGCCCGCTCGCCCAGCTTGTAGCCGATCGCCTGGCCCGGCATGGACAGGTAGCGGGTCAGCTCGCTCTCCACGAAGTCGCCCGGCCGGCCGCTGTGCAGCCCGAAGAACTCCTGGGCCAGCTCGGGGGTCCAGCGCTCGCCCGGACGGAACGGCGAGTCCGCCGGGATCTCCAGCCCCAGGTGCATGCCGATGTCCACGATCACCCGGCAGGCGCGCATCATCTGGCAGTCCAGGTAGCCGAGCCGCTGCTCGGCGTCCTTGAGGAAGCCCAGCTCGTCCATCAGCCGCTCCGCGTACAGGGCCCAGCCCTCGGCGTTCGCGCTGACGATGCCGACGGTGGCCTGGTAGCGGGAGAGCTGGTCGGCCACGTGCGTCCACTGCGCGAGCTGGAGGTGGTGGCCGGGCACGCCCTCGTGGTACCAGGTCGAGACCAGGTCGTAGACCGGGAAGCGGGTCTGGCCCATGGTCGGCAGCCAGGTCCGGCCCGGCCGGGAGAAGTCCTCCGACGGACTCGTGTAGTACGGCGCCGCGGCGCCCCCGGGCGGGGCGATACAGGACTCCACCCGCCGCACGCGCTCGGCCAGTTCGAAGTGCGTGCCGTCCAGCGCCTCGATGGCCTCGTCCATCAGGCCCTGCAGCCAGTCCCGGACCTCGTCCACGCCCTCGATGTGCGTGCCGTGCTCGTCCAGGTGGCGCAGCGCCTCCCAGGGGCCGGCGCCGGGCAGGATCCGCCCGGCCTCCGTCTGCATCTCCGCGAGCAGGCGGTGGTACTCCGACCAGCCGTAGGCGTACGCCTCGTCCAGGTCCAGGTCGGTGCCGTTGAAGTACCGCGACCAGCGGGCGTACCGCTCCCGGCCGACGGTGTCGGGGCGGCCCTCGACGGCCGGCGCGTACACGTCGCGCATCCAGTCGCGCAGGGCCGCCACCGCCGCGGTCGCCCCCGCGGCCGCCTCGGCCAGCTCCGCGCGCAGCTCCTCGGGTCCCGAGTCCTTCGCGGCCACGAACTCCTCGAAGAACGCGGGCTCCCCGCCCTCGCCGGCCCAGGTGCCCAGCTGGCCGACGAAGGTGGCGGTCGGCCGCGGCGAGCCGTACAGGCCGCGCTCCAGGCCCAGTTCGAGGCAGGAGCGGTAGCCCTCCAGGGCGGCCGGCACCGCGCGCAGCCGGGCGGCGACGGCCGACCAGTCCTCGTCGGTCTCCTGCGGGGTCAGGGTGAAGACCTCGCGGACGGAGTGGGCGGGGGAGTGGATGTTGCTGACGGCCCGCAGGTCCTCGTCGGCCTCGTGCACGGCCAGTTCGGCGGTCAGCCGCTCGCGCAGCAGCCGGGCGCAGCGGCGCTCCGCGTCGGTGTCCGCGCCGGGCAGCGCCTCGGCGGCGGCCAGCTTCTCGAGGGTGGTCCGGGCGAGCTGCGCCACGGCCTCGCGGCCCTGCGGGGAGAAGTCCGGGAGGAAGGGGGAGCTGGCGGCCACACCGAGGTACGTGCCGGTGATCGGGTCGAGGGCGATGAGGTCGTCGACGTAGGCGTCGGCGACCCGGCGGGGCAGCATGCTGCTGTGGAGGGTGTCTGACATGGGGACATCTTCGTACGGAGAATGTCCCCACGTCACCACCTAATCGGCCCGAGGCTCCTGACGGGCCGGTGTGCACCGGCCGCCGCGCCCGCCCGCGTGCGGCCTGCGCGCCCGTGCGGTGTCCTACGCGCCGTGTGCTGTCCTACGCGCCGTGCCGCTCCCAGGCGTCGCCCGCGTCGAAGGCGGGCCGGGAGGATGCGGGGACGGCGTCGAGCCGTGCGGTGATCACGAGCGTGCCCTCCTCGATCTGGTAGTCCAGGGGCAGGCCGAGCCCGCGCATGGCGGCCACCATCCCGGTGTTGGAGGAGCGGGTGACGGCGTAGACGCTGTCGCAGCCCGCCTCGACCGCGAGGGCCGCGAGCCGCCGCAGCAGCTCCGAGCCGATGCCGCGGCGCTGCCAGTCGTCCTCGATCAGCAGGGCCACCTCGGTCTCGTCCCCGTCCCACAGCAGGTGGCCGAGGGCGACGAGCCGCCCGGACGCGGTGGTCACGGCCAAGGTGCGGCCGTAGCGGGGGCTGAGCAGGTGGGACAGGTAGCGGTCGGCGTCGGCGACGGGCCCGTGGTAGCGCAGGCCGAGGGTGCGCGCGGAGCAGCGGTCGTGCATGGCGCGCGCGGCAGCGAGGTCGGAGGAGTCGGCGCGGCGGATCGTGATCTCGTTGCCCTCGGGCAGCGTCAGCACGTCCCGGCTGCGGGGCACGCGCGGCCCGAGCCGGGCGTCGAGCTCGACGAGCGCGCGCGCCCGGGCGAACTCGGTGGGAGTGAAGGGCAGGTACGGGCGCTCGATGGTGATCGCCCCGCCGGAGGGGTCGCGCAGGCGCATCACCGTGGACTCCAGCACGCCCTCCACGGGGGCGTCGGCGCCCGTCGGGTGGCCGGACAGGGTGGTGGCCGGCAGCGAGTGGATGGTGCAGCGGCCGAGCAGCCGCCGCAGGGCCAGGGGGAGTTCGGCGGCGTCGAGCGCGGTACGGGTGGCCAGGCCGAGGATCCGGGTGGGGGCGTCCACGAGGTCGTGGGCGTCGGCCCGCTCGATCCAGGTGCTGTGGCCGCCGGCCCGGGCCGCGGCACGGGTCAGCTCCGCGGCGGTCAGGGCCTGCGGGGCGCGCAGCAGGAACTCGTCCACGGTGCCCTCGGCCAAGGGGTGCGTCTGGAGGGTGAGGATGTCCACCCCGCGGGCCGCGAGCGCCGTGCACAGGGCCGCGAGGCTGCCGGGGGCGTCGCGTACGGTGGTGCGCATCCGCCAGAGCGCGGCCTCGGAGGCGGCGGGGGCGGGCGCGGTCTGCGTGATTCCTGCGGGGCCTGCGGGGTCTGCGTGGTCTGTGGGCTTCGTACCCGCGTGCGGGGGCGGCGCATGGCTGTGGCGACGGGCCCACCAGGTGTGGAACCCGGCCGTGACCAGCAGGACCACGGCCGAGGCCACGAGCAGCACCGGCCCGTCGGGACCGTGCGCCACGGTGTTCGCGATGGCGTCGGCCACGGCCACGGCCGTGAACAGGGCTGCCAGTTCGACCACGTCGCGGCGCCAGTGGTGGCGGCGGACGCGGGCGGGGGAGGCGGAGGGTGCGGCGGGGACAGGGGTGCGGTCAGTCATGCAGACCACTGTGGGGGACGGGTGTTGCGTGATCACGAACGTCCTGTGACCGACTGGTTAAGCATCGATCCGGCGGGTTTCGTCCGTTTTTCGGACGGGGTGCGGCGGCGTGGGCCCCTCCTTCGTGCGGTGCGTCCGCGGCGCTGCGGACCCCGTCCCGCTCAGCGGTCCGAGCCGGTGCCCCCTGCTGTGCCCGCGGCCGCAGTCTCCCCCGCCCGCGCCGCCGTGTCCAGGATGACCCGGGCGACCAGCGCCGGATCGTCGTGCATCGGCACGTGCCCGCAGCCGGGCAGCCGCACCAGCCGGGCCTGCGGCAGCCGGTGCTTGGCGCGGATCCCCTGCCGGGGCAGCAGCAGCCGGTCGCGGCTGCCCCACGCGACGGTCACGGGCAGCCCCGGCACGTCCTCGGTCACCGTGACCGAACCGCCCGCGGCGAGCGTCCGGCCGAAACCGCTCGCCTCGCCCAGCGCACGGGTCTCGGCGACCACGGCCTGCGGGGAGCGGCGCCCGGGCCGGGCGTAGATGGTGCCGGTCAGGGCCGCCCGGCCGGCGCTGCTGCGCGCCAGCCGCTCCACCGCGGACAGCGGCAGCGCCCGGGCCCCGGCCCGCATCGCGAGCAGCGCGGCGAAGGCGTACCGGCGCTCGGCGCCGTTCCAGAAGCCCGCGGGGGACAGGGCGGTGACCGAGCGCACCAGCCCGGCGCGGCCCAGCTCCAGGGCGAGCAGCCCGCCCAGGGAGTTCCCCGCGACGTGCGGCCGCTCCAGGCCGAGCTCCCCGCACAGGGCGCCGAGGACGGCCACGACCGTCGGCAGGTCGTACGGGACCCGCTCGGGCAGGGGGTCCGAGGCGCCGAAGCCGGGCAGGTCAACGGCCACGACCTCGTGGTCCGCGGCGAGCAGGTCCAGCACCGGGTGCCAGGCCTGGAGGTGGTGCCCGATGCCGTGCAGCAGCAGGAGCGGCTCGCCCGCACCGCGGCGCTCGTAGGCCACCCGCGCGGTACGCGGGCCGATCGGGGAGTCGAAGGAGAAGGAGACCCGGCGGACCCCGGCGGCGGCCATCTCGGCGGTCATGCAGCTGCTCCTCGGCGCAGAGAGACGAAGCGTCAACCATCATTACCGTTGGGTAGGTTGGGCGGCAAGAGGCAGGATGATCAGATGACCGCTGACGCCCTGAACGAGTCCCCCGCCCGGTGCCCGGCCGATCCCCCCGCCGGCGCCCCCGCCGCATCTGCGGTCGCCTCCGCGGCCCGCCTCTTCGAAACCCACCGCCCGCTGCTGACCGGGGTCGCCTACCGGATGCTCGGCAGCGTGGCCGACGCCGAGGACGTGGTCCAGGAGGCCTGGCTGCGCTGGTCGTCCGCGGACCGCGAGGAGGTGCGCGAACCCCGCGCGTACCTGGTGCGGATCACCACCCGCCTCGCCATCGACCGGCACCGCGCGGTGCAGTCCCGCCGCGAGTCGTACGTCGGGCCCTGGCTGCCGGAGCCGCTGCCCACCGACTTCACCGCCGCCGGGCCGTCCGGCTCGGCGGCCTGGGCGGCGGACGGGGCCGAGCGCGCGGTCCTGATGGAGTCCGTCTCGCTCGCCGTGCTCGTGGTCCTCGAGTCCCTCTCCGCCCTGGAGCGGGCCGTGTTCGTGCTCCGCGAGGCCTTCGGCTTCTCGTACGCCGAGATCGCCACCGCCCTCGACCGCGCCGAGCCCGCCGTGCGCCAGCTCGCCACCCGCGCCCGCCGGCACGTCGAGCAGCGCAAGCCGCGGTTCGACGTGGACCCGGACGAGCGGCGGGCCCTGACCGAGGGCTTCCTCGCCGCGGCCGGGGGCGGCGACCTGGAGGGCCTGATGGCCCTGCTGGCCCCGGACGTCACCCTGATCGGGGACAGCGGCGGCAAGTCCCGGGCGCCGCTGCGGGTCATCGGCAGCGCCGACAAGGTCGCGCGCTTCCTGCTCGGCGCGGCCCAGAAGCCCGTACCCGATATGACCATGGAGCTCGTCGAGCTCAACGCGGGCCCCGCGGTCCTCGTGCGTTCCGCGGGGGCGCCCGACTCGGTCTTCCAGATCGACGTCTGCGAAGGCCGGATCCGGAGCGTCTACATCCTGCGGAATCCAGACAAGCTGGCCTCCCTGGCAGGCTGAATTCCATATGTGCTCCCGTGATCGGGCCTGTGCCCCGCGTCCGATGTGATGCGGGGCACAGGGCGTTACGGGCAGTTTGCACTCCGTAAGAACATCCCGTGAACGGCCTGATACGTATGCCCGATGTGCCCGGCAAAGGTACGAGCATTGGTCTTGACCAAGGGGGTGCGTCGCCCTATGGTCGGCAGAGTTAGTGCAAGAACCTTTAATAAACAAAGGCGCGGAACTACCGCCGGAGACGGCCACTGCAGGAGGAGTCAGGGTGGGGACGACGCAGCTCGAATCGGTACCGGAGCCGAAGTACTGGCACCTGAAGACCGTCCTGAGCGAGGCGCTCGATCAGGACTTCGCCGTGGGCGAGGTACTGCCCAACGAGCGTGAGCTCGCGGCCCGTTTCGGGGTCGCCCGCGCCACCCTCCGGCAAGCCCTGGAGCAGCTGGAGCTCGAAGGCCGCCTCCAGCGCCGCCGCGGAGTCGGCACGACGGTCGCCCCGCCGCGCGTGGGCGTGGACGTCGGCAGCGCCCGGCACAGCTGGCCCGGCGAGGCCGTCGACGGCTGGCAGCCCGTGGACGCCGCCGAGACCCTGCCCTCGGGCGCCGTCTCCCGCCTGCTCGGCGTCAGCACCTCCGAGGTCGTCCACACGGTCCGCCGGACGCGCGTCACGCACGGCCAGTCGGTCGCCGCCGAACTGCTCTACGTGCCCGCGGTCTCCGTCCCCGGCCTCTCCGCGATCGACACCCCTGCCGGCCCCTCCCGCGCCCGCGCCGTGATGCGCGAGCTCCAGCGGCTGGAACTGCTCGGCCAGGACCGCTCGGTCGAGCTCGGCTCCGCCCGCGCGGACGACGCCAAGGAGCTGGACCGGCTGCCCGGCGCCCCCGTGCTGCTGGTCACCACCCGCTACTTCACCGCCGGGGGCACGGCCGCGGTCTCCGTCGCCACCTACCGCGCGGACACCTGCCGGCTGACCTTCGGGGCCACGGGCGACGTGGAGATCCTCGAAGACGGCAGCCCCGCCGAGCGCCGCGCCTCCTGACCCCGCGGGCCGACCGGTACCCACCTCCGGCCGGTACCCCTGTCGGCTGGTACCCCGGGCGGGCTCGTCCGCCGTGTCCTGCCGGTACCCCCTGTCGGCTGGTCCCCGCGCCCGGACGGTACGCAGCCCGGGCCGGTGCAGATCCCCGGTCGGGTACGAAGCCGGGCCGGTGCGTACCCGACTCGGTACGCACCCGCGGCCCGTCGCGCTCAGCGGCGGGCCGTCACCGTCTTCTCCACGGCGAAGAGCTGCTCCTCCACGTGGTCCAGGGCCAGCCGCAGCGCCCCCGTGGCCACCGCGGCCTCTCCCAGCAGGGACAGGGCCACCCGCGGCGGGCGCAGGCAGTAGCGGGCCAGCTCCCGGCGCAGCGGCTCCAGCACCCCGTCGAGTCCGGCCGCCCAGCCGCCGACCACCACCAGCTCCGGATCGATGGCCAGGACCAGCGCCGCCACGTCGTGCACGAGCCGCTGGATGAACCGCTCCACCGCCGCGACGGCCTGCTCGTCACCCCGCCTGGCCTCGGCGAAGACCTTCGCGACCGCCTGCTCGTCCAGCGGGTGCAGCGGCTCGCCCGTGGTCGACAGCAGGCGCTCGGGGGTCACGCCCCGGCCCAGCAGGTGCAGGGCCCCGATCTCGCCCGCGGCCCCGCCGTACCCGCGGTGCAGCCGGCCGCCGATCAGGGAGCCGGCCCCCGGGCTCAGCCCGGCCATCACGAAGACGATGTCGTCGGTGTCCTGCGCCGAACCCTTCCAGTGCTCGGCCACGGCCGCGGCATTGGCGTCGTTCTCCACGAGCACCGGGCAGCGGAAGGAGCGGCGCAGCCGCTCGCCCAGCGGAAGCCCCGTCCAGCCGGGCAGCGCCGTGCCCAGCCTGACCGTGCCGTCCGCCTCCACGATCCCCGGGCTGCCGACCCCGACCGCGCGCAGCGAGTCCCGGGGCACCCCGGCCCGCCGCAGCAGGTCGGCGACCGTGGCCCGGACCTTCTCCAGGCGCTCGTCGCTGGTCGCGGTCTCCGCGACCTCCTTCGTGCCCGCGCCGATCACCCGGCCGTCCAGGCCGGACAGCAGCGCCGCCACCCGGTGGGAGCCGATCTCGATGCCCAGCAGGTGGCCGGCCTCGGTACGGAACCGGAACCGCCGCGCGGGCCGTCCCTGCCTGCGGGCGCCCTCCTCGGCCACCGCCTCCACGACCAGGCCGCTGGCCATCAGGCCCTCGACCACCCCCTCGACCGTGGGCCGGGACAGGCCCGTCACCCGGGTGAGGTCGGTCAGCGTCGGCGAACCCGCCGCGCGCAGGGCCCGCAGTACGACGGCGGAATTGATCCGCCGGAGCAGAGAGGGATCCCCGCCGGTCAGCTGCCCCAACGTGTGTCCTCCCAGCGTGCGCACCTGTTCAGGCGGATCGTACTGCCCCGCCGCGGGCACGGCGAGGAGCAGGGGGTACCCCGGCTCAGGCCGGGGCCACGAACCCCGACTCGTACGCCGCGATCACGGCCTGCGTCCGGTCCCGCGCCCCGAGTTTCGAGAGCACCGCGCTGACGTGGCTCTTCACCGTCTCCGCGCCCACGAACATCTCCCCGGCGATCTCCGCGTTCGTCAGCCCGCGGGCCATCAGGCGCAGCACCTCCTCCTCCCGCTCGGTGAGCGCCGCGTGCTCCAGGGCCCGGCGGGCCTCGCGGTTCCCGTACTCCGCGGCCAGGGCCCGGACGGCGGCGGGGAACAGCAGGGTCTCGCCCGCGGCGACCAGCCGTACGGCGTGCACGATCTCCGCCGGGCGGGCCCGCTTGAGCAGGAAGCCGTCGGCCCCCGCCCGCAGGGCCTGGTACACGTACTCGTCGTTCTCGAAGGTGGTCACCACGATGATCTTCGGCGGGGAGTCCACCGAGCGCAGGACGGCCCGGGTGGCCTCGATCCCGTCGAGCAGCGGCATCCGCACGTCCATCGCGACCACGTCCGGCCGCAGTTGCCGCACCAGCGGCACGACCGCCGCCCCGTCCCCGGCCTCGCCGACCACCTCGATATCGGGCTGGGCCTCCAGCACGGCGCGCAGTCCGGCGCGGACCAGCGGTTCGTCGTCAACGAGCAGTACGGTAACCGGCATTCGGTCAGGGTATGCGCTCCAGCGGCAGCCGGGCGCGCACCCGCCACTCGCCCCCGGCGGGCCCGGTGTGCGCCTCCCCTCCCAGGAGTGCGGCCCGCTCGCGCATCCCGCGCAGTCCGCTGCCGCTCCCCGCTCCGGCCGCGCCCGGGGCTCCGGGTGCGCGGTCGTCGGGCAGCGGGTTCGCGACCTCCAGGTGGAGCCCTGCGGGGGACGCCTCGACCCGCACCCGGACCGGAACGGGCCCGCAGTGCCGCAGCACGTTCGTCAGCGCCTCCTGGAGGATCCGGTAGCCCTCCCGGCTCACCTGCCCCGGCAGCCGGTCCAGCGGCCCGGACAGCTCGGCGGCCACCACCGCCCCCGAACCGCGCGCGGACTCCAGCAGCCGGTCCGCCTCCGCGAGGGTAGGCCCCTTCGAGGGCTCCTGCCCCGACTCCCGCAGCACCCGCAGCACCCGGTCCAGGTCCTCCAGCGCGGCCCGTCCGGTGTCCTCGATGGCCGCGAGCGCCCGCTCGGTGAACTCGGGGCTCCCCGCCGCGCGGGCCGCGCCGGCCTGCACCACGGCCACCGTCAGCGCGTGCCCGATCGAGTCGTGCAGCTCCCGGGCGATGCGGGTGCGCTCCAGCAGCTGCGCGGTACGGGCCTCCAGGACCGTCAGGCGCTCGGCGGCGGAGGGCCCCAGCAGCCTGCGCGCCACCCCGGACGCCGCCTCGCCCAGCAGTATCACCAGCCCGAGCAGCACCACGAGGGGTACGGGCGCCAGTGCCCACGCCGCCCACCGGGGCAGCCACGGGGGCACCAGGGAGTCGGGCCCGCCCGCGCCCGCGGCGAACACCACCAGGTGGACCGTGCTCACCGGCAGCCAGACCGAGGCCATCGTGGTCACGCCCGCCAGGGCCACGCGCACCTGCAGCCACAGCACGGTCCGCCAGCGGTCCGCCCAGGTGCCCGCGCGGGCCTCGGTTATCCCCGCGCCCGCCTCCGGGTCCTGCGGCATCAGCAGCAGCCGGGCCTGCACCCCCTCCACGAGCCGCATCCAGGGGAGCAGCCCGAGCGGGGCGTACAGCACCAGGGGCACCAGCGAGCCGGGGAAGTCCCGGAAGATGAACAGCCACAGGGCCATGAAGAAGGCCGGGATGACCAGGTGCAGCCAGCGCGAGTAGGTGACCGGGCGGGCCGGTGCACGCAGGAGACGGGGCATACGGAGCATCCGGCCATCGTGTCAGCAGGCCCGCAGCCCCCGTCTCCCCCGTACGGGGGAGGAGATCCCCCCTGGCGGGGGAGGAGGGGGAGGGGGTCCGGCGGCGAGGCTGGGGCCATGAACAGCATCGAGATCCGCGAACTCACCAAGGAATACGGCAGGAACCGCGCCGTGGACGGGCTCACCTTCGACGTCCTCCCGGGCCGGGTCACCGGATTCCTCGGGCCCAACGGGGCCGGGAAGTCCACCACGATGCGGCTCGTCCTGGGCCTGGACCGGCCGACGTCGGGCACGGCGGCCGTAGGCGGCCGTTCGTACACCGGATGCGCGCAGCCCCTGCGCGAGGTCGGCGCCCTCCTCGACCCGCAGTCCGCCCACGGCTCCCGGACGGCCCGGGACCACCTCCGGGCCCTCGCCGTGAGCAACGGCATCCCGGCCCGGCGGGTGGCGGAGGTCCTGGAGGAGACCGGGATCGCCCCGGCGGCCGGGCGCAGGATCAAGACCTTCTCGCTCGGGATGCGCCAGCGGCTGGGCATAGCGGGGGCCCTCCTCGGCGACCCCGGGGTCCTCATACTCGACGAGCCGGCCAACGGGCTCGACCCCGAGGGCATGGTGTGGATCCGGGAGCTGATGCGCCGACTGGCCGCCGAGGGGCGCACGGTGCTCGTGTCCAGCCACCTCATGGCCGAGACCGCCGACACCGCCGACCACCTGGTGGTCCTCGGCCGGGGCCGGCTGCTGGCCGATCTGCCGATGCAGGAGTTCATCGAGTCCCGCAGCGCCCCGCGGGTCCGGGTGCGCACCACCGACCCCGAGCGGCTGCGCGCCGCGCTCGCCCGGACCGGGCGGCGGCTGGACGAGGCCGGCGGCGGCCGCTGGAGCGTCGAGGGGGTCCGCGCGGAGGAGATAGGCGCCCTGGCCGCCCGCGAGGGCGTCCCCGTGCTGGAACTGACCGACGAGAGGGCCTCGCTGGAACAGGCCTACCTCGACCTCACCGCCGCCGACACCCCGTTCGCGTCCGCCACCCCCACCGGCCCTTTGACCGCCAGCCCGCAGGAGGCCTGAGCCATGTCCGCCCGCACCGCCGCCGTCCCCGCCGCCCCGGCCGTCCGCCCGCCCCGCACCGCCCGGTCCGCGCTGCCCGTCCTGCACGCGGAGTGGATCAAGATACGCTCCGTGCGGAGCACGTTCGGCTCGCTGCTCGCCGTGTTCCTCACCACCGTCGGCATCACCGCGCTCGTCGGGGCCACGGTGGGGCAGGAGGAGGTGTCCGAACCGGGCGCCGACCGCCTCTTCTTCGCCTTCTACGGGGTCAACTTCGGGCAGATAGCCGCCCTTTCCTTCGGGGTGGGCGCCTTCGCCACGGAGTTCCACAACGGCGCCCTGCGCACCAGCCTCGCCGCCGTGCCCGACCGCACCCTGTTCTACCTGTCGAAGACGGCCGTCATCGCCGCCGCCTCCCTGGCCGCGGGCCTGGTCACGGCCGCGGCCGCCTTCCTCACGGGGCAGGCCTTCACGGGCCCGTACGCCCTCGGCGCCGGCGACCCGGGCGTCCTGCGCGCCGTCGTGGGCTGCGGGCCCTACCTCGCCCTGGTCTCCCTGCTCGCCGCCGGGCTGACCGCGCTGCTGCGCAGCGGGGCCGCGGTCCTGTCCCTGCTCATACCCCTGCTGCTGATCGTGCCGTTCGTGATCGGGAGCGTGGCCGGGGGAGCGGCGCAGTACCTGCCCGACCGCGCCGGGCAGGTGGTGCTCCACCAGGTGCCGCCGGGCTCCCTGGGCCCCTGGGAGGGCATGGGCGTACTGGCCCTGTGGGCGGGCGCGGCGCTGCTGGCCGGCTGGGCGGGGATCCGGCGCAGGGACGCGTGACGGCGGAGCGGTTCCGCAGCTCCGCTACGAGCCGCGCGGGGTCCCGGACCGCGTGCACCTGGGGCGGGACGGGGGCCGCCGGGTGGTGCTGTACGCCGCGCAGTGGGGCCGGACGCAGCCCCGTCTGCTGCGCTCGGCGGTCACGGGCGCGGACCCGCTGCGGCGGCGCGCAGCCGGCCGTACTCCTCGGCCATGGACTCGGCCGTCCAGTGGGCGTTGAGGCCGCTCGGGTTCGGCAGGGCCCAGATCCGGGTGGCGCCGATCATCCGCTCCTGGGGGCCGATCCGGGCGGTGCGCTCGCCGAAGGCCGTGCGGTAGGCGGTCACGCCGACCACGGCGAGCCATTCGGGGCGCAGCCGCTCCACCTTCTCCGTGAGGATGCGCCCGCCCTCGCGGAACTCCTCCGGGGTCAGCTCGTCGGCGCGGGCCGTGGCGCGGGCGACGACGTTGGTGATGCCGAGCCGGTAGGCGAGCAGTTCCTCCTGCTCGGCGGGGGCCAGTCGGCGCGGGGTGAAGCCCGAGAGGTGGAGCACCGGCCAGAAGCGGTTGCCGGGGCGGGCGAAGTGGTGGCCCGTCGCGGCGGAGAGGAGGCCCGGGTTGATCCCGCAGAAGAGCACGCGCAGACCGCCCGCGACCACGTCCGGGAGGACGAGGCCACGGGCGGCGGCTGCTTCTTCGGGGGTCATGCGGCGGTCATCCCGGGATCAGAGGATCGACCCCGGCGCGTACCCGGCGGCCTCCGGGTGCTGCTTGGCGATCTCCTCGATCCGGGAGACGACGGTGGCGACCTGGTCGCCCGCCGCGCCGGTGAAGGAGAGCTTGTCCGCCATCAGGGCGTCGAGCGCGGCCCGGTCCAGCGGGATGCGCCCGTCGGCGGCCAGCTTGTCCAGCAGCTCGTTGCGCTCCGCGCCCTGCTCGCGCATGGCCAGGGCGGAGGCCACGGCGTGCTCCTTGATGACCTCGTGGGCGACCTCGCGGCCCACACCGGCGCGGACGGCGCCCATGAGGACCTTGGTGGTGGCCAGGAAGGGCAGGTAGCGGTCGAGCTCGCGGGCCACGACCGCCGGGAAGGCGCCGAACTCGTCGAGGACGGTGAGGAAGGTCTCCAGCAGGCCGTCGAAGGCGAAGAAGGCGTCCGGCAGGGCCACGCGGCGGACCACGGAGCAGGACACGTCGCCCTCGTTCCACTGGTCGCCGGCGAGCTCGCCGGTCATGGAGGCGTACCCGCGCAGGATGACCATCAGGCCGTTCACGCGCTCGCAGGAGCGGGTGTTCATCTTGTGCGGCATCGCCGAGGAGCCGACCTGGCCGGGCTTGAAGCCCTCGGTGACCAGCTCGTGGCCCGCCATCAGGCGGATCGTCTTGGCGATGGAGGAGGGGGCCGCCGCCAGCTGCACCAGGGCGGTGACCACGTCGTAGTCGAGCGACCGGGGGTAGACCTGGCCGACGGAGGTGAACGCGTGCGCGAAGCCCAGGTGGGCGGCGATCCGCTGCTCCAGCTCCGCGAGCTTGGCGGTGTCCCCGCCGAGCAGGTCGAGCATGTCCTGCGAGGTGCCGACCGGGCCCTTGATCCCGCGCAGCGGGTAGCGGCCCAGGAGGTCCTCCAGGCGGCCGTAGGCCACCAGCAGCTCGTCCGCGGCGGTCGCGAAGCGCTTGCCCAGGGTCGTGGCCTGCGCCGCGACGTTGTGGGAGCGGCCGGCCACGACCAGCTCGGCGTACTCGCCGGAGAGCTTGGCGAGGCGGGCCAGGACGGCGACCGAGCGGTCCCGGACCAGTTCGAGGGAGAGCCGGATCTGGAGCTGCTCGACGTTCTCGGTGAGGTCCCGGGAGGTCATGCCCTTGTGGACGTGCTCGTGGCCGGCGAGGGCGTTGAACTCCTCGATCCGGGCCTTCACGTCGTGCCGGGTGACCTTCTCGCGCTCGGCGATGGAGGCCAGGTCGACCTGGTCGAGCACGCGCTCGTAGTCGGCGAGCGCGGCGTCCGGGACCTCGATGCCGAGGTCCTTCTGGGCGCGCAGGACGGCGAGCCACAGCCGACGCTCCAGCGTCACCTTGTACTCGGGGGACCACAGGACGGCGAGCTCCGCGGAGGCGTAGCGGCCGGCCAGGACATTGGGGATGCGGGGCTTGGCTGTCACGTAAACGGATTCTACTGTCGGTTCGCGCAGGCCAGCGCCCCGGCCCTGCTTGTGGCTATCTACGAGAGCGGCGGGGAGGCCGGTGCGTCCAGGGGCAGCAGCTCCGGCCTCTTGGCCGGCAGCCCGTCGCCCGAGGAGCGCTTCGACAGGCGGCGGCCGATCCAGGGGAGCAGGTGCTGGCGGGCGAAGCGGAGGTCCTCCGCGCGCCGGGACGGCCAGCGCGGGGGCGCCGTGGGCGGCAGGACGGCCCGCCAGTCCTCCTCCGGGGGAAGCTCCAGACCCTGCCAGACCGCCTCGGCCACCCGGCGGTGGCCCTCGGCGGTCAGGTGCAGCCGGTCCACGTCCCACATCCGCGGGTCGCCGAGCGCGGGAGCCCCGTACAGGTCGACCACGAGGGCGCCGTACCGGCCGCCCAGCTCGTCCACGAGCGCGAAGAGCTCCTCCATCCGCGGCCGGAAGCGGTCCAGGACCGGACCGCGGCGGCCCGGGGAGCGCATCAGCACCAGCTGACCGCAGGCGGGGGAGAGCCGCTCGACGGCCTGCTCCAGCAGCCCACGCACCCGGCCCATGTCGCACGTGGGCCGGAGCGTGTCGTTCAGCCCGCCGACCAGGGTGATCACATCGGGCTTCATGGCTGCCGCGACGTCCACCTGCTCGTCGACGATCTGCCCGATCAGCTTCCCGCGCACGGCCAGGTTCGCGTACCGGAACCCGGGGGTGCGGGCCGCGAGGCGGGCGGCGAGGAGGTCCGCCCAGCCGCGGTAGGAGCCGTCGGGCAGGCGGTCGGACATTCCCTCGGTGAAGGAGTCCCCGACCGCGACAAAACTGGTGTACGACGCATTCATCTCCATGGCGGAGCGATGTTACCGCGCAGTTGGCCCCGGTGTCCCGGGCGCCCGGGAGATGCCCGTGCGGGGTCCGGGTGCGCCCAGGGCCCGCCCGGGGACGCCACCGGGCCGCCACTCAGGCCGAGGCGGGGTTCCCGAAGAGCTCCCGCAGCACGTCCTCCATGGTCACCAGGCCCGCCAGCGCCCCGTCCGCCCCGCGTACGGCCGCCAGGTGCGTGCGGCTGCGCCGCATGGCGGTCAGCACGTCGTCCAGCGGGGTGTCCGCCCGTACCTGCGCGATCTGCCGCAGCTCCGACATCGGGAACGGCGCCTCCCGGTCCGGGGCGTCCAGCGCGTCCTTCACGTGCAGGTAGCCGAGGATCCGGCGGTCCGCGTCCACCACCGGGAAGCGGGAGTACCCCGACTCCGCCGACAGCCGCTCCAGCACCGCCGGGGTGACCCCCTCCCGGGCCGTCACCACCCGTTCCGCCGGCAGCACCACGTCGGTCACCGGGCGGCGGCCCAGCTCCAGCGCATCGTGCAGCCGCTCGCTCGCCCGGTCGTCGATCAGCCCCGCATCACTGGAGTCCTTGACCATCCGCGCCAGCTCGTCGTCCGAGAAGGTGGCCGCCACCTCGTCCCTGACCTCCACCCGCAGCAGCCGCAGCAGCATGTTCGCGAAGGCGTTGATCGCGAAGATCACCGGCTTCAGCGCCCGGGTCAGGGCCACCAGCGGCGGACCCAGGGCCAGCGCCGTGCGCACCGGCTCCGCCAGGGCCACGTTCTTCGGCACCATCTCGCCGAAGAGCATGTGCAGGTACGTGGCCAGCGACAGCGCCACCACGAAGGAGATCGCGTGCGTCAGCCCGTCCGGCACCCCCGCGGCGTCGAACAGCGGCTCCAGCAGGTGCGCGATGGCCGGCTCCGCCACCACGCCCAGCACCAGCGTGCACAGGGTGATGCCGAGCTGCGCCGCCGCCATCAGCGCCGACACGTGCTCCAGCCCCCACAGCACGCTGCGGGCCCGCCGGTCGCCCTGCTCGGCGTACGGCTCGACCTGGCTGCGCCGCACCGAGATCAGCGCGAATTCCGCCCCGACGAAGAAGGCGTTGACGATCAGGGTCGCCAGGCCGATCAGCAGCTGTACCGCGGTCATCCGACCCCTCCGCCCCCAGGCGCCCCGCCCTCTGCCCCACCTGCGCCCGCTGCCCCCGCTGTGCCCTCCCCGTCCGGCATGTGCAGCAGCACCCGTGCCGCCCGCCGCCCCGAGGAGTCCACGACGTCCAGCCGCCAGCCGTCCAGCTCCAGGCTGTCGCCCACGGCCGGGATCCGCCCCAGCCGGGTGGCCACCAGCCCGGCCAGGGTCTCGTACGGCCCGTCCGGCACCCGCAGCCCGATCCGCCGCAGCTGGTCGGTGCGCGCGGCTCCGTCCGCGGAGTACAGCCCGCGCCCGAGCGCGTCCGTGCCCGCGGGCGCCAGGTCCGGGGTCTCGTGCGGGTCGTGCTCGTCGCGGACCTCGCCCACGACCTCCTCCACGATGTCCTCCAGCGTGGCCACCCCGGCCGTGCCGCCGTACTCGTCGATCACCACGGCCATGGTCTGGCGGCCCGACAGCCGGTCCAGCAGCCGGTCCACGGTCAGGGACTCGGGCACGAGCAGCGGCTCGCGCAGCAGCTGGGACACCGGATGGCGGTGCCGCTCCTCGGCGGGCAGCGCCAGGACGTCCTTGATGTGCACCGTCCCGACCACCGAGTCCAGGCTGCCCCGGTAGACGGGGAAGCGGGACAGGCCGGTGGCCTGGGTGGCGTTCGCGACGTCCTCGGCCGTGGTGTGCACGTCCAGGGCCGTGACCTGCACCCGCGGGGTCATCACGTTCTCCGCGGTCAGGTCCGCGAGGTTGAGCGTACGGACGAACAGCTCGGCCGTGTCGCTCTCCAGCGCGCCCGCCCGGGCCGAGTGCCGGGCCAGTGCGACCAGCTCCTGCGCGGTCCGCGCGGAGGCCAGCTCCTCGGCCGGTTCCATGCCCAGCCGGCGCACCATGTGGTTCGCCGTGGTGTTCAGGTGCCCGATCAGCGGCCGGAACGCGCCGCTGAACACCCGCTGCGCGGTCGCCACGCGCCGGGCCACGGCGAGCGGGGAGGAGATCGCCCAGTTCTTCGGCACCAGCTCGCCCACCACCATCAGCACGACGGTGGACAGCGCGGTGCCCAGCACCAGGGCGGTCGACGAGGCGGCCTCCGCGGACAGCCCCGCGGCCTCGAAGGGCCCCTGGAGCAGGGCGGCGATCGAGGGCTTGGAGATCATGCCGATCACCAGGCCCGTGACGGTGATGCCGAGCTGGGCCCCGGAGAGCTGGAAGGTCAGGCTGCGCACGGCGGACAGGGCGCTCGCGGCCCCCCGGTCGCCCCGCGCCGCGGCCTCTTCGAGCTCGCCGCGCTCGATGGTCGTCAGCGAGAACTCCGCCGCGACGAACACCCCGCAGGCAAGGCAGAGCAGCAGCGCCAGGAGGAGCAGGAGCACTTCGGTCATCGGTTCACCTCCGTCCCATGATCGGTCAGAGGCCGGTCCGGTGCGCGGCGTCGGCTCCCGTCCGCTCCGTGAAACCCGTTCGACCCCGGTCGGGCCGGGTGCTGGGATGGTCCCATGAGCGATCTTGAGATCAGACCGGCGGCACCCGGCGAGCTGGACACCGTCCTCGGCTTCTGGCGGACCGCCGCGGAGGGTACGAGCATCAGCGACGACCTCGCGGGGGTGACGGCGCTGGTCGCCCGGGACCCCGGCGCCCTGCTGCTGGCCGAGCGGGGCGGGGAGCTGGTGGGCACGGTGATCGCGGGTTTCGACGGCTGGCGCTGCCACCTGTACCGGCTCGCGGTGCACCCCGGGCACCGGCGGCAGGGGGTGGCGAAGGCCCTGCTGGCTGCCGCGGAGCAGCGCTTCGCCGGCCTCGGCGGGCGCCGCGGGGACGCGATGGTGCTCGACCGCAACGAGTCCGCCCACCGGGCCTGGGAGGCCGCGGGCTACCGGCCGCAGGAGCAGTGGACCCGCTGGGTCAAGCCGCTCGAGGCCTGAGGGGCGGGACGGGCGGGCACCCGGGACCGGTGAGGCGGGCGGGTCGGGCAGGTCGCCCCCCGGCGGCCCCGGCCACGGCCCCGCCCAGCCGGCCACCCGGGGGTCAGGTCCGTCGCCCCCCGGCGGCCCCTGCCCCGGCCGGCCCGCCACCCGGGGGTCAGGTTCGCGGTCGTCGCGCCGCGCCGATGACGCAGTACGAGTTCGGGAGTGCGGGCCCGCGCTGCGGCACCCGCAGGCCCCGCTGGGCCGTGATCTCGAAACCGGCCGCCTCGATCGCGGCCAGCGTGTCCCGTGCGGTGTGGCACCCGCCGAAGGCCCGCGGCCACACCGTCCGGTCCAGGCCCCGCTGGACGGCGGCCATCGCCGGGCCGGGCGCCAGCCCGTGCTCGAAGAAGCGCAGCTCGCCGCCCGGGCGCAGGACCCGCCGGATCTCGGCCAGCGACCGGGGCAGGTCGCGGACCGTGCACAGGACCAGGGAGCACACCGCGCCGTCGAAGGCCTCGCTCTTGAGCGGCAGGGCCTCGGCGGCGCCCGGCACCACGTCCACCGGCACCTCGGAGCGCAGCGCGGCGCTCAGGGCGAGCCGGCGCAGGGTGGGCTCGGGTTCGACGGCCACGACCTCCGCCACGGCCGCGGGGTAGTGCGCGAAGTTCAGACCGTTGCCCGCCCCGATCTCGACGATCCGGCCGGACAGCCCCGTGAGCAGCTCGTGCCGCAGGGCGCCGACCCCGCCGTGCGCGTCCGCCTGGACGCTCATACGGGCGTAGAACCGGGCGAACAGCGGGTGGTGCACGGCGTTCTGCGGCGCCCGCACCCGTGTTCCGCGGGATCGCAGGGGCATGACGGACCTCCTCGAGCGGACGTACGCGTACCCCCAGTCTCCCCCCGCCGCCCCCGCTCACCCCTCGACGCGCGGAACGCGCGGAACCGGCCCCGACCAGGCCGCCCCGGGGCCGCCGTACTCACCCCCAGGAGGCCAGGAACTCCTCCGCCGACCAGCCGCCGCCCAGCGCCGGCGCCAGCCAGGAGGCCGCGGCCTCCCGGAAGGCGCCGGGGGCGAGCCCGCCCGCCCCCTCGGGTACGGCGCCCAGCAGCGGGACGCCCGACACCAGGGGCAGATCGGCCAGGTTGCAGCGCGCGGCCAGGTCGGGTGCCGCGGGCCAGCTGCCCACGACCACCCCCGCCTGGGAGATCCCGCGGGCCCGCAGCGCCTCGGCCGTCAGCTGCGCGGAGTTGAGGGTGCCGAGCCCCGCCGGGGCCACCACCAGCACCGGGGCGCCGAGCAGCCGGGCCGCGTCGGCCAGCGAGCTGCCCTCCGGGTCGAAGCGCACGAGCAGTCCGCCCGCCCCCTCGACGAGCACCAGGTCGTGCTCCGCCGCCAGCTTCCGCGCGGCGGCGGCCACCTCCCCGGGCCCGACCGTCGCCAGCCCGGACCGGGCCGCGGCCCGCTCGGGGGCCAGCGGCTCGGGGTAGCGGGCCAGTTCGAGCCCGGTCACGGCGCCCGCGAGCCGGGCGACCTCCGCGACGTCCCCGGGCTCGTCCGGGGCCACGCCCGTCTGGGCCGGCTTGAGGACGGCCACCGTCCGGCCGGCCGCCAGCGCCACCGCGGCGAGCGCCGCGGTGACCACCGTCTTGCCGATCTCCGTGCCCGTCCCGGACACCACCATCACGCCCATGGGACGCTCACCCCTCCCGTGCGGCCGCGCACACGGCCCGGCCGATCCGCGCCACGTCGGCGTCACCCGTCACGTACGGCGGCATCGTGTAGATCAGGTCGCGGAAGGGCCGCAGCCACACGCCCTCGCGCACCGCCGCCCGGGTGGCGGCGGCCATGTCCACCGGGTGGTCGAGCTGCACCACGCCGATGGCCCCCAGCACCCGTACCTCCCTGACGCCCGGCAGCTGCGCCGCCGGGGCCAGCCCCTCGCGCAGCCCGGCCTCGATCCGCTTGACCTCCAGGGCCCAGTCCTGGCCGAGGAGCAGGTCGATCGAGGCGTTCGCGACCGCGGCCGCGAGCGGATTGCCCATGAAGGTCGGGCCGTGGGCGAGCACGGGCACCTCGCCCTGCGAGATCCCGTCGGCCACCCGCCCGGTGCACAGGGCGGCCGCCATGGTCAGGTAGCCGCCCGTCAGGGACTTGCCCAGGCACATGACGTCCGGGGTGATCCCCGCGTGGTCCGCGGCGAACAGGGCGCCGGTGCGCCCGAACCCGGTCGCGATCTCGTCGAGGACGAGCAGGACGTCGTACTCGTCGCACAGTTCGCGCAGCACGGTCAGGTAGGCGGGGGAGTGGAAGCGCATCCCCCCGGCGCCCTGGACCACCGGTTCGACGATGACCGCGGCGAGTTCGTGCGCGTGCGCGGCCACCAGCGCGCGCAGGTGCGCCACGTACGCGGGGTCCGGTGCCGCGTCGAAGCCGGCCGGCGGGGCGTCGGCGAACACCTGGCGCGGCAGGTGGCCCTGCCACAGGTCGTGCATCCCGCCGTCGGGGTCGCAGACCGCCATCGGCTGCCAGGTGTCCCCGTGGTAGCCGCCGCGCCAGGTCATCAGCCGGGTCTTGCCCGCGCGGCCGACGGAGCGCCAGTACTGCAGGCACATCTTGACGGCGACCTCGACCGCCACCGACCCCGAGTCCGCGAGGAAGACGTGCTCCAGCCCGGCCGGGGTGATCTCGACCAGCCGGGAGGCGAGCCGGACGGCGGGCTCGTGGGTGAGCCCGCCGAACATGACGTGGCTCATCCGCTCCAGCTGCCCCTGGACGGCCCCGTTGAGCACCGGGTGGTTGTAGCCGTGGACGGCCGACCACCAGGAGGACATGCCGTCCACCAACTCGCTGCGGCCCTCGGCCGGTTCGGCGAGCCGCAGCCGCACCCCGGACGCCGAGGAGACCACGAGGGGCTCCTGGCGTCCGGGCATCGGACCGTACGGGTGCCAGACGTGCCGGCGGTCCAGGTCGAGCAGCCGGGCCGTGGAGAGGGGCTCAGGCATTCGGCGCGAGGTCCGTTCCCGCACCCCGGCGCCGTACGGAGACCAGCTCGGGGCGCACCTCGCCCGGAGCGGCCTGCGCACCGGCCTCCGCCTCCGCAGCCGCCGCCGGAACCGGAGCCGCCGCGCCTCCGCAGCCGCCGGCAGCAGCGCCCGCCGCGGGCGCCTCGTGCCCGCCGCAGCCGCCGCAGCCCGAGCCGCAGCCCGCTTCGGCCTTCGGGCCGCAGAGCGAGGCGCCGCCGTGCGAACCGCAGCCGCCGCCCGCCGGGGCACCGGCGGCCGCGTCGGCGGCGGCCTCGGAGCGGTGCTTCGGCAGGGTCGTCGTACCGGCGCCCTCCACCTCGAAGCCGGCGTCCGCGATCATGTCCAGGTCGGCCTGGCCGGCCTGCCCCTCGCTGGTCAGGTAGTCGCCGAGGAAGATCGAGTTGGCCAGGTGCAGGGCCAGCGGCTGGAGGGTGCGCAGGTGCACCTCGCGGCCGCCCGCGAGCCGGACCTCGACGTCGGGGCAGACGAACCGGACCATCGCGAGGATCCGCAGGGCGCGCTGCGGGGTGAGGTTCCACTCCTTGGCCAGCGGCGTGCCCTCGAAGGGGATGAGGAAGTTGACCGGCACCGAGTCCGGGTCCAGGTCGCGCAGCGAGTACACGACGTCGACGAGGTCCCCGTCGCTCTCGCCCATGCCCGCGATCAGACCGGAGCAGGCCGACAGCCCCGCGGCGTGCGCCTTCTGGACGGTGTCCACGCGGTCGGCGTAGGTGTGGGTCTTGGTGATCTGGCCGTACGTGGCCTCGGAGGTGTTGAGGTTGTGGTTGTACGCGTCGGCACCCGCCTCGCGCAGCTTCTCCGCCTGGCCGTCGGACAGCAGGCCGAGGCAGGCGCACACCTCGACGCCCTCGTTCTGGTCCTTGATCGCCTCGATGGTCTTCGAGACCCGGTCCACGTCCCGGTCCGTCGGACCGCGGCCGCTCGCGACCAGGCAGACGCGCTTGGCGCCGCCGGCCACGCCCGCGGCGGCGGCCTGCGAGGCCTCCTCGGGCTTCAGCCAGGTGTACTTGAGGATCTCGGCCTTCGAGCCCAGCCGCTGGGAGCAGTACGAGCAGTCCTCGGGGCACAACCCGGACTTGAGGTTCACGAGGTAGTTGAGCTTGACCCGGCGCCCGAACCAGTGGCGGCGCACCTTGCCGGCCGCGGCCACCACGTCGAGCAGGTCGTCGTCGGAGGTCGCCAGTACGGCGAGCGCCTCTTCACGGGTCGGCAGCTCGCGCCGCAGCCCCTTGTCCACCAGGGTGTTCAGCAGGTCCATGGGGCTGATCCTGGCGCACGGCACCGCCGTCGGCCAAGGAGGGAAGCTACAAGTTCCCCGGAGAGGGGTGTGTGCATCACCACACCACCGGAGGGAACACGGAGGGTTAGGGTCTGTGGACAGCCGACAAAACGCGAGGACCCCGCCGATGCCTCAGGAAGCACTCCCGCACCCGCCCGCCGGAGCGCGCCCCGCCGGGGGCCCGGACCGGGAAGCGGCCGGGGCGGCCGCCGCGGACGTGTTCGCCTGGATCGACGGCGAGGAGCGGGCGCGCGAGCGGGCCGGACTGGTGCGGACCCTGCGCCCGCGCGAGGCCGAACCCGCGGAGGGCGCCGCGCAGCCGCGCCTGCTCGACCTCGCGAGCAACGACTACCTGGGCCTGTCCCGGCACCCCGTGACCGTCGCCGCCGCCGTGGACGCCGCGCGCCGCTGGGGCGCCGGCGCCACCGGCTCCCGCCTGGTGACCGGCAGTACGGCGCTGCACGCGGAGCTGGAGGCCGAACTGGCCGCGTTCTGCGGGTTCGAGGCCGCGCTCGTGCTGTCCTCCGGGTACGCGGCCAACCTCGCCGCCGTCACCGCGCTCGGCGGCCGCGGCTCGCTGGTGGTCTCCGACGCGGCCAACCACGCCTCCATCGTCGACGGCTGCCGCCTCGCGCGCGCCGAGACCGCGGTCGTCCCGCACTCCGAC
The DNA here is from genome assembly GCF_055600495.1 of Streptomyces sp. NPDC038213. NCBI lineage: Bacteria > Bacillati > Actinomycetota > Actinomycetes > Kitasatosporales > Streptomycetaceae > Streptomyces > Streptomyces sp. NPDC038213. Next base: position 84,132 of record NZ_JBVJYM010000014.1, read on the forward strand.
CCGGAGGCCGTCCGCAAGACCCTCGCCGGGCACGGCGGCCGGGCCCTGGTGGTGAGCGACTCGGTCTTCTCCGTGGACGGGGACGCGGCCCCGCTGGCCGGGTACGCCGCCGCCTGCCGCGCGTACGGGGCCGCCCTGCTCGTCGACGACGCGCACGGCCTGGGCGTCCTGGGCGAGGGCGGGCGCGGCGCCCTCCACGCGGCCGGCCTGGCCGGGGCCCCCGGGGTCGTGGCCACCCTGACCCTCTCCAAGTCCCTGGGCAGCCAGGGCGGGGCCGTGCTCGGCCCGGCCAAGGTGATCCGGCACCTGGTCAACACCGCCCGCAGCTTCATCTTCGACACCGGGCTCGCGCCCGCGGCCGCCGGCGCGGCCCTGGGCAGCCTGCGGCTGCTGCAGCGGGAACCGGAGCGGGCCGCGCGGGCCCGGGAGGTCGCCGCCGAACTGTACGGGCGGCTGACCGCGGCCGGCCTGACGGCTGCCAGGCCGGACGCGGCGGTGGTGTCGGTACGGGCCCCCTCGCCCTCGGCGGCACTGCGCTGGGCCGCCGACTGCCGCGAGGCGGGCCTGTCCGTCGGGTGCTTCCGGCCGCCGTCCGTACCGGACGGCATCTCCCGGCTGCGGCTGACCGCGCGGGCCGATCTCACGGGGGACGAGATCGACCGCGCCGTCGCCACGGTCCTGCGGACCGCGCCCGCGGCCGGCCGGCCGGACCGGGCGGTCTAGGCGGACTCCTCCGGGGAGCGCCTGGAGCAGGGGGAGCCGGGGGAGCCGAGGGAGTCCAGGAACCCTCCCCAGGCGCCTCCCGTGAAGAGCAGGGCCGGGCCGGAGACCCGTTTGGAGTCGCGGACGGCCAGCAGGCCGCCGCCGAGGACCGCCGCCTCGACGCAGTTGTTCATGCCGGTGCTCCGGGTGCTGCGCCGCCACTGCGCGCCGTCGAGCAGTGCGTGCGGTTCCTGCCGGGGGTCGGTCGGTGCGCCGTTCTGAAGTCCGCCGGTTGATAAGGGGGTTGCGGACATGGTGCCTCCTTACACGCCGTCAGCGATCCGGCTGATGAGATCCGACGAGTCTTGGGGCGGGAGGGCGTGCGCCTGGATGGTACGGAAAGCGGCGCCGTAGGCCTCGAGGTCTTCCTTCCGCTCCAGATAGAGGCTACTCGTCAAATGGTCGAGAACAACCACGTCCAGATCAGCGATGTTCGGAAATGAGAAGATGACGAAAGGCCCGGTGAGGCCGAGATGACCCCCCATGCTGAACGGCAGTACCTGGAGACGCACATGGGGCAGGCGCGCCACCTCCACCAGGTGCCGCAGCTGCTCGGCCATCACCCCCGGACCGCCGATCTGCCGCCGCAGCACCGCCTCGTCGAGCACTGCGCTCAGCTCCAGCGGAGGCTCCGCCCGCAGCACCGACTGCCGGGCCAGCCGTACGTCGACCAGCGCCTCCACCTTCGGACCGGGGAGCCCGGCGAGGGCCGCCCTGGTCACCGCCCGTGCGTAGCCCGCGGTCTGGAGCAGTCCCGGTACCACGGAGAGCTCCACCGTCCGCGCCGCCCGGGCCCCGGCCTCCAGGCTGATGAAATCGCGGTACTCCTGCGGGAGCAGCCCCCGGTACTCGTGCCACCACTGCCGCTCGCGGCCCGCGCTCGCCCCGGCGTTCGCGGCGGAGGCGGCCAGGGCCTCCAGCAGGGCCCGCTCCCCCTCGCCGGCGACCCCGTAGGCGTCCAGCAGCAGCCGTACGTCCTCCGGTTTCACGCCACTGCGCCCGGTCTCGATCCGGCTGACTTTCGACTGGTGCCAGCCGAGCAGCCGGGCCGTCTCGCCGCTCGTGAGCCCGGAACGGTCGCGCAGCGCGCGCAGTTCCTCCCCCAGCTGCCGCCGACGCACCGCGGGGCCGTGCTGCATGCCCGTCTCCTTCCCCGGCACTCGCTGCGCCAGTCTGCCGGTATCGCGTCCAAATACGCTCTTCCGTAGCAGAGTTCACCGCTTCGGGCGACAGATATATGCAGATCTTGGGGGAACGCCCGCATCGGCCGGGCGGGCAGTGGCAGTCTGGCTCGACGTACGTGGGAAAGGGACACCGTCGCCATGGCAGACCACCAGGAAGCATCCGTCACTCTGCCGAGCGAGCCCGCCTCGGTCGCCCTCGCCCGGAGGTACGCGGCCGGCGTACTGAGCGGTTGGGGACTGCCCGAGGACCACGGGACGGCCGACTCGGTCCGCCTGATCGTGTCCGAACTGGCCACCAACGCCGTCCAGCACACCTTCGGCCAGTCGCCCACCTTCACGGTGGACCTCAGGCTGGAGCGCGAGGAGCTGCTGCGCATCGGGGTGACCGACAGCCACCCGAGGTGGCCGCGGCGGCTGCCCGCCGCGGTGCAGCAGGACAACGGCCGCGGGATGGTCATCATCCGCTGGCTCGCCGTCGAGGCGGGCGGCAGGCTCTCGGTGACCCCCACCGAGGAGGGCGGCAAGACGGTCTGGATCGCCCTGCCGTGGACGGCGGCCGCCGCACCCGCGACGACCGCCGAACAGAGCTGCTGAGGGCCCGTGTCCCCGCCCGGGACCTACCGGACGCGCCCGTACTTGACGCTGCCGGTCCAGATCTTCTCCAGCTTGACCGTGGAGCCGGCCTTGGGGGAGTGCCAGATCTTGCCGGAGCCCGCGTATATGCCCACGTGGTAGACGGAGCCGCGGGAGTGGAAGAAGACCAGGTCGCCCTTCTGCCGGTCGCCCGCGGAGATGTGGCGGGTCTTGTTGTACTGCTGGGCCGCCGTGCGGGGCAGCGTCTTGCCTGCGCGCTTGTACGAGTAGAGCGTCAGCCCCGAGCAGTCGAACCGGGACGGGCCGGCGGCCCCCCACTTGTACGGGGACCCCTTCTTGGACGCGGCCACCTGGAGGGCCTTCGTGGCGTGGGACGTCGCCGCCTGCGCCTCCGAGCCGGCGCCGGGGACCAGGACGGTGCCCCCGACCACGGCGAGCGTGAGCACCGACGTGGCACCCGCTCGGGACATGACAGACGGAACGTTCTTCAGCGCGGACATGCGCAACCCTTCGTCAGCCGCCTGTGAAGGATGACCTGTCGGGTTCGGGCCTGCGAAGTTCGCCCGGCCGCCGCAGCGGCTTCACCCCGAGGAGCGCGCAGGCGTCACCGCCGGCGCTCCGTACTGCCTGGGTCCTCCACTCCTGCCGGTGCACTCCTGTCGACCAGTCGTCCGGGTGAGGCGGCAGGACTCGGCGTCCGCCCGGACCGCCCCGCCGCGGCGGCGGGGGCTTGTCGTCCCAGGGATCCTGACCCATGAACTGCCCGCAAACTAAACTGATTCACTGTTTTGTGAGCCTCATCACTCTTGAACCATTTGGCGGTTGAAGGGTGATTCGCACCACGTTTGAGGGCGGCTGAAAATCATCCACCTGCAGTGAAGCCCTGCGCACCAGCCGTGCTCAACCTCCGCAGTGCGCAACCCGGGGCACGGGCGGCCCACGTCTGCGCTACGCCGAATGGGTGAGGTGATTCGCCGCCGTGTCGACACCCGCAGGGCCCCGCGGACCGCCGGCAACTCGCCGCGCCCCGGCCCGATGTGACCCCGGGTATCGCACTGCGTACTCTCCGTGCTCGCCCGGGGGTCGCCCCCGTATACGGACCGGCCGTCCGCGCCGCCCGTCCGCCGAACCCGTGCCCTGCCCGAAACACGGGTTAACGCCACGGAAAAGCGGGCGGCCTAACGTGCGGAGCCCGTTGCTTCGCCGAGCCGACAGTGAGGTGGGACCGTGCAGCTGACCCCGCACGAACAGGAGCGCCTGCTCGTCCATGTCGCCGCCGACGTGGCCGAGCGGCGCCGGGCCCGGGGGGTGCTCCTCAACCACCCCGAATCCGTCGCGCTCATCACCGCGCACATCCTCGAAGGCGCCCGCGACGGGCGCACGGTGGCCGAGCTGATGGCCTCGGGCCGCACCGTGCTCACCCGCGCGGAGGTCGTGGCGGGGATCCCCGAGATGATCCGCGACGTGCAGGTCGAGGCCACCTTCCCCGACGGCACCAAGCTCGTCACCGTCCACGACCCCATCCTCTGAAAGGACGGTGCGCCCGATGATCCCCGGCGAGATCCTGCACCCCGAAGGCGGCATCCCCCTCAACGAGGGGCGGCCCGTCACCCGGCTCACCGTCCTCAACACCGCCGACCGGCCCGTGCAGGTCGGCTCCCACTACCACTTCGCCGAGGCCAACCCCGGGCTCGACTTCGACCGGGCCGCCGCCCGTGGCCTTCGCCTCGCCGTCGCCGCCGGCACCGCCGTCCGCTTCGAGCCCGGCATCCCGGTGGCCGTGGAGCTCGTACCGCTCGCCGGGACCCGAACCGTCCCCGGGCTGCGCGGGGAGACCGGAGGACCCCTCGATGGCTGAGCTCACCCGTGAGGAGTACGCCGACCTGTTCGGCCCCACCACGGGGGACCGGATCCGGCTCGCCGACACCGACCTGCTCGTCGAGATCGAGGAGGACCTCAGCGGCGGCCCCGGCCGGGCCGGCGACGAGGCCGTCTTCGGCGGGGGCAAGGTGATCCGCGAATCCATGGGCCAGGCCCGCACCACCCGGGCCGAGGGCGCCGCCGACACCGTCATCACCGGGGTCGTGATCCTCGACCACTGGGGGATCGTCAAGGCCGACGTCGCCCTGCGCGACGGCCGCATCGCCGGCATCGGCAAGGCCGGCAACCCCGACACCATGGACGGCATCGCACCCGCCCTCGTCATCGGCCCGAGACGGAGGTCATCGCGGGCAACGGCCGGATCCTCACCGCCGGGGCCGTGGACGCCCACGTCCACTTCATCTCCCCGACCCTCCTCGACACCGCACTCGCCTCCGGGGTCACCACCCTGGTCGGCGGGGGCACCGGACCCGCCGAGGGCACCAAGGCCACCACCATCACCCCCGGCCCCTGGCACCTGGCCCGGATGTTCGCCGCCCTGGACTCCCACCCGGTCAACATCGGGCTGCTGGGCAAGGGCAACACCACCTCCCGCGAGGCCATGCACTCCCAACTGCGCGGCGGCGCACTCGGGTTCAAGATCCACGAGGACTGGGGGGCGACCCCCGCCGCCATCGACGCCTGCCTCGGCGTCTGCGAGGAGAGCGGCGCCCAGCTCGCCGTCCACACCGACACCCTCAACGAGGCCGGGTTCGTCGGCGACACCCTCGCCGCCATCGCCGGGCGCACCATCCACGCGTACCACACCGAAGGGGCCGGCGGCGGGCACGCGCCCGACATCATCACCGTGGTCTCCGAGGCCAACGTGCTGCCCAGCTCCACCAACCCCACCCGGCCGCACACCCTCAACACCGTCGAGGAGCACCTCGACATGCTGATGGTCTGCCACCACCTCAACCCGGCCGTCCCCGAGGACCTCGCCTTCGCCGAATCCCGGATCCGGCCCGCCACCATCGCCGCCGAGGACGTCCTCCACGACCTCGGCGCCATCTCGATCATCTCCTCCGACTCCCAGGCCATGGGCCGCATAGGGGAGGTGGTCCTGCGGACCTGGCAGACCGCCCACGTGATGAAGAAGCGCCGCGGCCCCCTGCCCGGGGACGGCCGCGCCGACAACCACCGGGCCCGCCGGTACGTCGCCAAGTACACGATCAACCCGGCCGTGGCCCAGGGCCTCGCCCGCGAGATCGGCTCCGTCGAAACCGGCAAGCTCGCGGACCTGGTGCTGTGGGAGCCCGCCTTCTTCGGGGTGAAACCGCTGCTGGTCCTCAAGGGCGGCCAGATCGCGTACGCGCAGATGGGCGACGCCAACGCCTCGATCCCCACCCCCCAACCCGTCCTGCCCCGGCCCATGTTCGGTGCCCACGGGCGGGCCCCGGCCCACAATTCGTTCAACCTCTGCGCCCCCGCGGCCCTGGAGGACGGACTCCCCGAACGCCTGGCCCTCGGCAAGGAGTTCCGCGCCATCGACGGCACGCGGCGGCTGACGAAGGCGGACATGCGCGAGAACGACGCCCGGCCCCGGGTCGAAGTCGACGCCGACACCTTCACCGTCACCATCGACGGGGAACCGGTCGAACCCGCACCCGCCGCCGAACTGCCCATGGCCCAGCGCTACTTCCTCTTCTGAGGGGTCCCAGGATGAGCCGCTCCGCCCTGCTCCTGCTCGCCGACGGCCGCTTCCCGGCCGGCGGCCACGCCCACTCCGGGGGCGCCGAGTCCGCCGTCCGGGCCGGCCGGATCACCGACGCCGCCGCACTGGAGGAGTTCTGCCGCGGCCGGCTCCACACGGCCGGACTGGTCGCCGCCGCCCTCGCCGCGGCGGCCGCCGCCGGACTGGACCCGGCGGAACTCGACGCCGCCGCCGACGCCCGCACCCCCTCGCCCGCCCTGCGCGCCGCCTCCCGCAGACTCGGCCGCCAGCTCCTGCGGGCCGCCCGCGCGGTCTGGCCCGCACCCGGACTCGACGCGCTGGCGGCGCAGTTCCCGCGCGGTGCCCACCAGCCCGTGGTGCTCGGGCTGGCCGCCCGGTCCGCCGGGCTCGGCCCCTCCGACGCCGCCCACGCGGCCGCGTACGAGAGCGTCGGCGGACCGGCCACCGCCACCGTACGGCTGCTGGGCCTCGACCCCTTCGAGTCCGCCGCCGTACTCGCCCGCCTCGCCCCCGCCCTCGACGAGACGGCCGACCGCGCCGTGGCGGCCGCGCTGCGCGCCCGGCGCGAGGGCACCGGCGCGCTGCCCGCCGCGGGCGCCCCGCTGCTCGACCTCACCGCCGAACAGCACGCCCGCTGGCCCGTACGCCTCTTCGCCTCCTGACCCCGGCCGGCCGGCACCCGCCCGGAGCCCGCCCGGCAACCGACCGGATCCCACCTGACCGGCCGCCCCGCCCGACCGAAGCCCGCCCCGCACCCCGACCCGAGGGAGAACCCCGTGCACCTCGACCACGCCGTCGCCTTCCCCCAGCGCCACACCCACAGCGCGGCCCCCCTGCGCGCGGACGGCAGCCGCCGGGCCCTGCGCGTCGGACTCGGCGGGCCGGTGGGCTCCGGCAAGACCGCCACCGTCGCCGCCCTGTGCCGGGCCCTGCGCAGCGAGTACTCCCTCGCCGTGGTCACCAACGACATCTACACCCGCGAGGACGCGGAGTTCCTGCTGCGCGAGGCGGTCCTGCCGCCCGAGCGGATCGCGGCGGTGGAGACCGGTGCCTGCCCGCACACCGCGATCCGCGACGACATCTCCGCCAACCTGGAGGCCGTGGAGGACCTGGAGGAGGCCTTCCGCGAGACCCATCCGCTGGACCTGGTGCTGGTCGAATCCGGGGGCGACAACCTGACCGCCACCTTCTCCCGGGGCCTGGTCGACGCGCAGATCTTCGTCATCGACGTGGCCGGAGGCGACGACATCCCGCGCAAGGGCGGCCCCGGGGTGACCACCGCGGACCTCCTGGTCGTCAACAAGACCGACCTGGCCGGGCACGTCGGCTCCGACCTCGCGCGCATGGCCCGCGACGCGCGCGAGCAGCGCGGGGAGCTGCCGGTGCTCTTCCAGTCCCTGCGCGCGGGCGGGGACGGGCCGGGCGCGGCCCCCGTCGCTGACTGGATCCGGGCCCGGATCGCCGCCTGGTCGGCGGCCCGCCCGTGACCCCTCCCGCGGCGGACACCGCCCCCGCCGGGGTCCGCGCCCGGGCCCGGATCCTGGCGCGGGCCGACGGCCGGGGCGGTACCGACCTGCCGGTGCTCGCCGGATCCGGACCCGTCGCCCTGCGCCGCACCCGCACCCGCGGGCCCGGCGCCCGGGTCACCCTCGTCGGGGCGATGAGCGCGCCGCTCGGCGGGGACCGGATCGCCGTCGAGGCGGAGGCCGGGCCCGGGGCCGTCCTCGCGGTGGACTCGGCCGCGGCCACCCTCGCCCTGCCCGGCCGCTGCGGGGCCCCCGCCCGCTACGAGGTCCGCCTGACCGTGTCCGACGGGGCCCGCCTGCACTGGCTGCCCGAACCCCTCGTCTCCGTGCGCGGCAGCGACCTGCACGTGCTCACCACCGCCGAACTCGCCCCCACCGCCCGGCTGGTGCTGCGCGAGGAGCAGGTGCTCGGACGCCACGGCGAGGAGCCCGGCCTGCTCCGCAGCCGCCTGTCGGTACGCCGCGGGGGCCGCCCGCTGCTGGACCAGGAGCTGTCCTGCGGGCCCGGGGCACCCGCCGGCTGGGACGGCCCCGCGGTCCTGGCCGGACACCGGGCCGTCGGTCAGCTCCTCGTCGTGGAGCCCGCGTTCGCGTCCGCGCCCCCCGAGGCCCGGCTGCTGGGGGAGTACGCCGCGGCCGTCCCGCTCGCAGGGCCCGCAGTGCTGGTCACGGCCGTGGCCCCGGACGCCCTGCGACTGCGCGCCCTCCTCGACGAGGCCTGCCGCACCTACGCCCCGCAGGGCGGCCCGGGCACCCGCTGAACGCGGCCTCGGCGACTCGAGTGGGACGGCCCCCGGGAGCCCCGTACCGCTCACCGTGCATGATCATCCGGTTATCGGCTTGGTAAAGAACCGGGCGGCACCCTGTTGTCAGGGACCTCTCAGGAGAAAGGATCCCTCTGCAGTCAGACCGAAAAGGGCCGTCACCGGCCGTCCATGACGCAGGGGGATATTTCGTGATACGCACAGCAGTGCTCGGCGGAGCCGGCACTCTGATGGCGGGCACGCTCATCGCCGGGGCCGTGATCGCCCCGACCGCGGCCGCCGCCCCGACGAGCGCCGCGGGGACCAGCGGCCAGAGCACCTCCGAGGCCCGCGGCACGGCCATCGCGGCCGCCCGCGCCGCCCGCAAGGGCATCGCCTGGAAGACCTGTCCCGCCGACTGGGGCCTCGAAGCCCCCATCCAGTGCGGCTGGGTGACGGTCCCGCTCGACTACGCGAAGCCGAACGGCAAGCAGATCAAGCTCGCCGTGGACCGCATCGGCAACACCGGCACCAAGGCGGAGCGCCAGGGGGCCCTCGTCTACAACCCGGGCGGCCCCGGCGGCTCCGGGATGCGCTTCCCGCGCCGGGTCACCACCAAGGCCCCGCTGTGGGTCAACACCTCCAAGGCCTACGACTTCGTCGGCTTCGACCCCCGCGGCGTCGGCCACTCCACCCCGATCTCCTGCATCGACCCGCAGGAGTTCGTCAAGGCGCCGAAGAAGGACCCGGTTCCCGACACCGAGGCCGACAAGCGCGTGCAGCGCAAGCTCGCCGCCGCGTACGCCGACGGGTGCCAGAAGCGCAGCGGCTGGATGCTGCCGCACATGACCACCCCGAACACCGCGCGCGACCTCGACGTCATCCGCGCCGCCCTCGGCGAGAAGAAGCTGAACTTCCTCGGCGTCTCGTACGGCACCTACATCGGCGGGGTGTACGCGACCCTGTTCCCGAACCACGTGCGCCGCATGATCGTCGACAGCGTGGTCAACCCCTCGAAGAAGAAGATCTGGTACGAGGCCAACCTCGACCAGGACGTCGCCTTCCAGATGCGCTGGAACGACTGGAAGAAGTGGGTCGCCAAGAACGACGCCGTCTTCCACCTCGGCAACACCCCCGCCAAGGTCGAGCGCCAGTGGCTGAAGCTGCGCGCCGCCGCCAAGAAGCGGCCGCTCGGCGGCACGGTCGGCCCCGCCGAGCTCATCTCCTTCTTCCAGAGCGCCCCGTACTACGACAGCGCCTGGGTCCCGGTCGCGCAGATCTTCAGCGAGTACGCCAAGGGCAACGCCCAGCCGCTCATCGACGCCGCCTCCCCGGACATGTCCGACACCGCGGGCAACGCCTCCTCGGAGAACGGCAACGCCGTCTACACCGCCGTCGAGTGCGCCGACGCCAAGTGGCCCACCAGCTGGAAGACCTGGGACCGCGACAACACCCGGCTGCACAAGGACTACCCGTTCATGACCTGGGCCAACGCCTGGATGAACCTGCCCTGCGCCACCTGGAAGTCGAAGCAGCACACCCCGGTCGAGGTCGGCGCCAAGCGCGGCCTGCCGCCCGTCCTGATCGTCCAGGCAACCCGTGACGCCGCCACCCCGTACGAGGGCGCCGTCGAGCTCCACAAGCGCCTGGCGGGCTCGCGCCTGATCACCGAGAAGAACGCCGGCTCGCACGGGGTCACCAGCCTCGTGAACGCGTGCATCAACACCCGCGTCGACCGCTACCTGCTCACCGGCAGGGTCGACGCCCGCGACGTGGTGTGCGCCCCGCACGCCGCCCCCGTCGCCGCGGCCGCCGCCGCGAAGGCCCCGGCGAAGGCCGCCGAGGCCGGCGACCTGCCGGCGCTCCCGCAGCGCTGACCCGCGGCCCGCACACCGCGGCGGGCCGCACCGGACGGGAAGAAGGCTCAGCGCGCCCTGCGCTGGGCCTTCTTCGCCTCCGCGGCCGCCGCCTGCTGCTCCGCCTTGACCTCGCCCGCGTACCGGTCCACGTACTCCTGCCCGGACAGCCCGAGGATGGCGTAGACGATCTCGTCCGTCACCGCCCGCAGCACCGCCTTCTCGCCCTCCAGCCCCGCGTACCGCGAGAAGTCCAGCGGCTCCCCGAAGCGGATCGTGACCCTCTTCAGCTTGGGCACCACCTGCCCGGGCGGCTGGATCTCGAAGGTCCCGACCATCGCGCAGGGGATCACCGGCACCCCCGCGCCGAGGGCCATCGCCGCCACCCCGACCTTGCCCTTGTACAGCCGCCCGTCGTGCGAGCGGGTGCCCTCGGGGTAGATGCCCAGCAGCTCGCCCTTGGCCAGGACGCCGAGCCCCTCGCGGATCGCTGCCTGCCCGGCCTCCTTCCCGCTGCGGTCCACCGGGATCTGCCCGGCGCTGCGGAAGAACGCGGCCGTCAGCCGGCCCTTGACCCCCGGCCCCGTGAAGTACTCCGCCTTCGCGAGGAAGGTGATCCGCCGCTTCAGGATGGCCGGCATCAGGAAGTGGTCCGAGAAGGACAGGTGGTTGCCCGCGACGATCGCGGCGCCCTCCGCCGGCACGTTCTCCAGCCCCTCGATCCGGGGCCTGAACAACAGGCGCAGCAGCGGCCCCAGGATGACGTGCTTGAGCAGCTGGTAGAACACGGATGACCCCCACGGATCCGGTAGAACGGCCCGAATATTCTGACAGCCCGTCCACCGGCGCGGGTACGGTGACGGCATGGTGACGCGATGAAGGAACGACCCCGGGACCTCGACGGTTCCACCCTCGCCGCGGCACTCGCACACTGGGGCCTCGGCGAGGCCGAGTGCACCTACCTGCCCGTCGGCTACGGGGACCACCACTGGGCGGCGGTGGCGCCCGACGGCGCCCGCCGCTTCGTCACCGTCGCCGACCTGCCCGCCAAGACCGCCTGCGGGGACGGCGCCGGGGCCGCCGCCCGGGGCCTGGCCCGGGCGATGGACTGCGCCGCGCGGCTCTCCGAGGAGCCCGGCCTCGCATTCGTCCTCGCCCCCCTGCGCACCCGCGGGGACGGAGCCACCCTGGTCCGGGCCGGCGAGCGCTACGGCGTCAGCGTCTTCCCGTACGCCGATGCCGAGGCCGGGCGCTTCGGCCAGGACCTGACCCCCGCCGAGCGCGCCGGGGTGCTCTCCCTGCTCGCCCGGCTGCACCGGGCCGCGCCCCCCGCCGGCACCCCCGTCCACCGGGTGGGGATCCCCGGCCGGTCCGGACTGGAGGAGTCCCTGGCCGGACTCGGCACCCCCTGGACGGGCGGGCCTTACGCCGAGCGGGCCCGCGCCCTGCTGGCGGAGCACGCCCGCGGCCTGCGCTCCCGGCTCGACGAGTTCGACCGCCGCGCCGCTGGCGCGGCCGGCGCGGACCGTGCGGTGGTCACCCACGGCGAACCCCACCCCGGCAACGTGCTGCGCACTGCGGACGGCCGGCTGCTGCTGGCGGACTGGGACACCGCGGGCCTCGCCGTACCCGAGCGCGACCTGTGGCTCGTGGTCCGCGAGGAGGGCGACCTCGACGCCTACGCCGAGGCCGGCGGGCCCCCGGTCGACCGCACGGCCCTGGAGCTGTACCCGCTGCGCTGGGCCCTCGACGACGTGGCCGCGTACCTGCGGGACTTCCGCGCCCCCCACACCGCGACCGCGGACACGGCGGAGTCCTGGTCCTTCTTCGCGGGGACCCTCCGCGAGCTCACCTCGTAGCCGCACGGCCCGCACCCGCGGCTCAGGCGCTGCGCGAGGCGGCCATGCCGATGGTGAGGATGCCCAGCACCACCCAGCCGAACCAGAGCCAGCCGTTCGACCCCAGCGCCACCGAGTACGCCGAGACCACCACGAGGCCCCCGATGGTCAGACCGGCCATCGCCTTCACAGATCCGGGCATCGGCTTCCCCTTCTCCGAGCAGTCCGGACGGAGCTGTTCCGCCCCGGACGGCGATCAGGGGGCCATCGTCCCGCCGGGAGGCCCGCCGCGCTACTCCCCGCGCCGGACGGCTGCGGCGAGTACAGGGGAGCGCAGGGGAGGAAGGGGGCCGGGGAGGGGCGCGCTAGCGGCTGCCGCTGCCCGTCCGGAGCGAGGCCAGGTAGGCGTTGTACGCCTCCAGCTCCTTGTCGCCGTCCCGGTCCGCGGCCCGGTCGGAGCGCTTCGCCGCCCGCTGCTCGGAGTGGTACCACTGGTAGATCAGCGCGATCAGCACCAGGACCGAGGGGATCTCGCTGAAGGCCCAGGCGATGCCGCCCGCCCACTTCTGGTCGTCGAGCGCGTCGATGCCCAGGGAGAGGGGCGGGCTGGAGTACGTACCGATCATCGGCTCGGAGCCCATCATCAGGGCGATGCCGAAGAAGGCGTGGAAGGGCATGCCCGCGAAGAGCTCCAGCATCCGCATCACGTAGCCGGGGCGGTGCGGACCCGGGTCCACGCCCATGATCGGCCAGAAGAAGACCAGGCCCACCATGAGGAAGTGCACCATCATCGCGATGTGCCCCGGCTTGCTGCCCATCAGGGTGTCGAACAGCGGGGTGAAGTACAGGGCGTACAGGCTCGCGATGAACATCGGGATCGTGAACGCCGGATGGGTCACCACCCGCATGTACCGGCTGTGCAGCAGGGCGAGCAGCCACTCCCGCGGCCCCTTGGTGCCCCGCGCGGCCGGCGGCAGCGCCCGCAGCGCCAGCGTCATCGGAGCCCCGAGCAGCAGCAGGATGGGGGACAGCATGCTGATGACCATGTGCTGGACCATGTGCACGCTGAACATGACCATGCCGTAGTCGTTGAGCTTGGTGCACATCACCAGCGCCACGCTCAGCACGCCCGCGGTCCAGGCGACCGTCCGGCCCCAGGACCAGCTGTCACCGCGGCGGCGCAGCCGGACCACGCCCCAGCCGTACAGGGCCAGCCCGAGCAGGCAGCCGATCAGGAAGAAGGAGTCGGGGGAGAACTCCAGGCCACGCCCCAGCGTGAACGGCGGCAGGTCCATGTTCATGTCCGTGCCGTGCCCGCTGTGATCCATCTGCCTACTCCCTCGACCCGTGGTGCCCCACCACACTAGTGCCGCCCCGGACCGCGACTGCGGCCGGGGCGGCATAAGAGGACAAGACAGGGGAAAGATCACACCCCGCCCGTCGGGGAGGGCCCGTCAGAGCACGTTCTGCGCCTCGGCGTAGCGCTCCGCCGGTACGGTCTTCAGGGTCTCGACGGCGCTGCCCAGCGGGACCATCTCGATCTCGGTGCCGCGCAGGGCGGTCAGCATCCCGAACTGCCCGCGGTGCGCGGCCTCCACCGCGTGCCAGCCGAAGCGGGTCGCGAGCACGCGGTCGTACGCCGTCGGGGTGCCGCCGCGCTGGACGTGGCCGAGGATGACCGGGCGGGCCTCCTTGCCGAGGCGGCGCTCCAGCTCCACGGCGAGCAGGTTGCCGATGCCGGCGAACCGCTCGTGGCCGTAGATGTCCTTGCCGCCCTCCTCGAACGCCATCGAGCCGGGCTTCGGCTTGGCGCCCTCGGCGACCACGACGATGGCGAAGCGCTTGCCCGCGGAGAAGCGCTCGCCGACCACGCGGGTCAGCTGCTCGATGTCGAAGGGGCGCTCGGGGACCACGATGGCGTGGGCGCCGGCGGCCATGCCGGAGTGCAGGGCGATCCAGCCGGTGTGGCGGCCCATCACCTCGACCACCATGACGCGCTGGTGGGACTCGGCGGTGGTCTTCAGGCGGTCGAGGGCCTCGGTGGCCACGCCGACGGCGGTGTCGAAACCGAAGGTGACGTCGGTGGAGGCGATGTCGTTGTCGATGGTCTTCGGGACCCCGACGATCGGCAGCCCGGCCTCCGAGAGCAGGTGGGCCGCCTTCAGGGTGCCCTCGCCGCCGATCGGGATGATGGCGTCCAGACCCAGTTCGGCCACGTGCCCGCGGGCCCGCTCGACCCCGTCGCGCAGGTGCGCGGGCTGGACCCGGGAGGAGCCGAGGACGGTACCGCCGCGGGCCAGGATGCCGGCGACGGCGTCGAGGTCGAGCTTGCGGTAGTCGCACTCCAGGAGGCCCTTCCAGCCGTCGTGGAAGCCGATGACCTCGTCACCGTGGTCGACGACCGCGCGGTGCACGACGGAGCGGATGACGGCATTGAGGCCGGGGCAGTCGCCGCCGGAAGTGAGCACACCAATGCGCATGGCAGGAAGACCTTTGCAACGTGGGCCGACGACCGGACCACGTCGTCCGGTTGGAACTGACGCCACCCTACAAGCGGATCGGCACTGGACTGAACCATGCTCCACATTGCGGGCAGGTTCTTTTGGAGGAAACTCCTACGAGCGCGAGGGCGCGCATTCGAGCACCGGAAAACGAGCGCTGACCTGCGCAGACGAGCAGACCCGGCCAGGGCCGCCGGGGGTCCGCGAAACGCCGGCGGCCGGGGCCCCACCTGGGGGACCCCGGCCGCCGGGCCGGTGCGGGAGCTGCTACGCGGGCTGCGTTGCCGCCGCGATGCGCTCGGCGCGCAGCGCCTCGTACCAGCGGTCGTCGACCGGCGGCAGGGCGTTCACGTCGAGGGCCAGCTTCAGCAGCAGGTCCGCGATCTGCGGGTTGCGGGCCATGACGGGGCCGTGCATGTACGTGCCGAACACGGTCTCGTTGTACGCGCCCTCGGTGCCGTCGCCGGTGCCGTTGCCCCGCCCCAGGCGGACCCGGGCGAAGGCCTTGGCCGTCGGGCCCAGGTGCGTGACACCCTGGTGGTTCTCGAAGCCCGTCAGCTGCGGCAGGCCGAGCCGCGGGTCGATGTCCGCGAGCACGTCGCCCACGCACCGCTCGCCCTCGCCGCGGACCGTCACCACGTCGAGCAGGCCGAGGCCCTCCTGGCGCTGGCCCTGGTCGTTGACGAACTCCTTGCCGAGGATCTGGTAGCCGGCGCACACCGAGAAGACGATGGCCCCGTTGGAGACCGCCCGCTCCAGGCCGCCGTCGCGCAGCAGCCGCTCCGCGGCCAGCCGCTGGGGCCGGTCCTCGCCGCCGCCGATCAGGTAGATGTCGCCGGAGGTCGGGATGGGCTGGTCGCTGCGCACGTCGACGCGCTGCACGTCCAGGCCGCGCTGGCGGGCCCGGCGCTCCACGACCAGGGCGTTGCCCTGGTCGCCGTAGGTGCTCAGCAGGTCCGGGTAGACCCACACCAGACGCAGGCTGTTGTCGCTCATTCGCTTTCGTCTCTTTCCGGTGGGTCAGTTGCCGACGCGGCGGCGCACGTCCTGGAAGGCGGTGTAGTTGGCGATCAGCTCGATCTGGCCGGGCGGCGCGAGCTGCACGGCCTCGTCCAGCGTCTCGCAGACCCGGAAGTCCAGTCCGGCGACCTCCAGGCGGACCGCGAGGTCGAGGCGGCGGTCACCGATCACGAAGATCGGGTGGCCTGCCAGGCGCGGGTAGTCCACGTCCCACAGCCAGGAGGTGTCGGTGCCGTCGGCGCCCCGGGCGTTGACCGAGAGGATCACCGGCGCGGGCGGGGGATCGATCAGGGAAAACGTTTCGAGCCAGCCCGCCGGGTTCTTCGCCAGCAGCAGCCGCAGCTCGCGGCCCTGGAAGTTCACCACGTCGTAGCGGCCCGCGACGGCCTGCACCTGGTACATGCGCTCCAGCGCGACCTGCGGCGGCACGCCGAACACCGCGGCGACGGCCGCGGAGGTCGCGGCGTTGGCCTTGTTGGCGCGGCCGGGAAGCTGGAGGCGGATCGGCCAGGCCGAGCCGTGCGGGTCGAGCACGTGGTCGCCGCTGAGCACCCAGCTCGGGGTCGGGCGGCGGAAGCCGCACTCGCCGCAGAACCAGTCGTCGCCCGGGCGCTGCATGACACCGCCGCAGGAGGGGCACGACCAGGCGTCGTCCTTCCACTCCTGCCCGGCGGCCACCCACACCACGTTCTGGGAGGAGGAGGCCGACCACACGATCAGCGGGTCGTCGCAGTTGGCGATCACCACGGCCTTGGAGCCGGCCAGGCCCTCGCGCCACTTCTCCGCCAGCATCCGGGTCTCGGCGGCCCGGTCCAGCTGGTCGCGGGAGAGGTTCAGGAGCGCGATCGCCTTGGGCGTCACGTCCCGGGCCACCCCGGCCAGGTACTTCTCGTCCACCTCGATGACGCCGTACTTGGCGTCCGAGCCGCCCGCCAGGGCGGAGGTGATGCCCGCGGGCATGTTCGCGCCGAGCGCGTTCGACACCACCGGGCCGCTGGCGCGCAGCGCCTCCGCGATCAGCCGGGTCGTCGTGGTCTTGCCGTTCGTTGCCGACACCAGGACGACATCGAGGTGCTGTGCCAGCCGTCCCAGCAGATCGGGGTCCAGCTTGAGGGCGACCTTGCCGCCGATCACCGATCCACTTCCGCGCCCCGCGGCCCGCGACACCGCCGCCGCGGCCTTGCCCGCCGTCACCGCCAGCTTGGCGCGCGGCGAAAGCGGCTCCGTGTTGCCTGCCATCGTCCTTGTTCCTCCTTGCGTCGGTCCGGGCTCAGCCTATCCAGAACAGGCCAGGCCCCCGACCGCGGCGCCCCCTGGGGGCCCGCCGCCCGGTCCCGGTCTCCGTCATATCTTCGCCCCGCGTACCCTTACGGCCATGCGACACCGCCCTATCCCCGGCAATTCCGGACTCGTCCGCACCATGACCCTGCTGGGCGACCCGGTGCTCCACGCCCCCTGCGGGGAGGTCACCGAGTTCGGTCCGGGGCTGGCCCGGCTGGTCGAGGACATGTTCGCGACCATGTACGCCGCCGAGGGCGTGGGCCTCGCCGCCAACCAGATCGGGGTGGCGCAGCGGGTGTTCGTGTACGACTGCCCCGACGACGAGGACGTCCGGCACGTGGGGCACGTGGTGAACCCGCGGCTGGTCGAGGCCGACGGCTTCGAGGTGCTCGGGCCCGAGGGCTGCCTGTCCCTGCCCGGCCTGGAGGCCGGTACCGTCCGGCACGACCGGGCGGTGGTCGAGGGCGTGAGCGCGGACGGGTCCCCGGTGCGCATCGAGGGCACCGGCTTCTTCGCCCGCTGCCTCCAGCACGAGTGCGACCACCTCGACGGGACGGTCTACGCGGACCGGGTCACCGGACTGCGGTCGCGCCGGCTCCAGCGGGCGATCCGCAAGGCGCCGTGGAGCGCGGGGACCGCGCCGGACGCCTGAGGCGCCCCCGCACGGCCCGGCCCTGCCGTGTCCCGACCTGCCCCGCCCTGGTCCGACCTGGCCGCGGGCCGGTCAGAAGCCGGGGCCGTCCGCGCGGTTGCCCGCCGTGGCCAGCCGGCCCCACAGGAGGTCTGCCAGGGCCGTGACCAGGCGTTCCCGGCTGCACGGCCGCTCGCCCAGCCACCAGTCGCCGGCCGCGTGCATCATGCCGACGATGCCGTGGCCCCAGACCCGCGCCAGCTCCTCGCCCTCCGGTCCGAGGTCCACGCGCTCGGCGATGACCTTGGCCAGCTCCTCGCCGAGCCGGCGCAGCAGCGGGGCCGAGTGCAGGCCCACGTCGAAACCGCGCTCGGTGGAGTTCGGGTCCTCCGCGGGGTGCATGAGGAAGCGGTAGACCTGCGGGCGGGCCTCGATGGCCGCGAGGTAGGTCTCCAGCGTGACCTCGACGCGGCGGCGGCGTTCGGCCGGGGCGTCGAGGGCGGCCCGCAGGGAGTCGAGGAGGGCGTCCGTGTGCCGGACGGCGAGGGCGTGGTAGAGCCCCGCCTTGTCGCCGAAGTGGCGGTAGAGGATGGGCTTGGTGATCCCGGCCTCCGCCGCGATGGCGTTCATGGAGGCCTTGGGGCCGTCGCGGAGCACGACCCGGTCGGCGGCTTCGAGCAGCTCCCGTCGCCGTCGCTCGGCCGCCTGCCGCTGGCCGTCCTGCTGCGTGGTCTCCATGAGCTGATCTTCTCCCCGCCCGTACGAATCGCGTAACGCCCACGCAAAGTAACACCCCGCGCCGCAGGGCGATCGAACCGGCAGCGGCGTTGACATGCCTTACCGACGGGTAACAGACTGGGGCCCTTGATCGAGTTACCCTAGGTAACGGACCTTTGGAGGGGACATGGCGGAGTTCACCATGGAGCTCAACGACGACCAGAAGCAGGTCCGCGACTGGGTGCACGGGTTCGCCGCCGACGTGATCCGCCCCGCGGCCGCCGAATGGGACGAGCGCGAGGAGACCCCCTGGCCCGTCATCCAGGAGGCCGCGAAGGTCGGCATCTACTCCCTCGACTTCTACGCCCAGCAGTTCTTCGACCCGACCGGTCTCGGCATCCCGATGGCGATGGAGGAGCTGTTCTGGGGGGACGCGGGCATCGCCCTGTCGATCGTCGGCACCGGCCTCGCCGCCATCGGCGTCGTCGCCAACGGCACCGAGGAGCAGATCGGCACCTGGATCCCGCAGATGTACGGCACCCCCGACGACGTGAAGGTCGCCGCCTTCTGCTCCTCGGAGCCCGACGCCGGCTCCGACGTGGGCGCCATGCGCACCCGCGCCGTCTACGACCAGGCCTCGGACGAGTGGGTGCTGAGCGGTACGAAGACCTGGGCGACCAACGGCGGCATCGCCAACGTCCACATCGTCGTCGCCGTCGTCGACCCCGAACTGGGGACCAAGGGCCACGCCTCCTTCATCGTCCCGCCGGGCACCCCCGGGCTCTCCCAGGGCCAGAAGTTCAAGAAGCACGGCATCCGCGCCTCCCACACCGCCGAGGTGGTCCTGGAGGACGTACGGATCCCCGGGTCCTGCCTCCTGGGCGGCAAGGAGAAGCTGGACGAGCGGCTGGCGCGGGCCCGGGAGAAGGCCCGCACGGGCGGCGAGCGCGTCAAGAACGCCGCCATGGCCACCTTCGAGGCCTCCCGCCCCGCCGTCGGGGCCATGGCGGTGGGCACGGCCCGCGCCGCGTACGAGGTCGCCCTCGACTACGCGAAGACCCGCACGCAGTTCGGCCGCCCGATCATCGACAACCAGGGCGTCGCCTTCCAGCTCGCCGACATGCGCACCCAGATCGACGCCGCCCGGCTGCTGGTGTGGCGCGCCTCCTGGATGGCCGTGGCCGGCCGGCCCTTCGACTCCGCCGAGGGCTCGATGTCCAAGCTCTTCGCGAGCGAGATGTGCAAGAAGGTCACGGCCCAGGCCGTCCAGATCCTCGGCGGCAACGGCTTCACCCGCGAGTACCCGGTGGAGCGGATGCACCGCGACAGCGCGATTTATACGATCTTCGAGGGCACCAGCGAGATCCAGCGCCTCGTGATCGCCCGCACCCTGGCCGGCATGCCGATCCGCTGACGCGCGCCCGCGGCCCCGGCGGCTACGGGGTCTCCAGCAGCCGGTCGAGCGCCCTCCCGAAGAGCACCCGGCCGGCTGCGGCCAGCTGCCGGTCGAAGACCCGGGGCAGCAGCCGCACCCCGATGTCCTCCCGCCACACCACCTCGCTGCCGCCGCCCGGCGCCGGGCGCACCTCGATCTCGGCCCAGCCCGTGACCGTGCGCCCCCTCTTCTCCAGCCGACAGCGCCCCTCGGGCGCCCCCGCGCCCGGCGGGTGCCAGTCCACCACCTCCATCGGGTCGCCGAAGCCGACCGGACCGATGCCGGTCCGCGCCGTGAAGCGGGTTCCGGGCCCGGTCGGGGGCGGGCTGTGGACCGTGGTGCGGGTGAGGGGGACGTGCTCCCCGTGCCGCTTCCAGTCGGTCACGCGCAGCCACGCCTCGGAGGCGGGGAGAGAGCTCTTGCGCACGATAAGGATAAAGGCCACCCACAGAGGGTAAAACGCCCTCCCGACCCTTGAGATAGAGCACGAAAACGGGTTCCGAACCGACCGCGTGATCAGTAATACTTCCCGCCACGTGGATGGCGGCACGACCGCAACGACCACCGGCCCTGCGCCTCCACTCGGATGAGGAGGTGCGCCATGTGTACCCACCAGCCCCCGTGCCCGCACGCCGACAGCAGTGACCGCGATGCCGCCCGCACCGTGGCCTTCCACCCCGAACAGGGCTGGAGCCTGCTGTGCAACGGCGTGGTCGTCTTCGACGACACGGGCGAACTGCTCCCCGACGGCAGCGCGGTCGGCTCCCGCCGCCCGGCTTCCGTCCCCGCGTGAGCCGAGGAGGTTCCGATGACCGCGCGCCGCATCCAGATCCGCAAGCCCACACCGAAGCCCGCACCGCGCGATCTCGACCTGCGCACCCCGTCGGGCAGGCCCCTCCCGTACTGATCCGCCCGGACCGGTACGGGAGCGCGCCGACCGCCGTACGACCCCGCTGAGCCCGCCCCGGTCCCGTCGGGGCGGGCCCCTGCCGCCGCTCAGCCCCGGGCCGCGGCCGCCGCGAACTCCTCCTCGAAGGCCCGGTCGCCGATGGCCTGCCGGGCCTGCCGCTCGCCCGCGTCGCGCAGGGCGGTCAGCGAGGGGGAGCCCATCTGCGGGCGGCCCACCGTCCGCCAGACGCTGTGCCCGCGGCCCAGCAGCCGCGCGGCCAGCCCCCCGTCCCCCTGCGCGGCCGCCGCGGCCGCCCGCAGGTCCAGGCCCAGCGCGATCCCGAAGCTGTCGTGCAGCTGCCGCTTCCCCGAGAGCATCGCCCGCACGTGCCGGTCCGCCTCCGCGGGCCGCCCCGCCCGCAGCGCCGCCATCGCGAGGACGTAGTCCGCGTACGCGCGCAGCCAGACCTCGCCGCGGGCCGCACAGGCCCCGCGCAGCTCCGTCGCCTCCCGGACGGCCTCCTCGTGGCGCCCCAGGTCGCACAGGGCGTACGCCGAGGCCAGCTGGGCCAGCAGCCAGCCGGCCCCGTCGGTGCGGGCCCCGCGCCCGGTGTGCTCCGCGCGCGCCCGCGGACCGGCCAGCTCCAGCGCCCGTACGGGGTCCCCGGGCATCAGCAGCGAGACGGCGACGACGTACGCGGCCCGCAGCTCGCCCTCGCGGTTCCCGTCCGCGGCGGCGGCCCGCAGGCATGCGCGGCCCAGCGCGAGGCTGGCGTCCATATCGCCCTGGAGCATGGCGGTCAGGCCCAGGGCCCACTGGGCCTGTACGTACGAGGGCCCGTCCGGCCGGCCGCCGGGCCGCGCGGCCAGGGCCCGTTCGAGGAAGCCGCGGCCCTCGCGCAGGTGCCCGCAGCAGAACCAGAAGAACCACAGGGACCCGGCCATCTCCAGGGCGGCCGCGGGCTCGGTGCCGAGCAGGTGCTCCAGGGCGGTGCGCAGCTCCATGTGGTCGGCGCTCATCCGCCGGTACCAGTCCACCTGGTCCGGGCCCAGCCAAGCGGAGTCGCCCTGCCGGGCCAGGTCCGCGAACCAGTGGGCGTGCCGGTCGGCGGTGCGGCGCTCCTCGCCGAGCTCGGCGAGCCAGCTGCGCCCGTATTCGCGGATGGTGTCGAGCATGCGGTACCGCACGCCGGCGGCGGTGGGGGTGCGGCGCAGGACGGATTTGGCGGCGAGGCCGGCGAGCAGCCGGTCCACCGCGGCGGCGGGCAGCGGTCCGCCGGAGCAGACCGCGCGGGCCGCGGCCGCGGTGAAGTCGCCGGCGAAGACCGACAGCCGGGCCCACAGCAGCCGCTCCAGCGGTTCGCACAGCTCGTGGCTCCAGCCGATGGCGGTGCGCAGGGTCTGGTGGCGGGGGAGCCGGGCGGCGCGGGGGTCGGAGAGCACCTCGAAGCGGGTCTCCAGGCGCTCGGCGACCTGTTCGAGGCTCCACAGCCGCAGCCGGGCCCCGGCCAGCTCGATGGCCAGGGGGAGCCCGTCGAGGCGGCGGCACAGGTCCGCGGCGGTGGCGGCGCGCCCCGGGTCGGCGAGGGCGGCCGCCGCCTGCGGGGTGGCGGCCGCGGCGCGGTCCCGGAAGAGGGCCAGGGCGTGGTTCTCCCGGCCTTCGGCGGGCAGCGGGTCGACTTCGGTGACCCATTCGCCGTGGCAGCCGAGCGGCTGGCGGCTGGTGACGACCACGGTCAGGCCGGGGGCGGACTGGAGGAGCTCGCCGACGAGGTGGCGGCAGCCGTCGACGAGGTGCTCGCAGGTGTCGAGGACCAGCAGGAGCCGCTTGTCGGAGACCCAGGCGCACAGGTCCTCGTCGGAGGAGTGCGGGGACTGCTCGGCCAGGCCGAGGGTGTGGGCCACGGTGGCCGAGAGGAGTCCGGGGTCGCGCAGCGGGGAGAGCTCCACCCACCAGACCCCGTCGGGGTACTCCTCCCGGGCGTCGCGGGCGGCCCGCAGGGCGAGGCGGGACTTGCCCACCCCGCCGACCCCGGTGAGGGTGATCAGCCGCCGGTCCTGGAGCAGGCCGTGCAGCCGGTCGAGTTCGGCGCCGCGCCCCACAAAGCTTGCCGTCTCCGACGGAAGATTCCCCAACACGGCGACAGATTCTGTCTCAGGGCACCGCGGAGACAAGGAGCCGTGATCATTGTTGATCGAATTGTCGCCGAAGATTCAAGAGAACGGGCCCCTACCCTGCGAGTCTGACCGATCGCTCCGCAGAGAATGACCCCCAGTTGCCATCGGGCAGCCGGGCCCGCAGCTTCAGCCTCCAGACCGTGCCCGCGGGCTGGGCCACCGTCAGGCTGTAGACGGCGCGCCCGGCGGGCACCGCCCCCCGGCCCCACTGGATGACGGTGGTCATCCGCCCGTCCACGTACAGCTGGTACTCGGTCACCGGCTTGCCGGTGTCGGGCGCCGTCCACGACAGCTCCACCGCCCCCGGCGCCGCGGCGGCGCGGAAGTCCGCGGGCGCGGTGGAGGGGCCGCGCCCGGCGGCGGGCGGGGTGGTCAGGTCGGCGGCGGGGCCGTCGGGGGAGGAGTTGTCGGCGCGGTCGCGGGCCCGGACGGTGAAGGTGTAGACGGTGTCGGGCTGCAGCCCGGTCAGCCGGGTCGAGGTGGTGCGCCCGTCCACGGTGTGGATCCGGGTCCCGGACTGGTAGACGTCGTACGCCGTCACCCCGCGGTCGTCGCGCGCCGCGGCCCAGGCCAGGGTGGCCGCGCGGGGCCCGTCGGGGCGGGCGTCCAGGCGGGCGGGGGCGGTCGGCGGGCGCCGGTCGCCGGGGGCGGGCGCGGGCATGGTGACCCGGACCTCCGCGCTGAGCGCGGAGAGGTTGCCCGCCGCGTCCCTGGCCCGCACCGAGAAGGCGTACGGCGTGCTCGGGCTGAGCCCGGTCACGTCCACCATCCTCTTGTCCGCGGGCAGTTCGCGCACGAGCCGGCCCCCGCGGAAGACCTGGTAGCCCGCCACCCCGTCGGCCGCCGCGGCCTGGTCCCACATCACGTGCACCGATCCCGAGCTGCCCGCGTAGGCGGTCAGTCCCGCGGGGGCGGGCGGCGGGGTGGTGTCGGGGGGCGGTCCGCCGCAGCCGGCCAGGAGGCCGCAGGCGAGCACGGCCGTGACAGCGGACCCGCGCACGGTCCCCTCCCCTCACCCGGGCCCGGCGGGCCCCCATCAAAGGTCTAGACATATATGGCACGGGTGCGGCCCCGGCATCAAGGGCGGCGGCGGAGGTTGTCCGCCCTGACCGGCTGTGGCAGGACATGACCCGTACGTGCGGTTTAATTGCGACTGATTCGCAAGAACTTTTGATCATCAAGCAACACAAGCAGTACAAGAGGTGTGCACAACCATGACGGTCCGATCGGTGCGGCTCCTGACGGCGGGCCTGTCCGCCGCCGCCCTCCTCGCGGGCGCGGCGGCCTGCTCCACCCCCGGCTCCGCCGGGACCCCGGCCGCCGGGTCCGCGGACGCCGCCGTGGTCGGCATCGCCACCGAACCCGAGACCCTCAGCCCCCTCCTCGGCTACGGCAAGGACGGCAACTCCAAGGTCTTCGACGGGCTGCTCACCCACGACGCGCAGATGAACCTGCGCCCCGCCCTGGCCACCGCCCTGCCCGAGGTCTCCGCCGACGGGCTCACGTACACGTACACCCTGCGCAGGGGCGTGCGCTTCAGCGACGGCGCGCCCTTCACCGCCAAGGACGTCGTCTTCACGTACCGCACCATCCTCGACCCGAAGACGAACAACGCCTCCAAGACCGAGCTCGACGCCGTCAAGAGCGTCGCGCAGCAGGGCCCGGACCGCGTGGTCTTCACCCTCAAGTACCCCTACGCCCCCTTCGCCGAGCGCACCGTCCTGCCCATCGCCCCCGAGCACATAGCCGGCCGCCAGGACGTCAACAGCGGGGAGTTCGCCACCAGGCCGGTGGGCACCGGACCGTACGTCCTCACCCGCTGGTCCCGGGGCGAGAAGCTCTCCTTCGAGGCCAACCCCCGCTACTGGGGCCCCGCCCCCGCGGTGAAGAAGTTCACCATGGCCGTGATCAAGGACGACGACGTACGGGCCACCCGGCTGCGCGCCGGCGAGCTCGACGGGGCGGTCCTGCCCCCCAACCTCGCCGAGGGCTTCGCGCAGGACAAGGGGCGCACCACCTTGAGGGCCGCGTCCTTCGACTACCGGAACGTGACCCTCCCCACCCACCACGAGGTCACCGGCGACCCCGCCGTCCGCCGCGCCCTCGACCTCGCCGTCGACCGGCGGGCCATGGTCGACAAGATCCTGGAGGGCGCCGGCAAGCCCGCCTACGGCCCGGTCCCCACCGGCAGCCCCTGGTTCGCGGCCGGCACCGAGCGCCGCCACGACCCCGCCGCAGCCAAGAAGCTCCTCGACGCCGCCGGCTGGAAGACCGGCCCCGACGGGATCCGCGCGAAGAACGGCGTCCGCGCCGCCTTCACCCTCTGGTACACCTCCGGCGACAGGCTCCGCCAGGAGCACGCCCTCGCCTACGCCTCCGACGCCAAGAAGGCCGGCATCGAGATCAGGACCGAGGCCGGGACCTGGGAGGTCATCGAGCCGCGGATGAAGACCGAGGCCGTGCTCGCCGGCGGCGGCTCGCCCGCCGACCCCGACTTCGACCAGTACCTGCTGCTGAAGTCCACCCTCGGCGGCGACGGCTTCAACAACATGGCCCGGTACGCCAACCCCGCCGTGGACCGGGCCCTGGAGCGCGGCCGCACCAGCGGCGACCACGCCGTCCGCAAGGCCGCCTACGACACCGTCCAGCGCGAACTCGCCAAGGACCCCGGCTACACCTTCCTCACCCACATCGACCACCTCTACGTGGTCGCCGACCGCTGGCAGGGCCTGACCACCCAGGTCGAGCCCCACGACCACGGACTCGGCTCGGGCCCCTGGTGGAACGTCGAGGCCTGGAAGCCGAAGAAGTGACCCCCGGCAGTACCGCGGCCCGCCGCCCGCCCTGGGGGCCCGCGGCCCGGATGGCCGGCCGCCGTGCCCTGCTCGCCGTACCCGTCCTGCTCGCCGTCACCTTCGGCGTGTTCGCGGTCGCCGCGCTCTCGCCCTTCGACCCCGTCAAGGCCTACGCCGGGACCGCCGGGCTCACCGCCTCCCAGGAGCACCTGGACCAGCTGCGCGCCAACCTCGGCGCCGGCCGGCCGCTCGCCGAGCGCTGGTGGGACTGGCTGGCCGCCGCCAGCACCGGGGACCTCGGCACCTCCGCCGCGATGCGCCAGCCCGTCTCCCAGGTGATCGGCGAGCGGCTCGGCTGGTCGGTGCTGCTGGCCGCGAGCGCCCTCCTCGTCGCCGTGGTCCTCGGCACCCTCCTCGGGGTGCTGGCCGCCCGCCGCCCCGGCGGGGCCGTGGACCGGCTCGCGACCTCCGCCGCATACACGCTGGAGGCCGCCCCCGCCTTCTGGACCGGACTGCTCGCCATCTGGTTCTTCTCCGTCCAGCTCGGCCTGCTGCCCGCCGGCGGGCTCACCGACGCCGGATCCGACACCGCCACCCCCGGACAGGTGGCCCGCCACCTGCTCCTCCCGGCCCTGGTCCTCGGCGTCTCCCAGCTGCCCTGGTTCCACCTGTACGTACGCCAGGGCGTGGCCGACGCCCTCGCCGAGGACCCGGTCCGCGGGGCCCGCGCCCGCGGGCTGTCCGAGCGGACCGTCCTGCTCGGGCACGCCCTGCGTTCCGGGCTGCTGCCCGTCCTCACCCTCGTCGGGACCCGGGTGCCCGAACTGATCACCGGCGCCCTGCTCGTCGAGACCGTCTTCAGCTGGCCCGGCATCGCCGCCGCCACCGTGCAGGCCGCCACCTCCGTGGACTTCCCGCTGCTCGCCGCCCTGACCGTGCTCGCCACCGCCGCCGTCCTCGCCGGCAACCTCCTCGCCGACCTGCTGTACGGGCTGGCCGACCCCCGGGTGGGCTTCGATGGCTGAGCCCACCGCCTGGCGCACCCGCACGGGCGGCCCCCGCAGCGCCGGACCCGGCCGCAGGGCGCGCCCCGCGAGCCGCACCCTGCGCGTGCGGACCTCGGCCGCGGTCACCGCCGCGGTGGTCCTCGCCGTGCTCCTCGTCCCCGCCCTCGTCCCCCTCGACCAGCAGGCCGTCGACCTCGGCGCGAAACTCCTGCCGCCCTCCTGGGACCACCCCTTCGGCACCGACGAGGTCGGCCGCGACCTGCTGCTGCGCTGCGTCTACGGGCTGCGGGTCTCCCTGCTCGTCGGCGTGGTCGCCGCCCTGGCCGCCACCCTCGCCGGCACCGCCGTCGGCGCCGCCGCGGGGGCCCTGGGCGGCTGGACCGACCGGCTGCTGATGCGGGTGGTCGACACCTTCTCCTCCGTACCGCACCTGCTGCTCGGCATCTTCGTCGTGGCGATGTTCCGGCCCGGGGTCTGGCCCGTCGTGGTGTCCGTGGCCCTGACCCACTGGCTGTCCACGGCCCGGATCGTGCGCGCCGAACTGCTCTCGCTGCGCGCCCGGCCCTTCGTGGACGCGGCCGTCTCCGGCGGCGCCTCACGGCTGCGGATCGCCGTACGCCACCTGCTGCCCGGGGTGCTGCCGCAGGCCGGGCTCGCGGCCGTGCTCATGATCCCCCACGCCATGTGGCACGAATCGGCCCTGTCCTTCCTCGGCCTCGGCCTGCCCGCCCACGAGGCCAGCCTCGGCACCCTCGTCCAGGGCGGGCGCGGCTCCCTGCTCGCCGGCGACTGGTGGCCCACCCTCTTCCCCGGGCTCTTCCTGATCGTCCCGACCCTCGCCGTCGCGGGCCTCGCCGGCGCCTGGCGCGACCGCCTCAACCCGCGCACCCGCTCGGAGCTGACCCTGTGACCACCAGCGCGGTACACCTTCCCGGCCCCGGCGGGCGGCCCGGCACGGGCACCGGATGCGGCACCGGATGCGGTTGTGGCGGTGGCTGCGGCTCCGGTTCCGCGTGCCGTCCCGGCGGCGCGCCCGGTCCCGGCGGCGCGGCCCCCGCGCCCGGGCAGCCGCCGGTCCTGCGCGTACGGGACCTCTCCGTACGCTTCCGGATGCGCGGCGGCCGCTTCGTCGAAGCGGTCACCGGCGCCCGGTTCGACCTCGCACCCGGCACCTGCCTCGCCCTGGTCGGCGAGAGCGGCTGCGGCAAGTCCGTCCTCGCCTCCGCCCTGCTCGGGCTGCTCCCCGGCAACGCCGAGACCGCCGGCTCCGCCCTGCTGGCCGACGGCCTCGACCTGCTCGCCGCCGACGAGCGCACCCTCGCCCGCACCGTGCGCGGACGCCGGATCGGGCTGGTCCCGCAGAGCCCCGCCGCGCACCTGACCCCCGTACGGACCGTCCGCGCGCACCTCGAGGAGACCGTCCGCGCCCTCACCGGCACCCGGCGGCGGCCCCGCGCCGCCCTGCGCGCCGCCGCCGAGGCCGCCGCCGACCGGGCGGCCTTCCCCCGCACCCACCTCGACCGCTACCCGCACGAGCTGTCCGGCGGACTCGCCCAGCGCGCCGCCACCGCCCTGGCCCTGGTCGGCGACGCCCCCCTGCTGCTCGCCGACGAACCCACCACCGGGCTCGACCGGGAGCTCGTGGACCGGACCGCCGACGAACTGCGCGCGCACGCGCGCGGCGACCGCGCCCTGCTGATGATCACCCACGACCTGGCCGCGGCCGCCCGCATCGCGGACACCGTCGCCGTCATGTACGCCGGCCGGATCGTCGAACTGGCCCCGGCCGAGGCCTTCTTCGGGTCTGCGGGACCGCGCCACCCCTACGCCCGCGGACTGCTCGCGGCCCTGCCCGAGCGGGAGTTCACCCCGCTGCCCGGCAGCCCGCCCGAACTCGGCGACCTGCCGCCCGGCTGCGCCTTCGCCGCCCGCTGCCCCCTCGCCGGTCCCGTCTGCGCCGTCCGCCCGGAGCCGGTCGCCGGAACGGCCTGCCACCACCCCGTCGGGCCCCCGCCCGCCCCGCACCCCGCACCGGAGCCCGCCCGTGCTTGACCTGCGCGAGATCTCCGCCGGCTACCGCCCCGGCGAGCCCGTGGTCCGGGGGGTCAGCCTCCGACTGGAGCCCGGCCGCTCCACCGGGCTCCTCGGCCCCAGCGGCTGCGGCAAGTCCACCCTGGCCCGGGTCGCCGCCCTCCTGCACCGGCCCGAGCGCGGCACCCTCGTCCTCGACGGCACCCCCGTCACCGGCTGGCGCCACCGCGCGCCCCGCGAACTGCGCACCGCCGTCGGCGTGGTGTTCCAGCAGCCCAGGCTCTCCGCCGACCCGCGGCTGCGGCTGCGCGACCTGATCGCCGAGCCCCTGCGCGCCTGCGGCCGCCGCGCCGAAGCCGCGGACGCGGTACGGGAGTGGTCGCAGCGGGTCGGTCTCGGCGCCGGGCTCCTGGACCGCAGGCCCCACGAGGTCAGCGACGGCCAGCTCCAACGGGCCTGCCTGGCCCGGGCCCTGGTGCTGCGGCCGCGCTGGCTCGTCTGCGACGAGATGACCGCCATGCTCGACGCCTCCACCGCCGCGGCGCTGGTCGCCGTGGTCGAGGAGTACCGCGCGGGTTCCGGCGCCGGACTCCTCGCCGTGAGCCACGACCGGGTCCTGCTGGAGCGCTGGTGCGAGCGCACCGTGCACTGGTCCGCGCTCTCCGCGCCCGCCGACCCCACAGTGCGCACAGCAGTCTGACGGACCGTCAGTAGCGTCACCCTCCGTCATGAACCCGTACGGCCCACACGTCGTTCGGCCGAAAGGCCCCCGCGCTGCGCCACCATGGCGCCGACGCCGCCGTCGCGCGCACCGGCGCGGCCCCCCGGCGCAGGAGGTGTTCCGATGGTGATTTCCCTCTCCCTGGTGCTGCTGCTCCTCGTCCTCGTGGTGGTGTTCGTCCGCAGCGGCGGGCTCAAGTTCACGCACGCGCTCGTGTGCCTGCTGCTCGGCTTCTACCTGGCGGGCAGCAGCATGGCGGCGACCATCCACAACGGCCTCTCGGCCACCGCGGACGTGGTCGCCAGCCTCAAGCCCTGACCCGGCCGCGTCCGCCCGCGAACGGCCCCCTGCCGATCTGGACTCCTCGGGCCGCGGGTCCTACGGTCGGGCCGCGGCGCGACCCGAAGCGACGGAGGCAGGCCGGATGACCAGGACCGCCAGCACCGAGAGCACCGCCGGACGCACCCGGCCCACCGGCCCCGCCGGGACCCCCGCAGCGCTGCCCGGCGCCGGGGCCGACCGGGGCTCGCGGACGGCCCGCAGCTGCGCGCTGGCACCCGCCCTCGCCCTCGCCGCCCTGGTGTGCGCGCTCGCCCCGGACCGGGCCGACGCGATACCGAAGACGCCCGGCCACCGCCTGGTGGACGCCTACCGGGGCGCCCCGGCCACCGCGGACCCGCTGCCCGGTACGCCCCCGCCGCAGCACCCGTACCTCGCCCCCAACGGCCGCAGCGGGATGCACGCCGACGCCGGCGGCAGCGCCACCTCGCCCTGGTCCGGCCCGCTGGGCCGCGACCCGCAGGTCACCAGCCGCAGGATCGCCGCCGTCGGCGGCGAATGCGCCACGGCCACCTTCGACTCGGGCGGCCGCCTGGTGACCGTGTGCGGCACCTTCGCCGGCTTCAAGGTCGTGCTGCTCGACCCCCGCACCCTGGCCACCCTCGCCGAACACAGGCTCCCGCAGCGCTCCTCGACCGTCGAGGCGGTCACCACCCTCGACCCCGCGAAGATCTTCAAGGACACCTCGGGCGGCGCCTACTTCTACCTCGACCACCGGGACCGCGCCGTCCTCGCCGACTCCCGGCAGCACGTCCTGCGCCTGGCCCACTCCCAGGACCCCGCAGGCCGCTGGAGGTTCACCGTCGAGGACGACTGGGACCTCACCCCGCACGTCCCGCACGACTGCACCGCCTGGACCAACCTGCGGCCCGCAGGCACCTGCGATCCCGTCACCTCCGTCATGCCCGACTGGCAGGGCCGCATCTGGTGGGTCACCCGGCTCGGCCGGGTCGGCACAGTGGACCCGGGCACCGGGGCCGTGAAATCCGTCCGGCTGCCCGGCGAGGAGATCCAGAACTCCTTCTCCGTGGCCGAGGACGGGGTCTCCATCGTCTCCGACCACGCCCTGTACGCCTTCCGCGCCGACGCCGACGGCACCCCGCGGATCCGCTGGCGCGAGACGTACGACCGCGGCAGCGGCACCAAGCCCGGCTCCGTGAACCAGGGTTCGGGCACCACCCCCGACCTCTTCGGCAGGGACTACGTCGCCATCACCGACAACGCCGACGACCGCATGAACGTACTCGTCTACCGCCGGGCCCCCGGCATCCCCGCCGGACGCCGGCTGCTCTGCAGGGTGCCCGTCTTCGGCCACGGGGCCTCCACCACCGACAACTCCCTCGTCAGCTGGGGCAACAGCCTGGTCGTGGAGAACAACTACGGCTACGAGAACCCCACTTCGCTGCTCCTCGGCAGGAGCGTGGCCGGCGGGGCCGCCCGCATCGACGTGCGCCCCGACGGCAGCGGCTGCGACACCGTCTGGGAGAGCGGGGTCCGCTCCCCGTCGACCGTGCCCAAGCTGTCCGCCGCGAACGGCCTGCTCTACTTCTACGAGAAGCAGCCGCACGCCTGGGGCATCGACGCCTGGTACCTGACCGCGGTCGACTTCC
The DNA here is from genome assembly GCF_055600495.1 of Streptomyces sp. NPDC038213. NCBI lineage: Bacteria > Bacillati > Actinomycetota > Actinomycetes > Kitasatosporales > Streptomycetaceae > Streptomyces > Streptomyces sp. NPDC038213. The sequence goes on from NZ_JBVJYM010000014.1 coordinate 115,384, forward strand.
GCACCGGCGAGCGCCGCTGGCAGCGGCTCACCGGGACCGGCCCCGCGTACGACAACAACTGGGCGCCCGTCACGCTCGGCCCCGACGGCACCGCGTACGTCGGAGTCTTCAACGGCATCCTGGCCGTCCGCGACGGCTCCCCGGCCCCCTGACCCGTCCGGGTGCATCCGAATACGGGGTGATCGGGGAACCACGCTACAGAGCCACCCCCCGCGGGAACGGATCCTCCCCATGAACCACGCACACCCCGACCCCCCGCCCCCCGGCGCCCCGCACCCCGACACCGGGGCGGGCCTGCACTGCCTGGTCACCGGCGCCACCGGCTACATCGGCGGCCGCCTGGTCCCCGAGCTGCTGGCAGCCGGGCACCGGGTCCGCTGCCTGGCCCGCTCCCCGGAGCGGCTGCGCGACCACCCCTGGGCCGGCCGGGCCGAGGTCGTACGCGGGGACGTCACCGACCCCGAGGCCACCGGGGCGGCCCTCGCGGGCACCGACGTCGCGTACTACCTCGTGCACTCCCTCGGCGGCGGCGCGGACTTCGAGGAGACCGACCGCCGGGCGGCCCGCACCTTCGCCGAGCAGGCCAGGGCCGCCGGGGTCCGCCGCATCGTCTACCTCGGCGGCCTCACCCCCGCCGGGGTGCCCGAGGACCTACTCTCCCCGCACCTGCGCTCGCGCGCGGAGGTGGGCCGGATCCTCCTGGCCTCCGGGGTGCCGACCACCGTCCTGCGCGCCGGGGTCGTCATCGGCTCCGGCTCCGCGTCCTTCGAGATGCTGCGCCACCTCACCGAGCGCCTGCCGGTCATGGTCACCCCGAGCTGGGTCCGCACCCGCACCCAGCCCATCGCCGTCCGCGACGTCCTGCGCTACCTGGTCGGCAGCGCCGCGATGCCCCGGGAGGTCAGCCGCAGCTTCGACATCGGCGGCCCCGAGGTCCTCACGTACCGCGAGATGATGCACCGGTACGCCGCCGTGGCAGGACTGCCCCGCCGGGTGATCCTCCCCGTGCCTGTGCTCACCCCGCGCCTGTCCAGCCTCTGGATCGGACTGGTCACCCCCGTACCGCGGAACCTGGCCCGGCCGCTCGCCGAGTCCCTGCGGCACGAGGTCGTCTGCGCCGAGCACGACATCGCCGCGCACGTGCCCGACCCGCCCGGCACCCCCGTGCCCTTCGACGGGGCCCTCATCCTGGCCCTGCGCAAGATCCGCGACGCGGACGTCGCCACCCGCTGGTCCGCCGCCGCCGTGCCCGGCGCCCCCAGCGACCCGCTGCCCACCGACCCCGCCTGGTCCGGCGGCAGCCTCTACCGCGACGAGCGCGAGCGGACCGTCGAAGCCGCACCCGAGGCCCTGTGGCGGGTGGTCGAGGGCATCGGCGGGGAGAACGGCTGGTACTCGATGCCCCTGGCCTGGGCCGTACGGGGCTGGCTCGACCGGCTCGTCGGCGGGGTCGGGCTGCGCCGCGGCCGGCGCGACGTCCACCGGCTGCGGGTGGGGGAGTCCCTGGACTTCTGGCGGGTGGAGGAGCTCGAGCGCGGCCGGCTGCTGCGGCTGCGCGCCGAGATGCGGCTGCCGGGCCTCGCCTGGCTGGAGATGTACGTCGAACCCGACGGCCCGGGCCGCAGCCGCTACCGCCAGCGCGCCCTCTTCCACCCCCGCGGGCTGCTGGGCCACGCGTACTGGTGGTCGGTCTCCCCCTTCCACGCCGTGGTCTTCGGCGGCATGGCCCGCAACATCGCGCGCGCGGCGCAGACGGCCCCGGTCCCGCCGGGGGCGGCCCCCGGCGGGACCTCAGAGCCCGCTCCCGCGCCCGGTGGCCCGGAGCGCGGGTCAGCGTCCGGGCGCACTCCCGGCGGTTCCTGACGGGCCCCCGACCGGGCCCCGGGCCGGGCCTCGGGGCCGCCGCAGGCGGGTCTTGGGCGGGTTTGGCAGGCTCCGACGGGCCCCGACGGGCATGACCGCCCCGGCCGGGCCCCGCCACCGGTCGGCGGTCCGCGCACCGGCCGGATCCGCGGGCGGGCGGCTGCATCCGCCCCGGGCCGGCCCGCGGAAGTGGGGGTGTACGTATCCGTCCGGTCACCGTGCGCCCCCTGCGCGGCGGCCCCGGCTGAGGGTGCCCCGATGAACGTCCCGGTCGTCCTGTTCACCTCGGATCTCCGGCTCCACGACCACCCGCCGCTGCGCGCCGCGCTCGCCGCCTCCGGCAGCCACGGGGCCGTACCGCTCTTCGTCCGCGACCCCGCCGTGGACCGGGCCGGGTTCGCCGCCCCCAACCGGCTCGCCTTCCTCGCCGACTGCCTGCACGACCTCGACTCCGCCCTGCGCGAGCGCGGCGGCCGCCTCGTACTGCGCTCCGGCGACCCGGTCGGGGAGGTGTGCGCCGTCGCGCGCGAGGCCGGCGCCGCCGAGGTGCACACGGCCGCCGGGTACAGCGCCTTCGCCCGCGCCCGCGAGGACCGGCTGCGCCGGGCCCTGGCCGCCCAGGGCTGCCGCCTGCACGTCCACGAGGGCGTGGTCACCGCCCTGCCGCCCGGGGCCGTCACCCCTCAGGGCTCCGACCACTACGCCGTCTTCGGCGCGTACTTCCGGCGCTGGGCCGCCGAACACCTCCGCGAGCCCCTCGCCGCCCCGCGCACCGTCCGCGTCCCGGACGGCGTACGCTCCGATCCGCTGCCCGTGCGGGCGGAGATCGCCGGGGTCTCGCCCGGACTCGCCCGCGGCGGCGAGGCGGCGGGCCGCGAGCGGCTGCGCACCTGGCTCGGCCACCACGCCGACGCCTACGAGGAGCGCAGCGACGACCTGCCGGGCGACGCCACCTCCCGCCTCTCCCCGTACCTGCACTTCGGGGCGGTGTCGGCCACCGAGACCGTGCACCGGGCCCGGGCCCGCGGCGGCCCCGGCGCCGAGGCCTTCGTACGGCAGCTGTGCTGGCGGGACTTCAACCATCAGGTGCTCGCCGTCCGGCCCGGCATCACCACCGCCGACTACCGCACCCGCGAGGACCGCTGGCGCACCGGGGCCGCGGCCCGGCACGACCTGCTGGCCTGGCAGGAGGGCCGCACCGGCTACCCGGTCGTGGACGCGGCGATGCGCCAGCTCGCCCACGAGGGCTGGATGCCCGGCCGGGCCCGGCTGCTGGCCGCGAGCCTGCTCACCAAGACCCTGTACCTCGACTGGCGCGAGGGCGCCCGCCACTTCCTGTCGCTGCTCGTCGACGGGGACCTCGCCAACAACCAGATGAACTGGCAGTGGATGGCCGGCACCGGCACCGACAGCAGGCCGCAGCGGGTCCTCAACCCCGTCGTCCAGGGCAAGCGCCACGACCCGTACGGGGCGTACGTGCGCCGCTGGGTGCCCGAGCTGGCGGAGGTACCGGTCGCGGCCGTCCACGAGCCCTGGCGCCTCCCGGCGGCCGACCGGGCCCGCTGCGACTACCCGGAACCCCTCGTCGGCCTCTCCGAGGGGCTCGACCGGTTCCGCCGGGCCCGGGGCCGGGACGGCGGCTGAGCGGACCCGGCAGCCCCCGCCGCGGCCCGTACGGCGCGCTGTCCCGCCCGGCGGCCCCGCGCCCGGTTACATGGGCCCTTCAGCGGCTCGCCGGAGCCGCAGCACGGGAGCGCGAGGGCGCGGGCAGGGGCAGGCCGATGGAAGCGGTGGACGTACTGGCGGACGGGTTCGGGCGGATCCGCGGGGAGGTGCACGCGGCCCTCGACGGGCTGACGGCGGACGAGCTCAACGACCGCGCCGACCCGGAGGCGAACTCGGTGGCCTGGCTCGTGTGGCACCTGGCCCGGGTCCAGGACTACCAGGTGGCCGAACCCGCCGGCACGGAGCAGGTCTGGCACGCGGACGGCTGGCGGGAGCGCTTCGCCCTGCCCCTGCGCGGCGGCTCGACCGGATACGGGCACACCGCGGAGGAGGCCGGGAAGGTCCGCGTAGACGGCCCCGGCCTGCTGCTCGGCTACAGCGACGCGGTCCACGACCGGACCGCCGCGTACCTGGCGGGCCTGTCCGCCGCCGACCTCGACCGGGTGGTCGACGCGTCCTGGAGCCCGCCCGTGACCCTCGGGGTCCGCCTGATGAGCATCCTGGCCGACGACCTCCAGCACGCGGGCCAGGCGGCGTACCTGAGGGGGCTGCTGCTCCGCCGCCGCTGACCGGGGGAACCACCCGGCTCTACCAAACTGCCGCATAAAGCCGCATTCATCCTCATCTTCTCCTTTGTCGGGTAGCGCCTCACTTCAGGGCTTTGCGGCGTCTTGACCCCCGGTCAAAGCCCGTTCCCGGTAAGGAAATCGGAAGAGCCGAATCTCTCCGGCAATCCGAGGCAACCCGTACGCCCGGCCCGTCGTCATCCGGGGCGGGGGAGGCCCGGAGATCGCGGGGCAGCCCCGACACGACCGATGATGAGGATGACCACCTTGATACGTGTCACACGCGTCGTGACCGCCGCGTCGGCGGTCCTCGCGCTGGCAGCGGCGGCACCGGGAGCCGCGTACGCACAGCCGTCCGCGCCCGTCCCGGCCGGCGTCCCGGGGGGACGGGACGGCGCAGACCTCCCGAAGGGCTGGGAGCTCACCGGCACGGGGGCCGCCGCGCAGCTCGTGTGGACCTCGCCCGACCGCGCCCACCTCGGCGACGCCCGGGTCGAGTTCTACTCCGGGGACCGCCTCCTCGGCGTACCGGAGCCCGCCGCCGACGGCCGCTCCTTCCGCCTGCCCGTCGGCACCGGCAAGCTCCGCGCGCAGCTCGCCGCGGCCGGCGACCTGCGGGTCCTGGCTGGCGGCAAGCGCATCGACGCGGGCGCCCCGGCCAAGGCGCCGCTCTCCGGGCTGCTCCCGCCCTCCGCGCAGCAGGAGCCCCTGCCGCCGGTGAACGCGGTCGACCCCGGAACCCCCGGCCGCTACAGGGCCGCCACCGGCGAGTACGACCTGAAGGCCGTGCGCCTGCCCGGCTTCCCCAAGCCGGTCGAGATGCGCGCCACCGTCGTCGCCCCCGTCGGCGCCACCGGTAAGCGCCCCGTCGCCCTCTTCCTGCACGGCCGCCACGGCACCTGCTACAAGACGGGCGGCGAGGTCACCGGCGACTGGCCCTGCGCCTCCGGCTACAAGGCCATCCCCAGCCACCAGGGCTACCTGCGCACCCAGAAGCTGCTCGCCTCGCAGGGCTACGTCACCCTGTCCATCAGCGCGAACGGCATCAACGGCCAGGACTGGCAGGCCGAGGACGGCGGCGCCCAGGCCCGCTCCTCCCTGGTCCGCCTCCACCTCGGCCGCTGGGCCGACTGGGCCGCGAACCCGGCCACCGCCCCCGCCGCGGCCAAGGCCGCCGCCGGCTCCGCCGACCTCTCGCGCGTGATGCTCGTCGGCCACTCCCGCGGCGGCGAGGGCGTCAACCGCGCCGCCCTCGACAGCCTCTACGCGGCCCCCAAGGCCCAGGACGGCTACCCGGGCAAGGTCCGCTGGAAGATCCGCGGCAACGTCCTCATCGGCCCGACCGTCTTCGGCCAGAACCCGGTCCCGGACGTGCCCTCCATGACGATCCTCCCGGGCTGCGACGGAGACGTCTCCGACCTCCAGGGCCAGATCTACGTCGACGGGGTCCGCGGCGTCGGCCGCGGCACCTCCCTCAACAGCGCCGTCTACATGGTCGGCGCGAACCACAACTTCTTCAACAGCGAGTGGACGCCCGGCCAGGCCAAGGCCCCCGCCGACGACGACTTCTGGCCCGGCGAGAGCGCCGACCCGGTCTGCAGCCCCGGCAAGAAGACCCGCCTGACCGCCACCCAGCAGCAGGCCGCCGGCGCCACCTACATCGCCGCGGCCGCCCGCCTGTTCGTCGCCGGCGACGACCGGGTGCGCCCGCTGCTCGACGGCACCGGCCGCCGCGCCCCCTCCGCCGGACCGGCCCGCGTCCTCGCCCACGCCGTCGGCGCGAACCGCACCCCGGCCGTCCTGCCCGGCGCCGGCACCGCCGTCACCGGCGGCCGGCTGTGCGCCCAGGTCGCCTCCGACCCCAAGAAGTCCTGCCTGCCCCGCGAGGACGGCCAGTCCCCGCACTTCGCCACCTGGGACGCGATGGACGAGGCCGGCCGCGACGCCGTCGCCCTGCGCTGGTCCCGCGCCGGCGGCAAGGCCGCCGTCCGCCCCGCGAAGCCCTTCTCCCTGGCCGGCAGCGAGTCCCTGGCCCTGCGCCTGATCGTGCCGCCCAACACCAAGGGCACCGCGCTCGACATCGCCGTCACCGACCGCGCCGGCAAGCGGGCCGTACTCGGCCGCGCCACCGTCGACGGCCTGCCCGGCACCGACCGCACCGCCTCCCACTGGGGCCGCGAGGTCCGCCTGCCGCTGACCGCCGCCGTCCGCGCCGGGCTCGACCTGAAGCAGCTGGCCTCCCTGGAACTGGTCTCGCACAGCCGCACCGGCAAGGCCTGGCTCATGGACGCCTGGGGCTGGCGCCCCGGCACCCCGGCCGTGCGCCCCGCCGCCCTGCCGCGCGTCGACGTCGGCCGCCTCACCGTCAAGGAGGGCGACTCCGGCACCAGGACGTACAACGTGCCGGTGAAGGTCACGGGGAAGGCCGGCACCGCCGGCAAGATCCGTCTGTTCGTGCCCTCGGCCGACTTCGAGACCGTCGAGTCCCGCGTCGTGACCGTCAAGCCCGGCGCCACCGTCAGCGTCCCGTTCACCGTCCGCGGCAACACCCGCTTCGGCACGGACACCGCGCAGGACGCCTTCGTCAAGGCCGTCAGCGGCGCGGTCGTCGGCTCGCACCGCGGCGGGGTCACCGCCGCCAACGACGACCCGATGCCCAAGATCACCCTGACCCCGGTCGCCGACAAGGTCACCGAGGGCAAGAAGCTGACCTGGAAGGTGTCCACCGACGCGGTCGCCGACGCCGACATCGTGGGCGACTTCCTCTTCCTGCCCGTCCAGCGCGGCACCGAGCTGTCCACCAAGGACGTCGACCCGCGCTGGATCGAGGAGTGGTTCGGCCCCGCCGCCGACCCCGAGCGCGCGCTCTCGAAGATCGTCGAGAACGAGACCTCGCTGTCCTTCCACATCCCGGCGGGCAAGCGCAGCGCCGAGCTGAGCATCCCGACCATCGCCGACACCGTGCGCGAGGGCAGCGAGACCCTGCGGGCCCAGCTGCGCACGTACGACGAGAAGTGGCAGTCCGTGCCGGGCCCGGTGGTCACCGGCACCGTCCTCAACGCCGCTCCGTAACACCTCTCCACGGCGCCACGCTGCACGGCGCCACCTCTCCACAGCACCACCCGCACCCCGCTGCGGCGGGTGCACACCGTGCCCGGGGGCCCAGGCCCCCGGGCACACCCGTCTCCCGCCCCCTGCGCCCACCACCCCCCTTCCAACCAGGCCTGCTTGCGCGGAAGTTGAGCGTGCCGCAGGCTCGACCCCCCGGGTGCACCGCCCGGGGATCCCAGCAGGGGGGAGAACGGTCCCATGACCGTAGGAAACACCGGGCAGCGGTTACGCCGAGCCGCCGGCACGTTCGTCCTCGCGGCCGCCGTCGCGGCCGCGGGCAGCCTCGGCTCGCCCGCCGCCGCGGCGGGCCCCGAGGCGGCCGTGCACTACGCAGGAGCCCCGGGCGCGGTGCCGGGCAGCTACATCGTCATGCTCAAGGAGACCGGCCCCAAGGCCGCACCACAGCGCGGGAGTTCACTGGCCGCGCGGTACGGCGGGAAGCTGCGCGACACCTTCGACGCGGCCTTCCAGGGCTACGTGGTCGAGATGCCGGCCCGGCAGGCCCGCAGGCTCGCGGCCGACCCGGCCGTGGCCGCCGTCGTCCAGAACCGCACGGTGAGGCTGGACGCCGTACAGCCCTCGCCGCCTTCCTGGGGCCTGGACCGGATCGACCGCCGGCGCCTGCCCCTCGACGCGAAGTACGGCTACCCGGCCGCGGCCGGCACCGGCGTCACGGCGTACGTCATCGACACCGGGGTGCGCATCACGCACAAGGAGTTCGGGGGCCGCGCCGCGTACGGGTTCGACGCCGTCGACGGCGGGGCGGCCGGGGACGGGCACGGCCACGGCACCCATGTCGCCGGCACCATCGCCGGAGCCACGTACGGGGTGGCGAAGAAGGCGAAGATCGTCGCCGTGCGGGTGCTCAACGACAGCGGGGAGGGCACCACCGCCCAGGTCGTCGCCGGCATCAACTGGGTGACCCGCAAGGCCGTCAAGCCCGCCGTGGTCAACATGAGCCTGGGCGGGGACCCGGACGTCGCGCTCGACACCGCCGTGCGCAACTCCATCGCCTCCGGCCTGACGTACACCGTCGCGGCCGGCAACCAGGACAAGGACGCCTCCACGCACTCGCCCGCCCGGGTGCCCACGGCCCTCACCATCGGCTCCAGCGACCGCACCGAGGCCCGCTCCTCCTTCTCCAACTACGGCAAGCTGGTCGACCTGTTCGCCCCCGGCTCGGACATCGTCTCCGCGGGCTCCCTCTTCGACCAGCACGAGGCCACCCTGTCGGGCACCTCGATGGCCGCCCCGCACGTCGCGGGCGCCGCCGCCCTCTACCTGGCGGCCCACCGCACCGCCACCCCCGCCCAGGTGGCCAAGGCGCTGGTCGCGGCCTCCTCGACCCGGGCCCTGCACGACGTACGCGCGGGTTCCCCGAACCGGCTGCTGCACACCGGGCCGCCGCCCACCCGCACCCCCGGCCCGCGGTTCGCCAACCTGAAGGACGTGGCCATCGCGGACAACACCGTCGTCTCGCCCCTCAAGGTCACCGGCGTCGCGGGGCGGGCCCCCGCGGACCTCGACGTCGAGGTCAACATCAAGCACCAGTGGCGCGGCGACCTGCGGGTGGACCTGATCGCCCCCGACGGCACGGTCTACCGCCTCCAGCGCGAGAACTCCGGGGACTACGGCACCAACCTGATCGGCATCTGGGGAGTCAACGCCTCCGCCGAGACCGCGAACGGCACCTGGAAGCTGCGCGTCGCCGACGTGGGCTTCTTCTTCAGCGGCCACCTGGACGGCTGGGCCCTGGGCTTCTGACCGCCCGCCCCGCCCACCCCGCAGCCCCTGAAGTCCCCCGCCCCCGGTCCGACCGGGGGCGGGTACCCTCGCCCCCATGCCGGACCTCGTGATCCTGCGGCACGCCAAGAGCGCCTGGCCGCCGGGCGTGCCCGACCGCGAACGGCCCCTCGGCCCGCGCGGCCTGCGCGACGCGCCCGCCGCCGGCCGGCTCCTCGTCCGGTCCGCCCTGCTGCCCGACCTCGTCCTGTGCTCCCCGGCGGAGCGCACCCGCCGCACCTGGGAGCTGGCCGCCGCCGAACTCCCCGGCCCCCCGCCCCCGGTCCGCCACACCGGGGCCCTGTACGCCGCGGACGCCGAAGACCTCCTGGCCGCCGTCCGCGCCGTCCCGGAGCACGTAGGCCGCCTCCTCCTGGTCGGCCACAACCCGGGCCTCCAGGAGCTCGTCCTCGCCCTGGCCGCGGCAGCCCCCGACCGCGACCTGGACCGCATCGCCGCCAAGTTCCCGACCGCCGCCCTCGCCGCCCTCTCCTGCCCCGCCCCCTGGCCCGCCCTGACCCCGGGCGGCGCGGCCCTGGCCTACTACGCGGTCCCGCGCGGCTGACACGACGAAGGCCCGCCGGAGGCGCGGCCGGTCAGCTGCCGGTGGAGGTCCGCGCCCACCCGAACGGCTCCTCAACGAGGTCATCCCCCGGACTTGATGACAGGCAGTCGGCCGGGGCGGGCGCCTTCTTGTGTGGCTGTGCGGGCCCGGGGCGGCGCGTGCTCACGGGTCGTGACCGGGGGAATTCGCGAGGTGAAGGAAAAGGTGAAACCTTTACTGAATTGCGGTCAATAAACCTGGCGGGGTTATTTCGATTTGATAACGGGGGTCGCAGAAAGGCCTGGACCAAGTAGGTGCGACGCGCGTAACTCGCCTATTTTTAAAGGGAGTTGAGTGTTCATCAGATACGGTCCCGTAGGTAACGGAATGGAATCTTTCGACCGGCTCCCCTTTGTCCGAATTCTCCACCCGGAGGGTCTGGCAGGCTTCCGCGCACCCACAGTCTTCTGACCCAGGAATTGAGGTGCGCATGTCCAAACATCGGAAGCTGAAGCAACGTCAGGAACGCCAACAGCGGCCGCGCGGACGGTTCATAGGGGTGACGGCCGCCATGGCCATCGCGGCCGTCGTCGCCGGCGGGATCGCCTACGAGGCCGGCCGGGCCGACTCCGGGGGCAGTCCGCTCGCCCGGCTCGACACGCCGTCCGCCGAGATCGCCGTACCCGCGGCCGCACCCGCCCGGGAGGAGGCGCCCGAGCCCATCGAGGAGAAGCCGGCCAACGAGCCCGCCCGCGGCATGGTCTACGACGGGCTGGAGGCCGCGCCCGAGGGCGACGAGTGCGCCGGTGTCTACAGCACCGCGACCGGGCACTGTACGCACGGGCCCGACGCCCCGCCCAAGGGCGTGGACATCAAGAAGGACACCCCGCCCGCGGTGAAGACGGTCGCCCGGGCCGCCGACCCCGCCAAGCCCGCCGGATCCGACCCCAAGCCCCGCAAGGACGGGGGGCGTTCTCAGGGCACGCCCGCCGTCGACGCGCAGCAGGCCGGGAAGGCGCCCGCGGCCCCGCCCGAGAACGGGGCGGCCGGCACGGCCGAGGCGGAGGGGCAGGCCGCCGGAACCGCCGCCGCCGCAGGGACGGCCGCGGCCGGTCCCGCCGGGCAGACCGTGCAGTGCGAGGGCGACGGCAGCACCGGCAACCGCGTGCAGGTCGTCTACGCCCACGGGCCCGGACGCGACCGGTACGCCCAGTACCTCGCCTCCTTCCGCAAATGGGCCGCCGACGCCGACCTCATCTACTCGGCCAGCGCCCAGGAGACCGGCGGCGTCCGCCACATCCGGTACGTCACCGCCGCGGACTGCACGCCCACCGTGCTCAACATCGAGCTGTCCGACTCCGCCATGTCGGAGTTCAGCGCCATGAACCGGGCCCTGGCCGCCAAGGGCCTCGACCGCCGCGACCGCAAGTACATGATCTTCGCGGACTCGCAGACCTACTGCGGCATCGGCACCTTCAACGGCGACGAGCGCCCCGGCCAGAACAACCAGAGCAACTTCGGCCCCTCCTACGGCCGTACGGACACCGGCTGCTGGGGCGGTCACACCGCCGCACACGAACTCGGCCACAACCTCGGCGCCGTCAACAACAGCGCCCCCAACACCAGCAAGGGCGCCCACTGCACGGACGAGTGGGACGTCATGTGCTACTCCGACAGCCCGTACTACCCCAAGATGCGCGACGTCTGCACCAACCGCGCCTCCGACAACATCCTCGACTGCAACCACGACGACTACTTCCACACCAACCCGCGGGCCGGCAGCTACCTCGCCACGCACTGGAACATCGCCGACAACCAGTTCCTGATGCGCGCCAAGGGCGGCGGGGGCGGTACGGACCCGGGCCCCGGCCCGAGCCCCAGCCCCAAGCCCCCGACCCCGACGCCCACCCCCAGCCCGACCGCCCCGAGGCCCGGCGCCGGACCCGACGTCACCGTCGGGCAGATCCAGCCCGACTCCGCCGTCGCGAGCTGGCCGCGGGTCACCGGAGCCGCCTGGTACCAGGTCCTCTTCAACGGCAAGCACCTCACCTGGGTGCAGGGGACCGCCGTCCGCGTCTACAACCTGCGGCCGGGCACCGCGTACACCGTCGCCGTGTCCGTGCGCGACGCCCAGGGCCGCGACAGCGGACCCGGCAGGCCGACCTCCTTCCGCACCTCGGGCTCCGGCGGCGGCACCACCGCCCCCAACACCCCTTACCTGCTCTCCAACGGCTCCACTGGGCTCAACGCCGAGCTGTGGGGCGGGCGTTCCGCAGACGGAACGGTCCTCGTCGGCGGCCAGGGCAACGGATACGCCCAGCAGCAGTGGTACTTCGACGACGCCGGCAGCGGCTTCGTGCGGATCCGGTCCGCCGCCTCGGGCAAGTGCCTCCAGCCCGGCGGCACTCCGGCCGCCGGGATGTGGGTGGCCCAGCAGCCCTGCGCGGCCCGGTCCGCCGCGCAGCAGTGGCGGGTGAAGGCCCAGGACGGCAAGGCCGCCGTCACCGACCGCACCGGCAGCTTCGCACTGACCGTCAGCAGCCGCCCGTACTACGGCGCATGGCTGCTCGACCTCCAGCGCGCCGACGGCCGCCCCGCCCAGGTCTGGGCGCTCCGCAAGGCCGCCACCCGCTGAGGCATCCGCACGCACCAGCGGCCGGGCGGACGCGCCGATCCCCATCGGCCCGCCCGCCCGGCCCTCCCCCTCACGCCCTCTCCACGCCGTCGCCGTATGGGAGTACCGCCATGCACACCATCACCCGACCGGGACTCGCCCTCACCGCCGCGCTGGCCGTCGCCCTGGCCCTCGGGCTGGGCCTGCCGCTGCCCGCCGAGGCCCACGGGAGCACCTTGGACGTGGTCGTCACCGGGCACCGGGACGGGCATGTGCTCACCGAGGTGACCTGGGAGAACGACGGGGACCCGGTAGAGGAGAACGTGGCCGCCGTGGTCAGCGCGGTCAGCGCCGACGGCAGCCGGACGGCAGGCCCCTGGAAGCTGGTCCGCGGCACCGGGGCCACCGACTGGACCACCGCCGAGACCCTTCCGCCCGGGGTCTGGAAGGTCACCGTCGCCGCCGGGTTCCCCGGACTGGGGCGGGCGGAGGGGAAGGTGACCGTGGCGGCGGCTGGGGAGACAGGGGAGGCGGGGGTGGCAGGGACGGCAGGGGCGGCGGCGCCGTCCGCCGCACCTTCGGTGTCTCCGTCGGCTGCGGGTTCGGGTGGTTCGGCAGGTTCGGTTTCGGGGGCGGCTCCGGATGCCGCTGCGGCGACCGGCGGGCCCCAGGTGACCGTGGCACCGTCGGTCGCCGAGGAGCGCACGGGGACGGTCGACGGCAAGGGGCTCGCGTGGCTCACCGTGGCCGGCCTCGGCACGGCCGCCCTCGCCGGGGCGGGCGTCGGCGTCTGGCTCCGGCGCTCGCGCCTGCGCGGCTCCGGCCGCTGAGCGCGCGGTGGGGCGGGCCGCCGCCGGGTCGGTGGCGAGGGGTCAGGCCGTCGGAGGCTCGGGCCGTCGAAGGGTCAGGCCGCCGAAGCGTTCCCCGCCTGGCCCCCGGACCGGCCTCCGCGGCCCGCCGCCCGGTGCCTGCCGGTACCGGTAGAGGTACGGGCGCCCGTGCCGGCACCCGTACCGGCGTCTGGCCGCGTGCGCCAGTGCCATACCAGGGAGCCGCCCTCCGGGACGGCCGCCCAGCGGGCCGTCACCAGGATCTCGTGCTGATTGTCCGGCAGCTTCCGGAAGGCGATGTCCATACGGGCCCGACGGTAGGACCGCCCGCCCGCACCGCCAACAGGTTTTCTTACGTAGGCAGTTCCCGTGCGGCGGGCGTGCCCGCGGGGGAGGGCGTGGGGAGGGCGCGGGGTGGGGGATCGGCGAGGAGTGGGTGCGGGGCGGGGGCGGGTAGGACGCGGGGGTACGGAAGCCCGTTCCCCCGCCCTGTCCCGTACCGCCCGCCCCGCCGCCCACCGGAGGACCGCGTGACCGAGACCCCCGACCGCTCCCCGTCCCCGCCGCCCGCCCGGCCCCGAGGCGGCCAGGCCGCCCGATCCGTCCAACCCGCCTCCGATCCGGCCGAGTTACAAGACCGGCGGACGGACTTCTACCGCGACCCCTACCCCCACTACGCCCGCGCCCGCCGCGCCGAGGGCCTGACCTACCTCCCCGAGGCCGCCGCCTGGCTGGTCTCGCGCGACCGGGACGTCCGCGAAGTCCTGCGCCGCGCAGGGGACTTCTCCTCCGCCAACTCCCTCGTGCCCGACTTCCCGCCGGGCCCGGAGGCCATCGCCGTACTCCAGGGCGGGTTCGGGGCCCGCCCCACCGTCGTCACCTCCGACGCCGCCGCCCACCGCCGACTCCGGGCCCCGCTCAGCCGGGCGCTGTCCTCCGCGCGGGTCGCGGCCCTCCTGCCGTACGCCCGCACCTGCGCGGAGGAACTGCTCGACGGGTTCGCCGGGGACGGCGCCGCCGAACTGGTCTCCGCGTACGCACGGCAGTTGCCCGGGCAGGTGGTCGGCAGGCTCATCGGACTGGACCCGGCCGACGTGCCGACGGCCGTGCGCGGCGCCTACCGGGCCGAGGAGATGGTGTTCCGGCCGCTGTCCCCCGCCGAGCAGGCGGCCGCAGCCGAGGACGTGGTCGCGGGCACCCGCGTACTGGAGGCGTACGTGCGCGAGCGCCGCGCCCGCCCCCGCGAGGACCTGTGTTCCGAGATGACCGCCGCCCTCGCCCCCGGCAGCGGGGAACTCTCCCTCGAACAGCGCCACGAGCTCTGCTCCCAGCTCCAGAACCTCCTGATCGCCGGAATCCTGACCACCGGCGCCCTCATCGCCTCCGCCCTGCGCCACCTCCTCGCCGACCGCGGGCAGTGGGAGCTGCTGTGCGCCGACCCCGCCCTGATCCCCGCCGCGGTGGAGGAGGCCGCCCGCTTCGACACCTCCGTGCAGGCCTTCCGCCGGATCGCCACCCGGCCCGTCACCCTCGGCGGCACCCACCTGCCCGCCGGGTCCGCGGTCCTCGTCGCGTACGGCTCGGCCAACCGGGACGAGGACCGGCACGGCGAGCGGGCCGCCCGCTTCGACATCCGCCGGCCCCCGGGCCCCGGCCACCTCGCCTACGGGCACGGGCCCCACGGCTGCCCCGGCGCCGGACTGGGCCGCGGGCAGCTGGCCCTCACGCTGGAGCTGTTCGGCCGCCGCCTGCCGGGGCTGCGCCTGGCCGGGGACCGGCCGCACCCGGTCCCGCTGCCGACCCTGATCCACCGCTCCCCGGAGACCCTGCACGTGGAGTGGTGAGGGCGCGATCCCGGGGGGCGGAAGGGACGGCTGGCCCGTCCGACCCACCAACAACGTAGGACCACTCCAGCGGACGTGACCCCGGAGGGGTGTGCCGGTTACCAGCCGAAGCGGCGGTTTACCACCTTGGCGAATTCCTCGAAGGTCAGGACGCGGTCGCCGTTCTGGTCGGCGGCGTCGAAGAGGGCCGAGGAGTCGTCGGCGTCGCCCACGCCCCAGAAGGGGATCACGCCCTGGGCCGCCAGGGTCGGGCCCTTGGCGTGCAGGGCCTCGATGACCTCGATGCGGGTCAGGGTGCCGTCCTGGTCGAGGTCGAGCGCCTCGAAGAGCTTGCGGGCCTTTTCGCTCATCACGCGGTCCTGTTCCTGGGCTGCTCGCGGCGCCTGCCCCGGGTGGGCCGGCGGGTCGACTGGCCGGGGCGGCCTGGTGTCCTCCCGGCCGGGGGTTGGCCTGTCGTCCTCTGTGACGCGTGGGACGGCGATCGGGTTGCCTCGGGGCGGGGTCGATTCGGTGCGGGCTGCCGTCCGGTGCGGGGTGGGGGACGGCGGGCGCTCCGGTGCGGGGCGCAGACGCCGGAGGGGCGTACCGGTCGGTGGACCGGTACGCCCCTCCGGGGGCTCGCGCGGCTCAGGTGCGGGCCGCGGGCTCCGTGGTGCGGGCGGCCTCGGAGGCTGCCGCGCGGGCCGCGATCTGCGGGTTGCGGGACTTCAGGACCAGCCAGCCGACGCCCAGGCACAGGGCCCAGAAGGCGCCCACGTACAGGGAGACGCGGCTGTCCTCGTCGATGGCGATGAGGACGGTGACCATGAGGAGGAAGGCCACGGCGATCCAGCTGCACACGGTGCCGCCGGGGGCGGGGAAGGAGGAGGCGGGCAGTCGGCCCGCGACCACCGCGCGGCGGTAGCGGATGTGGCTGACCAGGATCATCAGCCAGGTCCAGATGCCGGCCGCGGTCGCGACCGAGGTCACGTACCCGAAGGCCTTCTCGGGGACCACGTAGTTGAGGATCACGCCGATGCCCATGAGGGCGACGGACAGGGTGATGCCCAGTGCGGGGGTCTTGGTGGAGCTGAGCCTGCCGAGGATCTTCGGGGCCTCGGAGTTGGCGGCGAGGTCGCGCAGCATCCGGCCGGTGGAGTACATGCCGGAGTTGCAGGAGGACAGGGCCGCGGTGAGGACCACGAAGTTGACGATGGCCGCGCCCGCCGGGATGCCGATCTTGGCGAAGGCCGCCACGAAGGGGCTGACCCCGGGCTGGAACTCCGTCCACTTGACGACCATGAGGATCACGCTGAGCGCACCGACGTAGAAGACGATGATGCGCCACGGCAGGGTGTTGATCGCCTTGGGGAGGGTCTTCTCCGGGTTCTCGGACTCGCCCGCGGTGACGCCGACCAGCTCGACGGCGAGGTACGCGAACATGACGCCCTGGAGGGTCATGAGGCTGGAGCCGACGCCCTTGGGGAAGAGCCCGTCGAAGGCCCACAGGTTGGAGACCGCGGCCGTGTCGCCGGCCTGGCTGAAGCCGAAGGTCACCACGCCGATACCGATGACGATCATGCCCATCAGGGCCGTGACCTTGACCATCGAGAACCAGAACTCGATCTCGCCGAAGAGCTTCACCGAGATCAGGTTGGCGAAGTACAGGAGGATGAGGAAGACCAGGGCCGTGGTCCACTGCGGGATCTGCGGGAACCAGTAGTTCACGTAGATCGCGGCGGCGGTCAGCTCGGCCATGCCGGTGACCACCCACATCAGCCAGTACGTCCATCCGGTGGCGAAGCCGAAGAACGGGCCGAGGAACTCGCGGGCGTACTCCGCGAAGGAACCCGAGACGGGGCGGTAGAGGAGCAGTTCGCCGAGTGCCCGCATGATGAAGAAGACGATCACGCCGGCGAGGGCGTACATCAGGATGAGGCTGGGACCGGCCTTCGCGATGTTCGCGCCGGCGCCCAGGAAGAGGCCGACGCCGATGGCGCCGCCGATGGCGATCATCTGGACCTGGCGGCTGTTGAGCCCGCGCTCGTAGCCCTCCTCGGGCGTGCCGCCGGTGCCGTTCTGCTGCTGGTCGACCTGAGTCGAGGACATGCTGTGGTGCGCCTTTCCGCTCCATGCCGACCCGCGCCGCGCTCGGCTGCGGATCGGGTTCCGATCCCCCGGATGGTGAATGGAGTTGCATGCCGGCGGTCGGCCGGCTCCAGCGCCCCTGCGCGGACGAGGGTGGTGTCCGGCAGGCGGTCGTGAAGATTTATCACGCCATGGGGCGCGAAACCGTGGCGCACATCACCGGCATATCGGTCATACGACCGTGACCAGGCCGAAAGGCCCTTGTGTGATGACCTGATCGTTATCCGGATCTGAGGGTCTTCTGAGCGAACAGCGAATGACACGGAGGCAACACGTGCCACCCCGGGTACGCCGAGGGCCCCGCCCGGATGCGCTCCGTGACGGGGCCCTTCGGATTCCGGCCGGTCAGCCCAGCGCGCGCCGCAGCGGCGCGGCCGCCGCCGGGTCCCAGCCGCGCCGGGGCACCGAGGCCAGCAGCAGCTGCGTGTACGGGTCCTCGGGGGAGTCCAGCACCCGGCCCACCGGGCCCGACTCCACGACCCGCCCCGACTTCAGGACCAGCACCTCGTCGGCCATGTGCCGCACCACCGCCAGGTCGTGGGTGACGAAGAGGTACCCGATCCCCGCCTCGCGCCGGATCCCCGCCAGCAGGTCGAGGATCTGCGCCTGGATGGAGACGTCGAGGGCCGCCACCGCCTCGTCCAGCACGAGCACCCGCGGCTCCACGGCCAGCGCGCGGGCGATGGCCACCCGCTGGCGCTGCCCGCCGGACAGCCCCCGCGGCAGCGCCTGCGCCTCCCGCGCGCCCAGGCCCACCTGGTCCAGCAGCTCGGCCACCCGGCCCGCGCGGGCCGGACCGGCCAGCGGGGTGTGCAGGCGCAGCACCTCCTCGATGCACTCGGCCACCGGGATCCGCGGATCCAGCGACAGGTACGGGTCCTGGAAGACCATCTGGACCTCGCGGGCCCGGGCCAGCCGGGCCGCCCGCCCCCGGACCCGCGCCGAGCGGTCCCGGCCGTCGAGCCGGACGGTGCCGGCGTCGGGGGTCTCCAGGCCGACGAGCATCCGCACGGTCGTGGTCTTGCCGCTGCCGGACTCGCCCACCAGCGCCAGGCAGGAGCCGGGCGCCAGGCGGAAGGAGACCCCGTCCACGGCCGTGTGCCCGCCGAAGCGCTTGGTCAGGCCCTCGACCACCAGTCCCCGGTCCCCGTCACCGGGCTTCCCGAGCTCCCCGTACGGCTCCGCGGCGTTCACAGCGTGATCCCTTCGTCGGCGCGGTGGCAGGCGACGAGCCCGTCGCCGTGGGGGGCGAGGGCCGGCGGCTCCTGCGCGCAGCGCGGCAGCGCGTGGGCGCAGCGCGCCGCGAAGGCGCAGCCCGCCGGGGCCTCCGCGAGGGAGACGGGCCGGCCCGGGACGGGCCGCGGCGGCGGGGAGCCGGCCTCGATGCGCGGGGTGCAGGCGAGCAGGCCGGCGGTGTACGGGTGGCGGGGGCGGTCGAAGAGCTCGTCGGTGCCGCGGGTCTCGACGATCCGGCCCGCGTACATGACGTACACGCGGTCGCAGACGGCCGAGGCCAGCTCCAGGTCGTGGGTGACGAAGAGCAGCCCGGTGCCGCGCTCGGCGCGCAGCCGGGTGAGCAGGGCGATGATCTCGGCCTGGGTGGTGACGTCGAGGGCGGTGGTGGGCTCGTCGGCGACGATCAGGGCCGGGTCCCCCGCGAGGGCGGCGGCGATCACGACGCGCTGGAGCATTCCGCCGGAGAACTGGTGGGGGTAGCGGCGCAGGGCTCCGCGGGGGTCGCGGATGCCGACCGCGTCGAGGAGTTCCGCGGCCCGCTCCCGGGCGGCGGCGGGGCGGGTGCCGGCGGCGCGCAGCCCCTCGGTGAGGAAGTCCCCGACGCGGCGCAGCGGGTTCACGCAGGCCCGCGGGTCCTGGAAGACCATGGAGACCTGCCGGGAGCGCAGGGCGGCCAGTTCCGTTCGGTCCATGCGCAGGACGTCGCGCCCGGCGACGCGGACCGCGCCGCCGGCGGTGGCGCCGCCGGGCAGCAGTCCGAGGACGCTGCGGCAGGCCACGGACTTGCCGGAGCCCGATTCGCCGACCAGTCCGACGGTCTCCCCGGGCCGTACGTGCAGGCTGACCCCGTCGAGGATGGGCCGGGCGGCCCGCCCCTCGGGGAGCCGGACGCCGAGTCCGTCGATCTCCAGTACGGGTTCCGGCGCGGGCGCGGGCCGTCCGGGGTGTGGTGCGTTCGTGTCCACGTTCACCGCTCCTGCCGCCGGGCGATCCGGTCGGCGAGCCCCTCGCCGACGATGCCGAAGGCCACGACCGCGAGCACGATGCACGCCGAGGGCGCGAGCGCGGGCAGCATGGCCCCCTGCTGGACGGCCGACTGGCCTTCGTTGATCATGGCTCCCCAGTCCGCGGTGGGCGGCTGCACGCCGAAGCCGAGGAAGGACAGCGCCGCCAGGTCCATCAGGGCGTACCCGAAGTTCATCGCGGCCTGGGCGAAGACCGTCGGGGCGATGTTCGGCAGCAGGTGCCGTACGCAGACCGTCCAGCCCGACCAGCCCTGGACCCGGTACGACTCGATGTACGGGCGGGCCTTCTCCTGCCGGGCGATCCCGCGCACGAGCCGCCCCACGTACGGGGTGTAGGCCACGGACATGGCCACGACGGGCGCGGTCATCCCGGAGCCGAAGACGGCCACCAGCAGGATCGCCAGGAGCAGTCCGGGCAGGGCGAAGACCAGGTCCATCGAGCGGGACAGGAAGGTGTCCGCCCAGCCCCCGCGCCAGGCGGCGACCACGCCGAGGAGGGTGCCGAGGAGGGTGGACACCGCGACGACCGCGAGGGGTCCGAGGAGTCCGGTGCGGGCGCCGTGGACCAGCCGGGAGAGGATGTCGCGCCCCGACTGGTCGGTGCCGAGGAGGTGTTCGCCGGAGCTGCCCGCGAGGCTGGCGGACAGGTCCACGGCCTCGGGGTCGTGCGGGGCGAGCAGCGGGGCGGCCAGGGCGGTGAGGACGAGCAGGGCCAGTACGGCGAGGGCGGCCGTGAACAGCGGCCCCTGCCCCAGCGCGGCCAGGGCGCGCAGCCCCGGCCGGCGGCGCAGGGCGCCCGCCGGGGAGGCCGCGGGTGGTGCGGTGAGAGTCATGAGGTGCCTTCCCCGTGGAGCGAGAGCCGGGGGTCGATGAGCGGGGCGAGCAGGTCCACGAGCAGGTTGACCAGGGTGAAGGCCGTGACGCTGAGCAGGGTGACCGCCTGGACCACCGCGAAGTCCTTGGCCGTGACGGACTGGACGAGGAGGGAGCCGAGGCCGGGCACGTCGAAGGCGGTCTCCACGATCGAGGTGCTGATGAGGAGCCCGGCGAGCATGGTGCCGGCGACGGTGGCCACGGGGCCGAGGGCGTTGCGCAGCACGTGCCGGCGGACCACCTCGCGGCGGGCGGTCCCGCGGGCCTGCGCCACCTCGACGTGCTCGCGGCCCAGCTCGTCGAGCATGGCGGAGCGGGTGACGCGGGCCAGCAGCCCGGCGAAGGTCAGGGCGAGGGCGAAGGCCGGCAGGGTCAGGTGGTACACCCGGTCGCCGAGGCCCTCGGGGGTGCCGCCGGGGCCGGGGAACCAGCCCAGCTGTACGGAGAACAGCGAGACCAGCGCGATGGCGGTGACGAAGGACGGGGTGGCCGTGGCCACTGCGGTGCCCATGAGCACCGCCTTGTCCGCGGCGCCGGGCCGCAGCGCGGCGAGCACCCCGGCGCCCACCCCGAACAGGGCGACCAGCAGGGCCGCGTACCCGATCAGCACGGCGGTGCCGGGCAGCCGGGAGCCGAGCAGGTCGGCCACGTCCTGGTGGTACTGGGCGGAGTAGCCGAGGTCGCCCTGCAGGACCCCGCCGAGCCATTTCAGGTACTGGACGGGAAGCGGGTCGTCGAGGTGGTACTCGCTGCGCAGGGCGGCGACGGCCTCGGGGGTGGCGGGACGGCCGTGCAGGAGGAACGAGACCGGGTCGCCGGGGGCCATGTGGACGGTGCCGAAGACCACGAGCGAGGTCAGGAGGAGCACCGTCACCAGGCCGAGGAGCCGTCCGACGAGGAAGCGGGTCATGGCTTCGCGGCCCCGATCCCTGCGGCCCACGGGTAGTAGAGGTGGGCGATGCCGGCGGGGGCCCCGGTGATGCGGTTGCCGAGGTAGACCGAGTACGGGGCCTCGTACAGCGGGATGACCGGGAGCTCGCGCAGGGCGATGTCCTGGAGCCTGACCGTCAGCTCGGTGCGCTTGGCGGGGTCGGGCTCGGAGTTGGCGCGGTCGAAGACCACGTCGAACTCGGCGTCGGACCAGTTGCCGTAGTTCCCGAAGTCCCCGGTGCGCAGGTACTGGTAGAACTCGAGCGGGTCGGGCGTGTTGTCGTAGCCGATGGTGACCAGCAGGTCGAGGCCGCGGCGGGAGTCCGGGTCCACGAACAGGGTGCTGTACTGGTCCGGGGGTACGGTCTTCAGCTCCACGTCGAGGCCGATCAGGCGGCCCGCGGACTGCACGGCGTTGGCGACCACGCTGATCTCCGGGGCCAGCGGGCTGGTCACCATGACGATCTTGCGGCCGGCCACCCCGGACTCGGCGATCAGCTTCTTCGCGGCGGCGATGTCGTGGGCGGGCTCGGGCAGCGCCCCGAAGATCTCCGCGGTCCGCTCCGGGAGCAGGGCCCAGGCCCCGCTGGCGGCGGGCGCCTTGGCGGGTGCGCCCACCCCGCCGGCCGCGGCCTTGACGATGCCCTTGCGGTCCATGGCCAGGGAGAGGGCCTGGCGGACCTTGAGCTTGCCGAGGGGGCCGTCGAAGTTGAGGACGGCCAGGTTGGCGGCGCCGGTGTTGGGGCCGAAGAGGAGCTTGCCCTTCGCGCCGGAGCGCAGCTGGGCGAAGGAGGTCGAGGGGACCATGTAGCCGCCGTCGGCGGAGCCGGAGCGCAGGGCGTTGGTGCGGGCGGCCGGGTCCTCGGTGAAGGTGAACTTCACCGTGCCGGTCCTGGGCGCGAGCTTCGGGTCCCAGTAGGCGGCGTGCTTCTTGAGGGTGATGCTGCTGCCCTGGGTCCAGGAGTCGAGGGCGTAGGGGCCGGTGCAGTTGACGGTGCCCTGGGGGGTTCCGTACTTCTTGCCGTTCGCCTTGAGGGTGGCGGCGCTCTCGACGGTGCCGGGGGAGGCGGCCATCAGCTCGGAGAGCAGTACGTCGGGGCGGCTGAGGCGGAGGGTGACCTCCAGCGGGCCGGTCTTCTCGATCGCGCTGACGTTCTTGAAGGCGGATCCCCAGGGGGAGCCGGTGGCCGGGTCCGTGTGGCGGCTGAGGGAGGCCACGACGTCGTCCGCGGTCATGGTCGTGCCGTCGTGGAACTTCACGCCGGGGCGGAGGGTGAACACGAGGGTCTTGGGGTCGGGGCGCCGGTAGGAGGTGGCGAGGCCCGGTTCGGTCTTCAGCTCGGGGGTGACCCGCAGCAGCTGCTCGCAGACGTTGCCGAGCACGGTGTTGGGCGGGTAGTCGTACGCGAGGGCGTAGTCGAGGGTGTACGGCTCGGCGAACAGGGACCAGGTGACGGAGTCCAGGGGGCCCTTGGCCGGTTCCGAGGTCGGCGTGAGGGCGAAGCCCGGTCCGGTAGGGCTCCCGGCACCGCCGGGGTTCTGGGCGCCGGAGCAGCCGGCGGTGGCTGCGAGGGCGCCGGTACAGACGAGCAGCGCGGCGGTTCTGGACATGCGCATGGGGACCCACCCCTTTACGGGTGTAGTGACGGGCGCTGGAGGATGGAGCGAGTATTGATGCGGGAACGTTCCCGCACAAGGGTTTGCGGGAACGGTTTTGCACAGGTCGGAGAGGTGCAAGCATCTGCTCATGACCGATGAATCACGGACCGGGCGGCACGGCTCGCCGCCCGCCCCGCCACGGGTGCGGCTCGTCGACGTGGCCCGGGAGGCGGGCCTGTCGAAGACCACCGTCTCGGCGGCCCTCAACGGCACCGGCCGGCTCTCGCCGGCGGTCCGCGAACGGGCCCGGGAGACCGCGCGCAGGATGGGCTACCGGGCCGACCCCACCGCCCGCCGGCTGCGCGCGGGCCGGGCCAGGACGATCGGGTACGTGGTCGGGGAGTTCGCCGGCGCCCCCTGGTCCTTCCTGGAGTCGCCGTACTTCGCCCAGCTGACCAGCGCGACCGCGGCGGCGGCGCTCCGGCGCGGGTACGCGCTGGTGCTGCTGCCCTCCGGCTCGCTCCAGCAGGAGTGGGCCGACCTCCCGCTCGACGCGGTGGTCGTCGCCGACCCGGTCGCCGACGACCGGGTCGTCGAGGAGCTCCTCGCGGCCCGCATCCCGGTCTTCAGCGACCGCTCCGTGGAGGGCCGCCCGGGTGCCCACTGGGTGGACGTCGACGCCGCGCAGGCCGTCCGGGAGGCCCTGGACCACCTGGCCGGACAGGGCGCGGGGCGGCCCGCGCTGGTCCTGCCGGACAGCACGACCCGCTTCCACCGCGGGGTGCGGGACGCCTACCGCGACTGGTGCGCCGGACGGTCCGTGCCCGAGCACGTCGAACTGGTCGGCGAGCTCGGCAACGGCCCCGTGGTGCGGGCCGTCGAGGCCGCCCTCGCCGGGACGGCCGGCCGCCGCCCCGACGCCCTGTTCGTGGTCGCGGAGATCAGCCCGCCCCTGGTGCTGGAGGCCGCGCGGCGGCAGGGCTACGGCGTACCCGCGGACCTGCTCGTCGTCCTCGTCAGCGAGGACGGGACCGCCGCCCACACCGCGCCGCCCGTGACCACGCTGAGCCTGCGCCCCCGCGATATCGCCGAGGCCGGGATAGAGCTGCTGGTGGCCGCACTGGAGCAGGGCGGGCAGCCCGCCGGCGTGCTGGTCCCCACCTCGCTGGAGGTGCGGGCGTCCTCGCTGCGGGCCCCCGCGGACTGAGCCTGTCCGGCATCCTGCCCCGGCGCGCACGGCCGATCAGCCCCCGTACACCAGGGCGCCGCCGACGTACGTCCGCTCCACCCGGGCCGCCGCGATCTCGGCGGCCGGGGCGGTGAGGACGTCCCGGTCCAGGACCACGAGGTCGGCGAGGTTCCCGGCGCGCAGGCTGCCGGTGTCGTCGAGCCGGTTCACGTGCGCCGTACCCGCGGTGTACGCCGCGAGCGCGGTCGGCAGGTCGATGCGCTCCTCCGGGAAGAACACCCGCCCGTGCTCCGCGTCGGGCGCCACCCGGTTCACGGCCACGTGGACGCCCTCCAGCGGGTCCGGGCTGCTGACCGGCCAGTCGCTGCCGGCGGCCAGGGTGGCCCCGGCGGCGACCAGCGAGGCGAACGGGTACTGCCAGGCGGCCCGCTCGGCGCCCAGGAAGGGGATGGTCAGCTCGTCCATCTGCGGCTCGTGGGCGGCCCACAGCGGCTGGATGTTGGCGATCGCCCCCAGCCGCGCGAACCGCGGCAGGTCCTCGGGGTGCACCACCTGGAGGTGGGCCAGGTGGTGCCGGTTGCCGCGCTGCCCGTTGGCGGCGAGGGCCGCCTCCACCGCATCGAGGGCCTCGCGGACCGCCCGGTCGCCGAGCGCGTGGAAGTGGACCTGGAAGTCGAGGGCGTCGAGGGCGGTGACGTACCCGCGCAGGGCCTCGGGGTCCACGAAGCTGAGCCCGCTGTTCGCGGTGGCGCAGCCGCAGCCGTCGAGGTACGGGCTGGTCATCGCGGCCGTGAAGTTCTCGGCGATGCCGTCCTGCATCACCTTGACCGACCCGGCCCGGAACCGGCCGCAGCTGAGCTCCTTGCGCAGCGCCACCAGGTCCTCGATCTGCTCGCCCCCGCGCTCGCGGTCCCACCACAGCGCCCCGGTCACCCGGGCCGTCAGCAGGCCCTCGCGGGCGGCCGTGACATAGGCGTCGGAGGGGTCCGGCTTGCCGTTGAACGGGCCGAGCAGGGCGTCCTGCCAGGCCGTGATCCCCAGGGAGTGCAGCAGCTCCTGGGCCCGCAGCAGCCCGGCGAGCCGGTCCTCGGCGGTGCTCGCCGGGGCCAGCCGCGAGACGAGAGCGGTCGCGCCCTCCTGGAGCATCCCGCTGGGCGTGCCGTCGGCCTCCCGCTCGATCCGGCCGTCGGCCGGGTCCGGGGTGTCCGCGCTCAGCCCGGCCAGCTCCAGGGCCCGGGTATTGGCCCAGGCGCCGTGGTGGTCGCGGTTGACCAGCAGCACCGGGCGGTCGGGGACCACGGAGTCCAGCAGCTGCCGGGTGGGCAGCCCGCCCTCGAAGCTCTCCATCGACCAGCCGCCGCCGGTGATCCACTCCCGGTCCGGGTGCGCCGCCGCGTACGCCGCGACCAGCTCCAGGTACTCGGCCGTGCCCACCGTGCCCGACAGGTCGCACTCCGCCAGCTCCGAACCCCCGTACACGGCGTGCACGTGGGCGTCCTGGAAGCCGGGCAGCAGCAGCTTGCCGCGCAGGTCGACCACTTCGGTGCCGGGCCCGATCAGGTCGCGGACCCCGTCGTGCCCGACGGCCGTGATCCGCTCGCCGGTCACCGCGAGCGAGGTGGCCCGGGTGCGGGCCGCATCGGCGGTGAACACGGGCCCGCCCGTGAAGACCAGATCGGCCTGGGTCATGTGCTGCTCCAGTACGTGAGGTGTCGTTGGGGTGGACGCCATGCAAGCGGCCGGGCCGTTTACACGTCAATGGTGTTGTCATAAGGTCCGGCCATGGCCGACCGCGTGGTTCCCGAAGACCGGCGGCGGCGCCGCAGGCCGACCAGGCAGGGCGCCGTCCTCTCCCAGCAGCTCATCGTCGAGACCGCGCTGCGCCTGGTCGCGCAGCACGGCGCGGACGCCCTCTCGGTGCGCCGGCTCGGCGCCGCACTCGGCGCCGACCCCAGCGCCGTCTACCGGTACTTCCGCAATACCGACGCCCTGCTGCTCGCCCTCGCCGACGAGCTCATCGGCCGCGCCCAGGAGGGCTGGCGGCCCACCGGGGACTGGCGCGCCGACCTGCGCAGCATGGGCCTGCGGATCCACGCCTCGTACAGCTCCAACCCGCAGGCCGCCCTGCTCGCCGCGCACCGCACCACCGGCCAGGAGCACGAGACCCGCGCCGTCGAGCGGATCCTCGGGATCCTGCGCGGCGCGGGCTTCCCCGACCCGCTCGCCGTGCGGATCTACCACGCCTTCGTGGACCAGGCCCTCGCCTTCGCGGCCCAGGACGCGGCCGCCCGCGCCCTGCCGGACCAGGCCCAGACCGCCGACGCGGCCGTCTGGCAGGCGGTGTACGGGAAGCTGCCCGCCGAGACCCATCCGAACATCGCGGCCACCTTCCCGCTGCTCGCCGCCGACATGAGCGGCAGCGGGTACCCCTTCGCGCTCGACCTGATGCTGGAGGCGGTGGCCGTGAGGCTCCCGGGCGGACGGGGGCCGGCCGCGGGCTGAGGCGCGGGGGCGCGGGCTCGGGGGTCGGCGGGGCTCGGCGGGCGGGCCTGAGGGGCGGGGTGGCGGCGGGCCGCCGGACGCCCGGGCCGGTCTGCCGGAGGGTCAGGACAGCGGGACCGGGGTCGGCGAGCAGCGGCCGACCGCCGCGAGGTCGGCGCCGATGCGTGCCGCGGTCTCCCGCAGCGGCGGCAGGAGCTCCGCCAGGCTCTGCGCGGCCGGGGCCCGGCCCGCGGGCAGGGCCACGTTGACCGCCGCGACCACCCGTCCGCGGCCGTCCGCCACCGGGACGGCGAGGGAGCGCAGCCCCACCTCCAGCTCCTCCTCCACCCAGCCGTACCCGCGCCGCGCGGTCTGCGCCAGGACGGCGGCCAGCTGCTCGTACGAGGTCACGGTGTGCGGGGTCAGGGGCCGCGGCGCCCGTCCGGCCACCCGGGCTTCGCGCTCGTCCGCCGGGAGGGCGGCCAGCAGGACCCGGCCCATGGCGGTGGCGTAGGCGGGCAGCCGGGTGCCGACGGTGATGTCGATGTGCATGATCCGGGAGCCCGCGGCCCGCGCGACGTACCGGATCTCGTCCCCGTCCAGGACGGCCGCGGACGCCGACTCGCGGACGCGGGCGGCCAGTTCGGCCAGGTGCGGGGCGGCGATCGCGGCGAGGGACAGCCCGGACAGGCGGGCGTGCCCGAGGTCCAGGACCCGCGGCAGCACCCGGAAGCCCTCCGCGTCCTCCCGTACGTAGCCCAGGTGGCACAGCGTGATCAGGGACCGGCGGGCGGTGGCGCGGGGGAGGCCCGTCAGGCGGGCCAGGTCGGTCAGCCGGGCCGGTCCGCGCACCTCCCCGAAGGCGCACAGCACGTCCAGTCCGCGGGCGAGCGACTGGAGGAACCCGGCGCCCAGCTCCTCCTTGAGCCGGCGGTCGGCCCTGCCCGCCGCACCCATCTGGTCCCCAACAGTCCTGCTGGTTACCAGATGTGACGGAGCGTCGGTGGACGCGGCCGCCAGGGCGGCCGCCATCCGCCCCACCGTGTGCCGCAGCGGCGGCAGTGCCCGGGCGAGGAGGGAGCCGACGTCGTGGCGGCTGCCGTGGCTGACCACGCTCACCGAGCAGACCGGGGTGCCGTCCGGGCCGTGCACCGGCAGGGCCACGGCGATCAGCCCGGCTTCGACCAGCTGGTCGTCCACCGCCCAGCCGGACTCCGCGGCCGCCAGCACCCGCTCCCGGAAGCCCTCCTCACCCCCGGGGTCGGCTCCGTCCCCACCCGGCGCGGCGCGCGGCGGGACCGCCGGGAAGCCGAGGTCCAGCGGGTCCGCCGCGCGCCGGGCGCGCCAGCGCGCCCAGGCCTCCGCGTCCCAGTCCGCCGCGAACAGCGCGCCGGGCGCGCAGCGTTCGGCGGGCAGCAGGTCCCCGGCGCGGAAGGACACGGCCATCGCCCGCCGCCGCGGGGCCTGCGTCAGGAAGCGCACCCCGTCCCCGTCGGGGACGGCGACGGACACGGACTCGTCGAGCCCGTCCGCCAGCTCCAGCGCGTACGGGCCGAGCAGCGCGGGCAGCCCCGCCGCGGCCAGGTAGGCGTTGCCCAGCTCCGCCGAGCGCGGGGCGAGCAGCAGGTCCCGGCCCTCGGAGCGCAGGTAGCCGAGGCGTACGAGGGTGCCGGCGACCCGGTCCACCGTGGCGCGGGCCAGCCCGGTGGCGCGGACCAGCTCGGCGGGGGAGCGGCCGCTGCCGGGACCGGCGGCCACGGCGGTCAGCAGGGCCAGCCCGCGCTCCAGCGGTCCCACCAGCTCGGTCGGCTGCGTCATGTGCGGACTCCTCGGGGGTGCGTGCGTACGGGGATCGGCGGCGCCCGGCCCGCCGGCTGGACCCGCCGGAGGGACCGCGGACGGGCGCCACCGGCGCAGTCCACGGCCGGAACCCGTTGACAGGTCCCGCCGCGGGGCGGACACTCTGCCCGCCCCAATGGAGATGAACGAAAGTTCACCAGGCGAACACCAGGATGGCACATGGACAAAGTGGTGGAGTCCGCCGCCGCGGCGGTGGCGGACATCGGAGACGGCGCCTCCCTCGCCGTCGGCGGCTTCGGGCTCAGCGGGGTTCCGCAGGTGCTGATCCGCGCCC
Source organism: Streptomyces sp. NPDC038213 (assembly GCF_055600495.1). Taxonomy (NCBI): domain Bacteria; kingdom Bacillati; phylum Actinomycetota; class Actinomycetes; order Kitasatosporales; family Streptomycetaceae; genus Streptomyces; species Streptomyces sp. NPDC038213. Next base: position 143,857 of record NZ_JBVJYM010000014.1, read on the forward strand.
TGCACGCCCGGGGCAGCACCGGCCTCGCCGTGGTCTCGAACAACTGCGGGGTGGACGGCGGCGGACTCGGCGTCCTCCTCGCCGCCGGCCGGATCTCCCGGGTGACCGGCTCGTACATCGGCGACAACAAGGAGTTCGCCCGCCGCTACCTCGGCGGCGAACTCGAACTGGAACTCGCCCCGCAGGGCACCCTCGCCGAGCGGCTGCGCGCCGGCGGCTGCGGGATCCCCGCCTTCTTCACCCCCGCCGGCGTCGGCACCCAGGCCGCCGAGGGCGGACTGCCCTGGCGCTACGCGCCCGACGGGAGCGTCGCCCTGGCCTCCCCGCCCAAGGAGGTCCGTGAGTTCGGCGGCCGTCCGCACGTCCTCGAGCACGGCATCACCACCGACTTCGCCCTCGTCCGCGCCGCCCGCGGCGACCGGCACGGCAACCTCGTCTTCCGCCGCGCCGCCCGCAACTTCAACCCGCTGGCGGCCATGGCCGGCCGCACCACCCTCGCGGAGGTGGAGGAGCTGGTCGAACCGGGCGCCCTCGACCCCGACGAGGTCCACCTGCCCGGCGTGTTCGTCCAGCGGGTCCTCGCCCTCACCCCCGAAGAGGCCGCCGACAAGGGCATCGAGCGAAGGACGGTGCGCAGCCGATGAGCTGGACCAGGGACGAGATGGCGGCCCGCGCCGCCCGCGAACTCACCGACGGCACCTGCGTCAACCTCGGCATCGGACTCCCCACGCGGATCCCGAACTTCCTCCCCGCGGGCACGGACCTCGTACTGCACTCCGAGAACGGGCTGCTGGGCGTCGGCCCCTACCCGTACGAGGACGAGGCCGACCCCGACCTCATCAATGCGGGCAAGGAGACGGTCACCGTCCTGCCCGGCGCCTCCTTCTTCGACTCCGCGCTGTCCTTCGGGATGATCCGCGGCGGCCACGTGGACACCGCCGTCCTCGGCGCCATGCAGGTCTCCGCCCGCGGCGACCTCGCCAACTGGGCCGTGCCCGGCCGGATGGTCAAGGGCATGGGCGGGGCCATGGACCTCGTACACGGCGCCCGCCGGGTCCTCGTCCTGACCGAGCACACCGCCAAGGACGGCACCCCGAAGATCGTCGACACCTGCACCCTGCCGCTCACCGGCCGGGCCTGCGTCCACCGGATCATCACCGACCTCGGCGTCCTCGACGTGACGGACGGCGGGCTGGTCCTGGTGGAGACCGCGCCCGGGGTCGGCGCCGACGAACTCCTCCGCCGGACCGGCGCCCCGGTCACCGTGCCCGCCGCCCTGGCTAAGGCCCCCGCCACCCTCCCCGCCGCCGGACAGGAGGCACGGCGTTGAACCGCACCGCGACAGGGGCCCGGACGGTCTACGTCGTCGACGCCGTACGCACCCCCGTCGGCCGGTACGGCGGAGCGCTCGCCGGGGTCCGCCCCGACGACCTCGCCGCCGGGGTGCTCGGCGCCCTGCTGGCCCGCAGCCCCGGCCTCGACCCCGCCCGCGTGGACGACGTCTTCCTCGGCAACGCCAACGGCGCCGGCGAGGAGAACCGCGACGTAGCCCGGATGGCCGTGCTGCTCGCCGGACTGCCCGTCAGCGTCCCGGGCGTGACGGTCAACCGGCTCTGCGGCTCCGGCATGGAGGCCGTCGTACAGGCCTACCGGGCCATCGCCCTCGGCGAGGCCTCCGTGGCCGTCGCGGGCGGGGTGGAGTCCATGAGCCGCGCCCCCTGGGTCCTCCCCAAGCCCGACCGGGCCTTCCCGGCCGGCCACCAGGAGCTCCACTCCACCACCCTCGGCTGGCGGCTCGTCAACCCGCGGATGCCCGCCGAGTGGACCACGGGCCTCGGGGAGGGCGCCGAACTGATCGCGGACAAGTACGCGATCAGCCGCGAGGCGCAGGACGCCTTCGCCCTCGACAGCCACCGCAGGGCCGCCGCGGCCTGGGCGGCCGGGGCCTTCGACCGCGAGGTCGTCCCCGTGGAAGGCACCGGCCTGCACCGCGACGAATGCGTCCGCGAGGACAGCACGGCCGCCGCCCTGGCCCGGCTCCGGCCCGCCTTCCGCCCCGGCGGCACCGTCACCGCGGGCAACTCCTCCCCGCTCAGCGACGGGGCCGCGGCCCTCCTCCTCACCGACGAGGCGGGCCTCGCCGCCACCGGCCGCGAACCCCTCGCCCGGATCGCCGCCTCCGCGGTCAGCGGGATCGAGCCGCAGTACTTCGGCCTCGGCCCCGTCGAAGCCGCCCGCCGGGCCCTCGCCCGGGCGGGGCGCGGCTTCGCCGGGCTCACCACCGTGGAGCTCAACGAGGCCTTCGCCGCCCAGGCCCTCGGCTGCCTGGCCGCATGGCCCGAGCTCGACCCGGCCCTGGTCAACCCGCACGGCGGGGCCATCGCCCTCGGCCACCCGCTGGGCTCCTCGGGCGCCCGGCTCGCGGGCACCGCGGCCCACCGGCTCGCCGCCGCGGGCTCCGGCACCGCGCTGGCCACCCTCTGCATCGGCGTGGGCCAGGGCCTCGCCCTCGTCCTGGAAAGGTGACGGAAAGCTGATGACACACACGGATACGGATACGGGCGCGGGTACGGCTGCGCGTACCGCCGCGGGTGCGGGTGCGGGTGTGCCCGCCGCCGACACCCAGGAGGCCGTCTCCCGCGAGATCGCCGCCCTCCGCGCGGCCCGCCCCGCCTCCGGTGCGGCAGGCCACCACCCCGACCGCTCCTACCCCCCGTACCGCAGCAGCGCCCTGCGCCATCCGCAGCACCCGCTGATCGCGGTCGCGGACCCGGAGGCCGTCGAACTCTCCGGGCCCGCCTTCGGGATCACGGACGTCACCGAGACCGACAGCGACCTGACCGCGGCCCACGCCGGGGAGCCCATCGGGGAGCGGATCACCGTCACCGGGCGGGTGCTCGACCGGGACGGGCGGCCCGTGCGCGGCCAGCTCGTGGAGGTCTGGCAGGCCAACGCCGCCGGCCGGTACGCCCACCAGCGCGACCGGCACCCGGCCCCGCTCGACCCCCATTTCACCGGATTCGGCCGGTGCCTGACGGATCATCAGGGAAACTACCGGTTCACCACCGTCAAGCCCGGCGCGTACCCGTGGCGCAACCACACCAACGCCTGGCGCCCCGCCCACATCCACTTCTCGCTCTTCGGCACCGCGTTCACCCAGCGGCTCGTCACCCAGATGTACTTCCCCGGCGACCCGCTCTTCGCCTACGACCCCATCCTCCAGTCCGTCACCGACGACGCGGCCCGGGACCGGCTCGTCGCCGCGTACGAACACGAGCTTTCCACCCCTGAGTTCTCGCTCGGCTACCGCTGGGACATCGTCCTCGACGGCCCCGCCGCGACCTGGACCGAGGAAGGCCGATGACCGCCCTGCACCCCACCCCCGCACAGACCGTCGGCCCCTTCTACGGGTACGCGCTGCCCTTCCCCGGCGGCCCCGACCTCGCCCCCGCCGGCCACCCGGACGCCCTCACCGTCCACGGGTACGTCTACGACGGGCAGGGCGCCCCCGTACCCGACGCGCTCGTGGAGTGCTGGCAGCCCGCCCCCGACGGGGACCGCTCCGGCGCCCCCGGCTCCCTGCGCCGCGACCCCGTCACCGGCGGGTACGCGGGCCGGGACGGGGTCACCTTCACCGGATTCGGGCGGGTCGCCACCGACGCCGACGGGCACTGGGGGGTCCGGACCCTGCCGCCGGGCGGGGTCCCGTACCTCTCCCTGTGCGTCTTCGCCCGCGGGCTGCTGCACCACCTCTTCACGCGGATCTACCTGCCCGGCCCGGCCGCGGAGGCCGATCCGCTGCTCGCGGGTCTGCCGGCCGGGCGCCGGGACACCCTCCTCGCCGCCCCGGCCGGGCCGCGGACGTACACCTTCGACATCCGCCTCCAGGGGCCCGGCGAAACGGTGTTCCTTGACTTCCGCTGACCGCCGGGACCCCGGCTCCGCCGCCGACCGCCCCACGGGCGCCGCCGACCTCGGGCTGCTCGCCCCCGCCTGGGCCGGGACCCCCGTCGAGGCGGCGACCGGGGACGGGGCCCTCCTCCAGGCCCTGCTGGACGCCGAGGCCGCACTGACCCGGGCCCAGGCCCGGCTGGGCCAGGCCCCCGCCGCGGCCGCCGCCGCGGTGACGGAGGCGGCCCGCGCCGAGCGCTTCGACCCGCGCGAACTGGCCCTGCGGGCCGCCGCCGCGGGCGGCAACCCGGTCATCCCGCTGGTGCAGGCCCTGACCGCGGCCGTGCCGGCCGCGGCGGCCCCGTACGTCCACCGGGGTGCGACGAGCCAGGACGTCCTGGACAGCGCCGCCATGCTGGTCGCGGCCCGCACCCTGCCGCTGATCACCGCCGACCTGCACCGGGCCGCGGGGGCCTTCGGGCGGCTGGCGGCGGAGCACCGGGCCACGCCGATGGCCGGCCGCACCCTGGGCCAGCACGCCGTGCCGACCACCTTCGGCCTCAAGGCGGCGGGCTGGCGCGCCCTCGCCCTCGACGCCGCCGCCCGACTGTCGGCTCTGACCCTCCCGGCCCAACTCGGCGGCGCGGCAGGCACCCTGGCCGCCTTCGGCTACCTGGCCGGGGAACACGCGGGGGCCGGGGAGCGGGCCGGTACGGATACCGACTCCGTTACCGGCGAAGCCGGTTCGGAGGCCGGCTGCCTCGCGCTGGTCGCCGCCTACGCGGACGAACTCGGGCTCGCCGTACCCGTCCTGCCCTGGCACACCCTCCGCACCCCCGTCGCCGACGTCGGCTGCGCCCTCGCCTTCACCGCGGCAGCGCTCGGCAAACCGGCCGCGGACGTCCTCCTCCTGGCCCGCACCGAGACCGGCGAACTCGCCGAGGGCTCCGGCGGGGGCTCCTCCGCCATGCCGCACAAGAGCAACCCGGTCCGGGCGGCCCTCGTCGCGGCAGGCGCCCGGCAGGCGCCCGCGCCGGCCGCCGTGCTCCTGGGCTCGCTCGCCGCCGAGGACGAGCGGCCCGCCGGGGCCTGGCACGCCGAATGGCAGCCGCTGCGCGAACTGCTCCGGCTGGCCGGGGCGGCCGCCCACCACACCGCACAACTCGCCGGGGAGCTGCGGGTCTTCCCGGACCGCATGGCGGCGAACCTGCACCTGACCCGCGGCCTGGTCGCGAGCGAACGCCTCACCGCCGCCCTCGCTGGCCCCCTCGGCCGGGCCGCCGCCCGGGACCTGCTCACCGGAGCCGCCCGCCGGGCCGCGGCGGAGGGGCGCGCGCTCGCGGAGGTCCTCGCCGGGCACCCGGCCCTCGCGGGCCGGATCACCCCGGAACGCCTCCGCCGGCTGGCCGACCCCGCCACCGCCACCGGCGCCGCCCCCCACCTCGTCGACCGGTCCCTCGCTGAGGGCCCCCCGCCCCTGCCTGGTCCGCCTGCGAGCCTGCCGGGTCCGCCCGAGACCCCGTCCGGCCCGGGTGCATTCGCGCCGGGCCGGTCGGACCCGGGCGCACCCGACCTGGGCCTGTCGGACCCGGGCGCATCAGCCCCCGGCCCGACCGCGCACCCCGCGTCCGCGCACCCCGCCCCCGCCCCGTCCGCCCCGGGCACATCCGCCCCCGCCCCGTCCGCCCCCGCCACGGAAGGCCGTCCATGACCCCCGTACTCCATCACCGGGCCGAAGGGCCCGCAGGGGCGCCCGTGCTCCTGCTGGGGCCCTCCCTCGGGACCTCGCTCGCCGTCTGGGACGGGCAGGCGGCGGCGCTGGCCCGGCGGTTCCGGGTGGTCCGCTGGGACCTGCCCGGGCACGGCGGCAGCCCGACCGCCGCCCTGTCCGACCCCGCCCCCGGGGCCACCACCGTCGCCGACCTCGCCGCGCTCGTCCTCGGGCTCGCCGACCGGCTCGGGATCGACGGCTTCGGGTACGCGGGCATCTCCCTCGGCGGGGCCGTCGGCGCGCACCTCGCCGTCCACCACCCCGACCGGGTCACCGCACTCGCCCTGGTCTGCTCCTCCGCCCGGTTCGGCGAGCCGGGGCCCTGGCGGGAGCGCGCGGCACTGGTCCGCGGCCGGGGCACCGGACCGGTGGCCCGTACCGCCGCCGAGCGCTGGTTCACCGCCGGATTCGCCGGCACCCGCACCGCCGGCCGGCTCGTCGGCGACCTGCACGCCGCCGACCCCGCCGGGTACGCGGCCTGCTGCGACGCCCTCGCCGCCCACGACCTGCGGGCCGACCTGCGCCGGATCACCGCGCCCACCCTGGTCCTCGCGGGCCGCGCCGACCCGGCCACCCCGCCCGCGCACGCCCGCGAACTCGCCGACGGCATCCCCGGCGCCTGCCTCACCGAGCTCGCCGGGGCCTCCCACCTCGCCCCCGCCGAACAGCCCGAGGCCGTACTCGCCGCCCTGCTGGGCCACTTCGAGGGCCACGAGCGCGCGGACGGCCGCCACGCGGAGGGCACGGCCGTACGCCGGGCCGTACTCGGCGACGACCACGTGGACCGGGCCCTCGCCCGCACCACCGCCTTCACCGCCGACTTCCAGGACTACCTCACCCGCTGCGCCTGGGGCGAGATCTGGACCCGCCCCGGGCTGGACCGCCGCACCCGCAGCTGCATCACCCTGACCGCCCTCACCGCCCGCGGACACCTGGAGGAGCTCGCCCTCCACGTCCGCGCCGCCCGGCGCAACGGACTCACCCCCGAGGAGATCGGGGAGGTCCTGCTCCAGACCGCCGTCTACTGCGGGGTCCCGGCCGCGAACGCGGCCTTCGCCACCGCGCAGCGCGTCCTGGCCGAGGACGCCGCCCCGCCGGTCTGACCCGCCCGGCCCGCCGACCCGCGGACCGCCACCACCCGTCCCCCCGCGCCGTGCACGCGTCCCCCCTCCCCCCGTCCGCCCCACCCCTGTTGGAGCAGCCATGCCCCGTACCACCGTCGCCGTCATCGGCGCCGGCCCCGCCGGACTCCTCCTGTCCCACCTCCTGCACCGCCAGGGCATCGACAGCGTGGTCCTCGAACTGCGAGACCAGGACTACGTCGAACGCCGCCAGCGTGCCGGGATCCTCGAACACGACACCGCCGAGGTGCTCCGCTCCTGCGGCGCCGGCGCCCGACTGGACCGCGAGGGCATCGAACACCACGGCATCGAGCTGCGCTTCGACCGCGCGTCCCACCGGATCGACTTCCCCTCCCTGACGGGCGGCCGCTCGGTGACCGTGTACGCCCAGACCGAGGTGGTCAAGGACCTGATCGCGCTGCGGCGCGAGGCCGGCGGCACGGTGCTCTTCGAGGCCGAGGCCCTCTCCGTCGAGGGCGCCGCCGCAGCCGGCGGATCCGGCCGGCCCGCCGTCCGCTACCGCCACCGCGGCGCCGAGCACACCCTGGAGTGCGACTACGTCGTCGCCTGCGACGGCTTCCACGGCATAGGCCGCCGCTCGGTGCCCGCGGACCTGCTCACCGTCACCGAGCGCACGTACCCCTTCTCCTGGCTCGGGATCCTCGCCGACGTACCCCCCTCCTGCGAGGAGCTGATCTACGCCCACCACGAGAACGGCTTCGCCCTGCACAGCATGCGCTCCCCGCAGGTGAGCCGGCTCTACCTCCAGGTCTCCCCGCAGGACACCACCGCCGACTGGCCGGACGAGCGCGTCTGGGACGAGCTGGAGACCCGCTTCGAGGTGGCCGGGGACTGGAAGCTGCGGCGGGGGCCCGTCACCGAGAAGAGCATCACGCCGATGCGCAGCTTCGTCGCCGAACCCCTGCGCCACGGCCGCCTGTTCCTCGCCGGCGACGCCGCCCACATCGTCCCGCCCACCGGGGCGAAGGGCCTCAACCTGGCCGTTGCGGACGTGACCCTCCTCGCCCAGGCCCTGACCCGCCACCGGACCGCGGGCGACGACTCGCTGCTCGACGCCTACTCGGAGACCGCCCTGCGCCGGATCTGGCGGGCCGAGCACTTCTCGTACACGATGACGACCCTGCTCCACGGGGCCCCGGAGGAGACGGAGTTCGACCGCAGACTGCGGCTCTCGCACCTGCGCTACCTGGTGTCCAGCGAGGCGGCGGCGACCACGCTCGCCGAGAACTACGTGGGCTACCGCACGGGTTGAGGGCATACCCGTCATACCTGAGAGCCACGCGGGAAGGGAGCTCCGCAGCGGGACGCCGACCACGGCGGCCGCTCCATAACTTCGGTGCCAGGCAGAAGCACTGCCTCCAGGAACCGAAGGGCCCCCTTCATGACGCGCCGCATCCCCGCCCGCCTGCGCCAGAGCGCCATGGCCGCCCTCGTGGCCGCCGCGGTCGCCTTCCCGCTGACCGCGGCCGCACTGCCCGCCGTGCCCGCGCCGGAACCGGTGCGGTTCGGGGCGGCGGCGGGAGCCGCCGAGCGGTACGCGGCCAACTCCGCCAACCTGCGGGAGGCGGAGCGCACCGCCCGGGACGCGGGCCGCACCGGACGGGCGGACCGGCTGCGCCGGATGGCCTCCGGAGGGGCGCAGTTCCTGGTCTTCGACGGGCGGGGCCCCGGCCGTGCGGTCGAGGTCTTCGGCGACCTCGCCGCGGCCGACCGGATCGCCGTCCTGGTCCCCGGGTCCGACACCTCGCTCGACACCTACGGCCGGTTCCGGGCCGGAGCGGCGTCCCTGGCCCGGTCCGTGCAGGCCCGGCACCCGCGCAGCGCGGTCGTCGCCTGGCTCGGGTACGAGACGCCGGGCACGTTCAGCCCCGCCGTCCTGGGCACGGGCCGCGCGCAGGAGGCGGCCCGCCTGCTGGGCGCGTTCACCGGAGAGCTGCACGGGATGAACCCGCGCGCCCGCGTGGCGCTGCTGTGCCACTCGTACGGATCGGTGGTCTGCGCGCGTACGGAGACCGGACCCGCCGTGACCGACACGGCCCTCTACGGCAGCCCCGGGACCGGTGTGGACCGGGCCGGCGACCTGCCCGGCAGCGCCCGGGTCTGGGCGGGCCGCGGCGGCACCGACTGGATCGGGCACGTACCGCACGTCCGCCTCGAACTGCCGGGCACAGCAGTCGGGTTCGGGCGGGATCCGGTGGACCCGGCTTTCGGCGCCCGGATCTTCGAGGCCGGGCCCGCCGGGCACAGCGACTACCTGCAGCCGGGCTCCGCGGCGCTCGGCGCCCTCACCCAGATCGCGCTCGGCCGGACCCCGGCGGGCACAGCCCCGGCCGACGCCCCGGCACAGGAGGCCCCCCGTGGCTAGGCACGAGGCCGGACTCCCCGGACCGCGCACCGCACTCACCGCACTCACCGCCCGTGTCGAGGCGGCCACCCCGGCGGGGCGCGACCGCTCCGTCGACGCGCTGCGGGCCTTCGCGACGGCCGGAGTCGTCCTCGGGCACTGGCTGGTGACCGCCCTGAGCACCCGCGACGGGGTCCTGCGCACGGTCAGCCCGCTCGCCGGGATGCCCTGGCTGGCCCCGGTGTCCTGGGTGTTCCAGACCCTGGCCGTGTTCTTCCTCGTCGGCGGGTACGCGGCCGTCCGGGGCCACGCCGCCGCCCGGGCCCGCGGGGAGGGGTACGGCGCCTGGGTCGCGGCCCGGATGGGCCGGCTGCTGCGGCCGGTCGCCGCCGTCCTCGTCCTGTGGGCGGTGGCCTCCGCGGTGATGCTGGCGGGCGGGACCGCGCCGGAGACCCTGCGCACCCTCCTGCGGCTGGTGCTGTCCCCGCTCTGGTTCCTGCTCGTCTACGCCGCGCTGACGGCCGCCACCCCGCTGGTGGCGCGGCTGCACCCGCTGTGGCCCCTCGCCGCGGTGGCGGCCGCGGACCTGGTCAGGTTCGGCCTCGGCGGCCCCGCCTGGCTGGGCTGGGCCAACGTGGCCGCGGGCTGGCTGGTGCCGTACTGCCTGGGCGCGATGTGGGCCCGGGGCGCGCTGCGGGGCCGCGCGCAGGCGGCGGTGCTGGCCGCCGGCGGGGCCGCGGCCTGCGCCGCGCTGGTGGTGTGGGGCGGGTACCCGGCCTCGATGGTGGGCGTGCCCGGCGCGGCGGTGTCCAACCTGAGCCCGCCGACCCTGGCCGCCGCGGCCTTCGGGCTGGCCCAGTGCGGGCTGGCGCTGCTGCTGCGCGGTCCGCTGGCGCGGCTCATGCGGCGGCCCGCCGCCTGGGCGGCGGTGGCCCTCCTGAACCTGTCCGCCATGACGGTCTTCCTCTGGCACCAGACCGCGATGATGGCCGTCACCGCCCTCGGCCTGCTCCTCGGCACCGACCTGCCCGGTCTGCACCGGGTCCCCGACGGCCCCGGGTGGATCGCCGCCCGGCTGCTGTGGCTGCCGCTGTTCGCCCTCGCCCTGGCGTTCTGCCGGGCCGCGTTCCACCCGTACGAGCAGGGCCGGACCCCCGGCCGGCCGCCGGGCCGCGCCGCGGTCCGCGGCGGACGGCCGAGGGCGGCGGCACGGAAGGGGATCACCCATGGCTAGGCTGAACCGCGTGAACGACCCGAGGGACAACAGTTCGACCGCAGTGCTCCGGGGGCGGACCGCGCGCCTGGGAGAGGCCCGCAGCACCGCGGCGGCCCTGGCCCGCGAGCTGTTCACGGTCCGGCGCGACCCGCTGCCGAAGATGGGCGGACCCAGGGCGCTGGCCCGACTGCCGCACCTGGCCGTGGCCCTGGCCTCCTACCTGCTCGGCGGCCTGACCTTCACCAACCTGCGCAACCACTACGACACGCCGGGGGACCTGACCCTCCTGCTGAGCGTGCTCACGGGCCTGTCCGTACTGCTCGCCATGCTCCGGCCCGCCGCCGCGTACTGGCTCGGGCTCGGGACGGCCGTCGCCACCGCCTTCGCCATCCACGACCGGGTCGGCCAGGGGCAGAACTGGATGTGGACCCCGGCCGGGATGTTCGCCTTCGCGGCCGTGCTGCTCCTGGCCGCGCTCCGGGTGCCGCCGCGGGTGACCGTATCGCTGGTCGGCCTCGCCATGCTCCTGACGGTCCTGCTGGAAGGCCTGTACTTCCCGGAGAAGAGCGCGTCCAGCGGAATCCAGGTGGCGGTCCTCTTCGGGGCCGCGGCCCTGATCGGGTACGCCCTGCGCGGGGTCCGCGTCGCCAGCGGCAAACTGCACGAGCAGGAGACGCTGACGGAGGAGGAGCGGGCCCGGCGCACCCTCCTGGAGGAGCGCAGCCGGATCGCCCGCGAGCTGCACGACGTCGTCGCCCACCACATGTCGGTGATCTCCATCCAGGCGCAGGTCGCCCCGCACCTGGTCGAGAACCCCTCCGACGAGCTCCGGGAGAACCTCGCCGGCATCCGGGAGAACGCCCTCGAGGCCCTGACCGAACTGCGCCGCGTCCTCGGCGTGCTGCGCTCCGAGGAACCCGGGGACCCGGCGAACCCGCACCACCCGCAGCCCACCCTCGCCGACCTCGACTCCCTGGTGGAGAACGTCCGCGGGGCCGGCCTGGCCGTGGGCGTCGAGCGCGTCGGCGAACAGCGGCCGCTCACCCCCGGAGTGGAGCTCACGGCGTACCGGATCGTGCAGGAGGCGCTCAGCAACTGCCTGCGCCACGCCCCCGGTTCGCGCGTCGAGGTCGGTCTCACGTACGGGCCGCGCGCGCTCCTGCTCGGCGTGACCAACACCGCGCCGACCCGGCCCGCTGCCGCCTCCCCCGGTACGGGGCACGGCCTGCTCGGGATGCGCGAACGGGCGGCCATGCTGGGCGGCGAGCTGACCGCGGGCCCGCGCCCCGGCGGGGGCTACGAGATATCCGCCGTGCTGCCCACGCAGGCGCACGGCTCCACCACCGAGCCGAAGAAGGGCGCATGACCACTGCCTCCCCCGCTCCGATCCGGGTGATGATCGCCGACGACCAGATGATGGTCCGCCAGGGCTTCACCGTCCTCCTCGACGCCGAGCCCGACATCGAGGTCGTCGGCCAGGCCGTGGACGGCGCGGACGCGATCGCGAAGGCCGCCGAACTGCTCCCCGACGTGGTGCTGATGGACATCCGGATGCCAGGCGTCGGCGGTATCGAGGCCACGGCCGCCGTCACCGCCGCCCCCGGCACCGCGGTCAAGGTGCTCGTGCTGACCACCTTCGACCTCGACGAGTACGTCTACGAGGCGCTGCGCGTCGGCGCCTCCGGCTTCCTCCTCAAGGACGCCTCGGCGGACCAGCTCGCCGAGGCGGTCCGGGTGGTCGCCGCCGGCGAGGCCCTGCTCTCCCCGAACATCACCAAGCGACTGATCACCGAGTTCTCCCGGATGGGGACCCCGCGGGGCCCGTCCCGGGAGCGCGTCGCCGAGCTCACCGAGCGCGAGACGGAGGTCCTGGCGCTGATCGCCCAGGGCCTGTCCAACGCCGAGATCGCGGCGCAGCTGGTCGTGGCCGAGCAGACGGTGAAGACCCACGTGGGCCGCATCCTGGTCAAACTGGGCCTGCGGGACCGCACGCAGGCGGCGGTCTTCGCGTACGAGACGGGACTGGTCCGCCCCTCGGGGTACTGACCCCGCCGGGCCGGCTGCCGGACCGCCGGCCGGTGGCCGGCCGTCAGGCGAGGAAGCGGTAGACCGGCTGGGCGACGCAGGCCGGCTTCCCGCCGCCCTCGACCTCCACGGTCAGGTCCACGACCACCTCGACCCCGCCGCGGACCCCGGTCACGGAGGCGATGCGGCCGTGGGCGCGGACCCGGGAGCCGACGCGGACGGGGGAGGGGAAGCGGACCTTGTTCAGGCCGTAGTTGACGGCCATGGACACGCCCTCCACCTGGAGCAGTTCGGTCCACAGGGGGATGAGGAGCGAGAGGGTCAGGTAGCCGTGGGCGATGGTCCCGCCGAAGGGGCCGTCCTTGGCGCGCTCCACGTCCACGTGGATCCACTGGTGGTCGCCGGTGGCGTCCGCGAAGGTGTCGACACGGCCTTGGCCGATCTCCAGCCAGGAGCTGTGGCCGAGGTCGGCGCCGTCCTGGGCCTTGATCTCCTCGATGCCGTGCACGGTGAGGGGCATGGTGACTCCGTTCGGGAGGAAGTGGGGGAAGGAAGAGGGAAGAAGAGGAAAGAAGGGGGAGCGGGGCGGGCGCGCTCAGGCGCCGCCGGCTGCCCCAGGCGACCCGGCCGCGCCGTCGGTCCCGTCCGTCCCGTACCGGGCCCTGATCGGGCCCTTCAGGAGCTTTCCGGTGGCGTTGCGCGGGAGCCCGGTGGCGAGGACCACGCTGCGGGGGATCTTGTAGCGGGCGAGCCTGCCCTCCAGGTGGGCGGTCAGCTCGGCCGCCGTGGCGTCCGCGCCGGGCCGCAGGACGACCACCGCGCGGCCGACCTCGCCCCATGTGGGGTCCGGTACGCCGATGACGGCCGCCTCGGCCACCGCCGGATGCCCGAGCAGGGCGTCCTCGACCTCGGCGGGGTAGACGTTCTCCCCGCCCGAGATGATCATGTCCTTGATCCGGTCGACGAGGGTGACGTACCCGTCGCCGTCGACGGTGGCCACGTCGCCCGAGCGGAAGCGGCCCCCGTCCAGGAAGGCCTCGGCGGTGGCCTCCGGCAGCCCCCAGTACCCCGGGGTGACGTTGGGGCCCGCGACCACGACCTCGCCCTTCTCGCCGGGCGCCGCCTCCTCGCCGGAGCGGCGGACGACGGTCACGTCCGTGAAGAAGTGCGGCACCCCCGCCGAACCGGCGCGGCCCGCCGCGTCGGAGCGGTCGAGGATCAGGGCCCCCGGGGCGGTCTCGGTCATCCCGTACCCCTGCACGAAGGCGAGCCCCCGCTCCAGGTACGCCCGCGCGGTGCGGGCCGGTACGGGCGCGCCCCCGCACAGCAGGGTGCGCAGCCCGGACAGGTCCGCGCCGGCCCAGCCCGGGTCCGCGGCGATCGCGTCGTACATGGTCGGTACGCCGAACATGCAGGTGACGCCGTGCCGTTGGACGAGGTCCAGGGTGCGGGCCGGGTCGAAGGAGGACTCCAGCAGGACCGTGCCGCCCTTGAGCAGCACGGGCAGGCAGCTCATGTTGAGCGCGCCGGTGTGGAAGAGCGGGGCGCTGACGAGCGCGACCTCGTCGCTCGCCAGATCGGTGTCCACGAGCACGTTGAGGCTGTTCCACAGCACGTTCCCGTGGGTGAGCACCGCGCCCTTGGAGCGGCCCGTGGTGCCCGAGGTGTACATGATGAGGCAGGGGTCGTCCCCGCCGACCGGCTCGTCCAGGGGGGCGGTCCCGGCGCGGGCGAGCAGCTCCCCGTACCCGGGGCCGTCCGCGGCCAGGGTGGCGGCCGTGCCCGCCCGTGCGGTGAGCTCCGCCACCCGGTCCGGGTCCTGCCGGACGTGGACGAGCAGCCGGCTGCCGGAGTCGGTGAGCTGGTGGACGAGTTCGTCCGCCGCGAGGCGGTTGTTCAGCGGGACGAACACGGCGCCGAGCTGCGCCGAGGCGAAGAGGGCTTCGAGGTAGGCGGGGTGGTTGGGCCCGAGGAAGGCGATCCGGTCCCCGCGGCCGGTCCCGTGGGCGCGCAGGACGTGCGCGAGCCGTACGGCCCGCTCGTGGAGTGCGGCGTAGGTGGTGGCCCGGCCCTCGTGCAGGAGCGCGGTGCGCCGCGGGGTCCTGCGGTGGCGGCGGGCGGTCCAGGATCCGATGCCCTGGTGGTGCATGGGAGCCCCTCAGCGGTCGGTGAGCCCGAGCAGGGCGGCCGCGTTGTCCTTGAGGATCTTCGGACGTACCTCGTCCTTGATCGGGAGCTCGGCGAAGTCGGCCAGCCAGCGGTCCGGGGAGAGCAGCGGGTAGTCGGAGCCGAAGAGGACCTTGTCCTGGAGCAGCGTGTTGGCGTAGTGGACCAGCTGCGGCGGGAAGTACTTCGGGGACCAGCCGGACAGGTCGATGTACACCTGCGGCTTGTGGGTGGCCACGGCCAGGGCCTCGTCCTGCCAGGGGAAGGACGGGTGGGCGAGGATGATGCGCATCCCGGGAAAGTCGGCGGCCACGTCGTCCACGTCCATCGGGTTGGAGTACTTCAGCCGGATCCCGCCGCCGCCCGGGGCCCCGGCGCCGATGCCGGTCTGCCCGGTGTGGAAGAGCGCGATCGCGCCGGCCTCCTCGATGGCCTCGTACAGCGGGTAGGCCATCCGGTCGTTGGGGTGGAAGGCCTGGAGGCTGGGGTGGAACTTGAAGCCCCTGACCCCGAACTCCGCGACCAGGCGCCGGATCTGACGGACCGCCGCTTTGCCCTTGTACGGGTCCACGCCCGCGAACGGGATGATGGTGCCGGGGTGTTCGGCCGCGGCCCGGGCGATCTCCTCGTTCGGCACGGGCGGGGTGCCGGTGGCCGATTCGGCGTCCACGGTGAACACCACGCAGGCCATCCGGCGCTCGCGGTAGTAGGCCGCGATCTCCGGCAGGGTGGGGTGGCGGTGGCCGGCCTTGAAGTAGGCGCCGGCCGCTGAGTCCAGCTCGGCCGACAGGGAGGTGCCGCCCCCGGCGGAGACCTCGGCGTGGGTGTGGACGTCGATGGCGACGAGCTCGTCCGGGTTCGGCAGGGGGGTGGCCGGGTGCGGCACGGGTGCGCTCCTCACAGCTGCGGGGCGGGGATGCCGTACGTCTGCGGGGTGCGGCCCACGCTCACCGGCCAGGCGGCGGCGATGGCCTCGGCGGACCAGCCGCCGTCCGCGTAGGCCACGGCGACCTCCTCGGGGTGCGACCACAGGGCGAGCTTGTCCCCGCCGATGCCGATGCACTGGCCGGTGACGCCCGCCGCGGCGTCCGAGGCCAGGAAGGCCACCAGCCCGGCCACGTCCTGCGGGGTGCCGAAGCCCCCGCCCTTGCGCAGGGCGTCGGGGAAGGGGGTGCCGTCCTGCTCCAGCGCCTCGATGTGCGGGGCGAAGACGGGGACGGTCCGGGTCATCGCGGTCGCGGCCACTGGGATCACCGCGTTGGCCGTGATGCCCGCGCGCGCCAGCTCCATGGCCCAGGTGCGCACCATGGCGGCGATCCCGGCCTTGGCCGCGGCGTAGTTGGTCTGACCGAAGTTGCCGCGCTGCCCGGCCGGGGAGCCCGCCACGATGATCCGGCCGCCCCCGCCCTGCTCGCGCATCCGGTCCACGGCGGCGCGGACGCAGGTGAACGTGCCGCGCAGGTGGACCCGGACGACGGTGTCGAAATCGTCGTCGGTCATCTTCCACAGCACCTTGTCGCGCAGCACCCCGGCGTTGGTGACCATCGCGTCGAGCCGCCCGAAGGCGTCCACGGCCCGGGCCACCAGGGCCTCGGCGGCCTCCGCCGTGCCGACCGGCACCACTTCGGCGACGGCCCGGCCGCCCGCCCCGGTGATCCTGTCCACGGCTGCCGCGGCGGCCAGCGGGTCCACGTCGTTGACGACCACGGCGGCGCCCGCGGCGGCCAGCGACTCGGCGTACGCGAGTCCGAGCCCGCGGCCGCTGCCCGTGACGACGGCGACCTTTCCGGAGAGGTCGACGGGTTCCATGAGCGGGGTCCTTTCCCTCGGCAGGGCGCCGAAGGGCGCCGGTGGGCGCCAAAGCTAGGCATATTTCTGTCTGCCGTCAATGAACTGCCGAATATTGGGGGCGGGCCCGCCCGGGCCCGCCGGGGCCGCAGCGCCCCGCCCCTACGCTGTCCCCGTGACGAACCCCGACCCCGACCGCGGCGTCCCCGCCCGCCCCCAGTCCCTGATGCTGAGCTTCTTCGGCATCCACGCCCCCGGCACCCGGGACGCCCTCTCCTCGGCCGGGATCATCGAGGTCCTCGCCCGGGTCGCCGTCGGCGAGGACGCCGTGCGCTCCACGCTCACCCGCATGGTCGGCCGCGGCCTGCTGGAGCGTCACCGGCGCGGCAGGCGGATGTACTTCAGGCCCACCGCGCGCGCAGCAGCCGTGCTCGCCGACGGGCACGAGCGCATCTGGCGCACCGGCGCCGTCAACCGCGACTGGGACGGCACCTGGACCCTGGTCGGCTTCTCGCTGCCCGAATCCTGGCGCAGCGAGCGCCACGACCTGCGCTCCCGCCTGGTCTGGGCCGGGTTCGGCCCGCTCCAGAGCGGGCTGTGGGTGGCCCCCGGCCGGGTGGACGTCGCGCCCCTGGCCGCCGAGCTCGGGCTGGAGGACCGTATCAGGGCCTTCCACGGCGAGGCCGCCGCGCCCACCGGGGCCGGCCCGCTGCTGCACACCGCCTTCGACACCGAGGCCATCGCCGGCGGCTACCGGGACTTCCTCGCCCGCTGGGGCGGCGACGGGGCCCCCGCCGAGGCCCGCGACGACCTCGGCCGCCAGCTCCTGCTGCACACCGACTGGCTGGACCTCGTACGCCGCGATCCGCTGCTGCCCGCCGAGCACCTGCCCGCGGAGTGGCCCGCGGCCGCCGCCGAAGCGCTCTTCCGCGAACTCGCCGCCCGCTTCGAGCCCGGCGCACTCGCCGCGGCCGCGGAGATCCTGGACCGCTGGGATCCGGAGGGCCCGGCCTGACCTGCGGGAACGACCGCACCGAAAACCCGCCGCCGACCTTATGACAACACCCTTGACCTCAATGCGCCCGACCGGGTCTCATGACGGCACACCGGATCCGCGCCCCGGCGCCGGGCTCCGCGACCGAAGGAGCCCGCGCACCGTGGACCCGCCCGTGCCCCACGGACCCCGCCCGCACCGCGGGATCCGGCCACGGCGCGCACCCGCCGTGCACGACTCCGACGACCGAGGCGCGGACCCCCGATGACGCGCGATCACCGGTGCCCTACCTTCTTCCTGTGGAACCGCTGACTCCTGACGACCCCCCGTACATCGGCCCGTACCGTCTCATCGGCCGGCTCGGCGCCGGCGGCATGGGGCGGGTCTACCTGGCGCGCTCGGAAGGCGGCCGGACCGTGGCCGTCAAAGTCGTGCACGGCGGGTACGCGCACAACAAGGAGTTCCGGCTCCGCTTCGCCCAGGAGGTGGCGGCCGCCCGGCGCGTCGGCGGCGCGTGGACCGCGCCGGTGCTCGACGCCGACACAAGCGCCCCCGCGCCCTGGATCGCCACCGGCTACGTACCCGGGCCGGACCTGGCCGCCGTCGTGGCCAAGGAGCACGGCCCGCTGCCCCTGGCCTCCGCCCTGGCCCTGGCCAACGGACTCGCCCAGGCGCTCACGGACATCCACGCGGCGGGACTGGTCCACCGCGACCTGAAGCCCTCCAACATCCTGGTCACCGCCGACGGCCCGCGCGTCATCGACTTCGGCATCGCCCGGGCCATGGAAACACCGGTCGACGGCTTCCTCACCCAGACCGGCATGGTCCTCGGCTCGCCCGGGTTCATGTCCCCCGAGCAGGTCCGCGGCGAGCGGCCCGGCCCGCCCTCCGACGTGTTCGGCCTGGGCTCGGTCCTCTCCTACGCCGTGACGGGCCGCACGCCCTTCGGCACCACGGACAGCGGCGCGCACTCCCTCATGTTCCGGATCGTCTCCGAGGAGCCGGACCTCGACGGGCTGGAGTCCCCGCTGCGCGAGCTCGTGCGGGACTGCCTGGCCAAGGACCCCGCCGACCGCCCGGCCACCCCCGAGCTCCTGGAGCGCACGGCGCCCTGGTCCCGGGAGGCCCTGGCGGCCTGGCTGCCCGCCGAGATCCTCACCGGACTCGGCTCCCGGGCCGGACGGCTGCTCAACGAGGACGGCCCGGCCCCCGGCGAGCCCACCCCGCCGCAGGGCACCACCACCCCGGACCGGGCGGGCACCGCCCCGGGCCCGGCGGCCCGCGAGGCCGCACCCGCGCAGGACGCGCAGCCGGTGCCCCCGCAGCCCCCGCACACCCCTCCGGCCTCCGGGACCCGGCTGGCGCCCCCGGACCCCGCGCCGCCCGGCCCCGCCCGCCGCCCCCGGCGCAGGCTCCTCGTCGGGGCCGCGGCGGCGGTACTGGTCGCCGCCGCCCTCGCCCTCGTCCCGGTCCTCGCGCCCGGGCTCCTGCCCGGCGGCGGGGAGGAGGGGAAGAACGGCGGCGGTTCGAGCCCGTCGGACCCCCGCCGCAGCGGCTCCGCTCCCGGCGCCGGTCCCCGCGCGCAGTACGCGGGGGAGTGGTCGGGCAAGGTGAGCGGCGGGTCCATGGACACCGACATCGTGTTCGTGCGCTTCTCCATCGGCGAGGGCTACGAGGGCGCGGGCAACATCGCCGACTTCGTGCTGCGCACCGCGGCCCGGGCCTGCCTGGGCAAGGCCCTCGGCAGCGAGTCCACCGCCCAGCGCCTGACGATCCGCCATGCCGACCTGGACCCCACCCTCGGCGAGCAGGGTCCGGACTGTTCACCGCCGGAGCAGGTCATCGTCCGCAAGGGGGACCGGCTGGAGTGGACGGCGGGAGAGCTGACGGCCGTCCTCAGCCGGGAGCCCGCCAAGCCCCTCACCGGCGCCGAGCAGGAGGCGTACCTCGGGCAGTGGGAGACCTCGGACTCCACCCCGGCGCTGCGGCTCGACATGAGCAGCACCTCGCCCGGCACGCAGGTCGAGTTCTCCGCGGGCGCCGGGAGCCGGGTCTGCTCGGTCTTCGCGGTGCTCACCGAGGTCGGCCCGGAGGGGATGGTCGCCGGACAGCTCCCGACCCAGCCCGACATGGGCATCTGCCACGGCCACGGCGCCTTCGCGATGCGCCCGCTCGGCCAGGACCGGCTGGAGGTCACCACCGACCAGGGCGTGTACGTCTTCCGGCGGGTCTGAGCCGGTACGGGCACCCGGGCCGCACGGGCACCCGGGCCGCACGGGCGCGCAGGCCGTACGGTACGGGCACACGAACGGGCCGGCCCCCCGCGGGGAGCCGGCCCGTTGTGCCGGGCATCAGACCAGGTCGAACCGGTCCAGTTCCATGACCTTCGCCCAGGCGGCGACGAAGTCGCGGACGAACTTCTCCTTCGCGTCGTCGCTCGCGTACACCTCGGCCAGCGCCCGCAGTTCGGAGTGCGAGCCGAAGACCAGGTCGGCGCGGGTGCCGGTCCACTTGACCTCGCCCGTGGCGGTGTCGCGGCCCTCAAAGGTGTGCGCGTCCTCGGAGGTCGCCGACCACACGGTGCCCAGGTCGAGCAGGTTGACGAAGAAGTCGTTCGTCAGGGTGCCCGGCGTGTCGGTGAACACGCCGTGCGCGGACTGCTGGTGGTTCGCGCCGAGCACGCGCAGGCCGCCGACCAGGACGGTGAGCTCGGGCGCGCTCAGGTTCAGCAGGTTCGCCTTGTCGAGCAGCAGGTACTCGGCCGGCAGGCGGTTGCCCTTCCCGGCGTAGTTGCGGAACCCGTCCGCGGCCGGCTCCAGCGCCGCGAAGGACTCCACGTCCGTCTGCTCCTGGGCGGCGTCCACCCGGCCCGGGGTGAACGGCACCTCGACCGGGAACCCGGCGTCGGCGGCGGCCTTCTCCACGCCCGCCGCGCCGGCGAGCACGATCAGGTCGGCGAGGGAGATCCCCCTGCCCCCCGACTGGGCCGCGTTGAAGGACTCCCGCACGCCCTCCAGCGTGCGGAGCACCGCCGCCAGCTCGTCGGGCTCGTTGACCTCCCAGCCGGCCTGCGGCTGGAGTCGGATCCGGGCGCCGTTGGCGCCGCCGCGCTTGTCGCTGCCGCGGAAGGAGGAGGCCGCGGCCCAGGCGGTGGACACCAGCTGGGACACCGTGAGACCGGACTCCAGGACCAGGGCCTTGAGGGCCGCGGCGTCGGCGGCGCCGACCGGCTCGTAGACGGCCTCCGGCAGCGGGTCCTGCCACAGCAGCACCTCGGAGGGGACCTCCGGGCCGAGGTAGCGGGCCACGGGGCCCATGTCGCGGTGGGTCAGCTTGAACCAGGCGCGGGCGAAGGCGTCCGCGAACTGGTCCGGGTTCTCCAGGAAGCGGCGCGAGATCTGCTCGTACGCCGGGTCGAAGCGCAGCGCCAGGTCGGTGGTCAGCATCGTCGGCGCGTGCGTCAGCGCGGGGTCGTGCGCGTCGGGCACGGTGCCCGCGCCGCCGCCCTCCTTCGGCCGCCACTGCTGGGCGCCCGCGGGGCTGTGGAACAGCTCCCACTCGTAGCCGAACAGCACCTCGAAGAAGCTGTTGTCCCAGGTGGTGGGCGTGCTGGTCCAGATGCCCTCCAGGCCGGAGGTGATGGTGTCGCCGCCCTTGCCGGTGCCGAAGGCGTTCTTCCAGCCCAGGCCCTGCTGCTCCAGCGGCGCGCCCTCGGGCTCGACGCCGACGGAGTCCGCCGGGCCCGCGCCGTGGGTCTTGCCGAAGGTGTGCCCGCCCGCGATGAGGGCGACGGTCTCCTCGTCGTTCATCGCCATGCGGCCGAAGGTCTCGCGGATGTCGCGGGCCGCGGCCAGCGGGTCCGGGTTGCCGTTCGGGCCCTCGGGGTTGACGTAGATGAGGCCCATCTGGACCGCACCGAGCGGGCTCTCCAGCTCGCGGTCGCCGGAGTAGCGCTCGTCGGCGAGCCAGGTGGTCTCGGGGCCCCAGTAGACGTCCTGGTCGGCCTCCCAGACGTCGGCGCGGCCGCCCGCGAAGCCGAAGGTCTCGAAGCCCATCGACTCCAGGGCCACGTTGCCCGCGAGGATCATGAGGTCGGCCCAGGACAGGCTCTGGCCGTACTTCTTCTTCACCGGCCACAGCAGGCGGCGGCCCTTGTCCAGGTTGGCGTTGTCCGGCCAGCTGTTGAGCGGCGCGAACCGCTGCTGGCCGGCCCCGGCGCCGCCGCGGCCGTCGCTGATCCGGTAGGTGCCGGCGCTGTGCCAGGCCAGGCGGACGATCAGGGGGCCGTAGTGGCCGAAGTCGGCGGGCCACCAGTCCTGGGAGGTGGTCAGCACCTCGGCGATATCGCGCTTCACGGCCGGCAGGTCGAGGCCGGCGAAGGCCTCGGCGTAGTCGAAGTCCCCGCCGAGCGGGTTGGCCACGGCCGGGTTCTTGGCCAGGATCTTCAGGTTGAGCTGCTCCGGCCACCACTGGCGGTTTCCGCCGCCCTGGGTGGGGTGCGGGGCTCGCCCGTGCGCAACGGGGCAGCCGCCCGGGGTGTTGGCGGTGGTTGCGTCGTGGTTCTCAGACATGGGAATCCTTCCGGACCAGGCGGATCTCGGTGATCAGGAACTGCGCGGCAGTGGGCGGGCGGGTCGGACCCCGCAGGAGGAGGAGCGCGGCCCGCCGGGGGGCCGGGGCGGGGCGCGGGGGCCTGCGGTGGGCACTGCGGCACCACGCGGCTCCCGGACGGCGGTCCGTCACGTCTTTCGTCTCCTGCCGTACTGGAGTCTTCCTGTCCCTTGGCTGTCAACACATCAGATCCTACGATGGACAGAATCCAAGTCAAGATGGATCCCAAGCCCATATTCGATCGGGTCCCGGACGTATTACGGAAGAAGCCGGCCGGCCCGCCCAGCCCGAAGAGGTGAAACCGAGATGAGTGACCTGCTGCAGCGACTGCGGACCCGCGGCTGGCGGCTGACCTCCCAGCGGCGCGTGGTCGCGGAGGTCCTCGACGGCGACCACACCCACCTCACGGCCGACGAGGTCCACGCCCGCGCGGCGGCGCTCCTCCCCGAGATCTCGCGGGCCACGGTCTACAACGCCCTCGGGGAGCTGGTCGCCCTGGGCGAGGTGGTCGAGGTCTCCACCGACGGCCGGGCCAAGCGCTACGACCCCAACGCCCACCGGCCCCACCAGCACCTCGTCTGCTCCGGCTGCGGACTCATCCGCGACGTCCACCCGCTCGGGGACCCGCTCGCCGTGCTCCCCGAGGGGGAGCGCTTCGGATTCGCCGTCTCCCAGGCCGAGGTCACGTACCGGGGGCTGTGCCCGTCCTGCGCCTGAACGGCCGGGGCGGGGAAGGGCGGGCGTACGGGCCCGGGGCCGGGCATGCCGGAGGGCCCGGAACCTCGCGGTCCCGGGCCCTCCCTGTGCACCTGCGCGCTCACCGTCCGCGCGGCGGCCGGTCAGCTGCCGAGCGGACCCCCGCGCCACTGCTGGTTGGTGTGGGCCGGGGCGCAGTCCCAGATGCCCAGGCGGGCGCCGTTGCCCGTCTGCCAGCCCAGCGCGTCCAGACACTTGCCGGAGTGCACGCCGCGCAGCATCCCGCCCGGCAGCAGCTCCCACTTCTGGTTCGTGCCCTGGTGGCAGCCGTTGAGGCCGACGACCGCGCCGTTCTCGGTCTTCGCGAACTGCACGTCCATGCAGCGGCCCAGCGCGCGGACGGTGCCGTCGGCCTCCAGGCGCCAGGCCTGGGCGTCGGTGCCGTTGCACTGGTACAGCTGGATCGGGGTGCCGTCCTTCGTGCCGGAGCCCTTGACGTCGATGCACTTGCCGGAGTGCACGCCCACGATCTGGCCCGAGCCCGGGGGCGGCGGCGGGCTGCAGTAGATGTCCAGGAAGACCTGGTAGTAGCCCGTGCCGATCTCCATGGCGTGCGGGCCGCTGACGCGCACGCAGCGCTTCAGCTCGTATCCGGCGTTGATGGCCTGGGAGTAGGCGCTGTTCCAGGCCGCGTCGGTGGCGATGTTCAGCGGGCCGTAGCCGGCGCCGGTGAAGGCCTTGCCCGTGGTGGGGGCCGCGGCCGCCGCCGTGGCCGCGGCGGGGGCGGCGGCCGGGGCGGCCGCGGGGGCGGCGGCCGGGGCGGCCGCGGGGGCGGCGGCCGCCGGGGAGGCGAAGAGCGCCGTGGCGGCGAGGAGGGACACGGCCGCAGCAGCGAGCCGTCGAGCCAGCTTCACGCCGGGCTCCTTTCGGGAGGGGTTTCGAGGGGGGTGTCTCGGACGTGCTCCGCCGGGCCCGCGGTGGCACCGACAGTAGCCCCGCCCGCCGCCGCCGGAGTCTCACCCAGGTATCAACTCCGGCCACACAAAGGCTGAATTGGCGTCTGACCTGTCCGGATCCGGATGGGTAGGGTCCCGGGACCGTGGAGAGAACGGCGGAGCTCGCAGCGCTGCGGGCGGCCCTGGAGCGCGGTACCCCGGTGAACCTGACCGGCGGCCTCGGCAGCGGCAAGACCATGCTGGCCCGGCGCCTCGCGGCGCACCCCCCGGCCGGGGGCGGGACCCCGCCTGCCCCGGGGGGTACGCAGGGACCGCCCGCCCCTGTGCGGTGCCGGTCCTGCGGTGCGCGCAGGGCCGCCGGAGGCCCCGGCGCCGCCGGGTGCGCCTGCTGCGGGGCGGCGGCGCCGGATCCGGCCGCCGCGCGCCCGGGAGCGGCTGCGCCCGTCCCCGGCGGGCCGGGCAGCGCCCCGGGGGTGGGCGGGCCGTCCGCCGCCGGTACCGCGGACACCGTCGGCGCCGCTGGGTCGCCCGCGCCCGCCCGCGCACCCGGCGCCGAGTTCCTCGACGCGGCCGGCCTGTCCGCCGCCGAGGCGGCCCGGCGGGTGCGGGAGGTGTGGGACCGGCCGCCCGGCGGCGGTCTGCTCGTCGTCGACTCGCTCGACGGGCCCGGTCAGGCCGAGGCCGTGGCGGCCGTCCTCGCGGAGCCCGGCCGTCCGCCCCGGCCCGTCCTCGCCGTCAGCCGCCGCCCCCTGCGCGCCACCGCCGCCTGGGCCGCGCTCGCCCCGGCCACCGTGGCCCTCGCACCGCTCGCCCCGCAGTCCGTACGGGACTGGCTCCGCGGCCAGGGCCTGACCGGCCCGGCGGGGCTCGACCTCGCCGTCCGCCTCGCGGGCGGGCTGCCCCTGGCCGCCGAACACGCCTGCCGGGCCCTGCTGTCCGGCACCTCCGCCGAGGCCCCGGGGGCCGTCGCCGACGCCGTGGCCGAGGAGGTCCTGGCCCGGCTGCGCACCGAGCACCCCGCCGGCGGCACCCGGTGGCGGCACGCGCTGCGCCTGCTGGCCACCGTACGGGCCGGGGACGAGCACCTGCTGTCCGGCGGCCCCGACCTCTTCTCCGCCCTGGCCCGGCTGAGCCCCGTACGCCGCGAACCGCTCGGGCTCGCGGTCCGCGAGCCGTACCGCAACCTCCTCGAACTCTCCTACCGATGGCGGCGCCCGCCCGCCCACGAGCGCGTGCGGTCCCGCGCCGCCGCCTACCGGCGGGCCCTGCTCACCGAGCGCACCGCCCCCGAGGAGCGCTCCCGGCTCGTGGAGGAGGGGCTGTTCCTCACCGGTGACCCGGTGCTGCGGGCCGCGCTCTTCCCGGCCGCCGAGGAATCCGCGCTCGTCGGCCCCGCCCGCCCCGCCGAAGCCGACCGCATCGGCCGCCTGATGCACGGCTGGGCCCTGCGCAACGGCTTCGACCCGCGGCGCTCCGAACAGCTCACCGAGACCTGGCTGGCCTCCGGGACCCCGGCCTTCCACCTGGCCCGCGACCCCGACGGCGAACCCGTCGCCCTCGCCGCCCTCGTCCCCGTAGCCGCGGGCACCGCCGCCGGGATCGAACCGCTGCTCCAGCAGCACGCCGAGGGGCTCCTCGGCGGGGGCTGCGGCCGGGGCGGGCTGTTCCTCGGCGCCGCGTACGGGACCGACCCCGTGGCCCACGCCCAGATCCTGCGGCACATCCTGGTCCGGTCGGTGCTGGCGGGCCGCCTGGTGGTCTCCACCGCCGGCCCCGACTACCAGGCCCTGCTGCGGGCCCTCGGCTTCCGCACGCACGGGGCCGTCCGCGAGGACGTCTACCGCTGCGGGCGCCCGCCGGAGGTCTACAGCAACGACATGAGCCCGGCGGGGCTCTCCCGCTGGATGCGGATCCTCGACCCGGGCGCGGGGGCGGGGGCGGCGGGGGCTGCTGCCGGCCCCGGCGGCCCCGGTGGTCAGGCCCGGGCAGCCGGTCCCGCGCGGGACGCGGCGGGCCTGGTGGCCGAGGCCCTCGGACTGCTGCGCGACCCGCGCGCCCTGGAGCGCAGCCCCCTGCTCGGCCGCCCCGGCCTGGCCGCGGCCGAGGACCTGCGCGGCTGGCTGCACAACGCCGTGCTGGAACTGGCCCTCGCCGACCGCACCGCGGACGCCGAGGCCGGAGCCATCCTGCGGGCCTACTACCTCGACCTGCCCGCCCGCTCCCGCACCCACCACCAGGTCGCCCGGCGCCTGCACCTCAGCCGCGCCACCTACTTCCGGCGGCTGCGGCGGGGGCTGGCCCTGCTGGGGGACCGGCTGCCGTGAGCCGTGAGCCGTGGCCGGTTCTCCACAGGCCGGACCGGGGTGTCGGCGCGGGCCGATAGGCTTCGGGAATGGCTCTCGCGGACCCTTCCCACGACTCGACCGACGCCCTCCAGGTGCTGCATAAGGTCTTCGGCTACAGCTCCTTCCGGGGCGAGCAGCAGGAGATCATCGAGCAGGTCGTGGGCGGCGGCGACGCGCTCGTCCTGATGCCCACGGGCGGCGGCAAATCGCTCTGCTACCAGATCCCGGCCCTGGTCCGGGAGGGCACGGGCATCGTCATCTCCCCGCTGATCGCCCTCATGCAGGACCAGGTGGACGCGCTCACCGCCCTCGGCGTGCGGGCCGGATTCCTCAACTCCACCCAGGACCCGTACGAGCGCCAGGCCGTCGAGCAGGCCTTCCTCGCGGGCTCGCTGGACCTGCTGTACCTGGCCCCCGAGCGGCTCGGCACGGCGGGCGCCCAGCAGCTGCTCGACCGGGGCAAGGTCTCCCTCTTCGCCATCGACGAGGCGCACTGCGTCGCCCAGTGGGGCCACGACTTCCGCCCCGACTACCTCGCCCTGTCGATGCTCCACGAGCGCTGGCCCGCGGTCCCGCGGATCGCCCTGACCGCGACGGCCACGGAGTCGACGCACGCGGAGATCGCCTCCCGCCTCGGCCTGGAGGAGGCCCGGCACTTCGTCGCGAGCTTCGACCGCCCCAACATCCAGTACCGGATCGTCCCCAAGAACAACCCGACCCGCCAGCTCCTCGACCTGATCCGCTCGGAGCACGAGGGGGACGCCGGGGTCGTGTACTGCCTGTCCCGCTCCTCGGTGGAGAAGACCGCCGCCTTCCTGGTGGAGCACGGCATCGACGCCGTGCCGTACCACGCGGGCATGGACGCCCGGACCCGCGCCGAGAACCAGTCGCGGTTCCTGCGCGAGGACGGGGTCGTCGTGGTGGCCACGATCGCCTTCGGCATGGGCATCGACAAGCCGGACGTGCGCTTCGTGGCGCACCTGGACCTCCCCAAGTCCGTCGAGGGGTACTACCAGGAGACCGGCCGCGCCGGCCGCGACGGGGAACCGGCCACGGCCTGGCTCGCGTACGGCCTCCAGGACGTGGTCCAGCAGCGCAAGATGATCGACGGCTCCGAGGGGGACGAGAACCACCGCCGCTCCCTGGCCCGGCACCTCGACGCCATGCTGGCCCTCTGCGAGACCGTGGACTGCCGCCGGGTGCGGCTGCTGGAGTACTTCGGCCAGGCCGGCACCGGACCCTGCGGGAACTGCGACGCGTGCCTGACCCCGGGCGAGTCCTGGGACGGGACGGTCGCCGCCCAGAAGCTGCTGTCGACGGTCTGGCGGCTGGCCAAGGAGCGCCGCCAGAAGTTCGGCGCGGGGCAGGTCATCGATATCCTCCAGGGCAAGAAGACCGCCAAGGTCATCCAGTTCGACCACGACGGCCTGTCCGTCTTCGGGATCGGCGCCGACCTGAGCACCGCCGAGTGGCGGGGCGTGGTCCGCCAGCTCCTCGCGCAGCGCCTGCTGGCGGTGGAGGGGGACTACGGCACGCTGGTGCTGACCGACGACAGCGGCGAGGTGCTGGGCGGCCGCCGCAGCGTGCCGATGCGCAAGGAGAAGGCGCCCGCCGCCCCCGCCCGCAAGGACTCCGGATCCCGCTCCGGCAAGGGCGCGAAGGTCCCGGTCGACCTGCCGGCGGCCGCGGTGCCGGTCTTCGAGGCCCTGCGGGCCTGGCGGGCCGCGACCGCCCGCGAGCAGGGCGTCCCGGCGTACGTGGTCTTCCACGACGCCACCCTGCGCGAGATCGCCACGCTGTTCCCGGCCACGGTGGAGGAGCTGGGCACGGTCGGCGGCGTCGGCGAGGCCAAGCTCGCCAAGTACGGGCAGGGCGTCCTGGACACCCTCGCGGAGACCGGCGGCTCCCCGTCGCCCGCCCCGGCCCCGGCCGCCACCCCCGCCGCCGCTCCGGAGCCCGCCGCCACCCGGCCGGCCCCCGCGACCGGCTCCGCCCCGGCCCGCAGCGCGGCCCCGGCCCCCGCCGCGGCCTCCCCGCGCCGCGGAGCGGCAGCAGCCCCGGCCGCCGGGACGGCGGATGAGGAGCCCCCCTTCGACTGGGACCAGGAGGACCCGGCCTGGGACGACTGGGAGTAGCCCCGGGCCCGGTCGTCCCCTTTCGGATCCCCGCGCCGCCGCCAGGACCGAAAGGGGACGGCCTACCCCAGGCCGGA
Source organism: Streptomyces sp. NPDC038213 (assembly GCF_055600495.1). NCBI lineage: Bacteria > Bacillati > Actinomycetota > Actinomycetes > Kitasatosporales > Streptomycetaceae > Streptomyces > Streptomyces sp. NPDC038213. The sequence continues at coordinate 172,014 of NZ_JBVJYM010000014.1, forward strand.
GGCCTCGAAGACCAGGGCGGCGGCCTCCTCGTCGAGCCGCCGGGACAGCCGCCGCCACTCCTCGGCCCCCGAGACCAGCAGCCCGCGGGCCCGGGAGCGGCGCACCCCGCTGTCGAGGAGGTGCCGCAGCAGCGGATTGCCCGTCAGCACCCGCAGTTCCAGCTCGACCCGGCCGCCCTCGCCGTCCAGCAGCAGCACCCGCTGCCCGGTTCCGGCGGGCCGCTGCACCTGCACCAGCCGGTCGGTGCGCACCCGCCGCTCCCGCAGCAGCCCGCGCGCCGCCACCCAGCCCTCGCCCGCCGACACCCGGTCCGGCAGCAGCACGGCGAACAGCAGCAGCGCCAGCCCGGTCCACAGCGCGCAGCGCACCGGGGCGAGGGAATGGGCCGCGGTGTCGGTGAGCAGCAGCAGGGCCAGCATGGTGCCCGCACACAGGCATGCGGCCCGCAGGGCGCCGGCCCAGGTGCGGTCCACGACCGGCGGCCGGACCGTCCGGGCGTCCGCGTCGGAGCTCTCCACGGGGCGAGCGTAGGAGCGCGGCGGCGGCCCGCGGCCGTCCTTTGACGCTCCCCAGACGAGACCGGGACGGAGTGTTGACGCTCCGTCGGATACGGAGGCGCCCCGAGCGCCCCGCGCGGCCCACCCGTCCCGTGCGCCCGCGCGACCCCGGGTCAGACCGGATCCGCCGGATCCGTTCCGGCGCCGCCCCCGTGCAGGTGGTAGACGGCGAAGGCGCGCCCGATCACCGGCATCGCCACGTTGCGCACGGGGATCCCGCCGCCCGTCATCCCGTGCTCCGTGCCCAGGTGGGCGTGGCCGTGCACCGCGAGGTCGGCCCCGGCGGCGTCCACGGCCTCGGCCAGCAGGTAGCTGCCGAGGAAGGGGAAGATCTCCCGGGGCTCGCCCTCCAGGGTGTCCGGCACCGGCGCGTAGTGGGTCAGCGCGATGCGGACGGCGCACCCCGCGTCCGCGAGGGCGTGCAGCGACCGCCCCAGGGCCTCGGCCCGCGCCCGGGAGTAGCGGACGAACGCCTTCATCTCGGGTTCGCCGAACTCGCCCGCGCTGCGCCCGGCGAACCCGCCCCCGAAGCCCTTGGTCCCCGCCACCCCCACGTCCGTACCGCCGATGCGCAGCACCGTCCCGTCCCCCTCCAGCACCCGCACCCCGGCCTCCCGCAGCGCGCGGGCGACCTCGTCCTGGCGGTCGCTCTGGTAGTCGTGGTTCCCCAGGACGGCGACCACCGGCACCGGCAGCCCGGCGACCTCGGCGGCCACGACCCGGGCCTCCTCGGCGGTCCCGTGCCGGGTCAGGTCCCCGGCCAGGAGCAGCAGGTCGGCGCAGCCGTGCAGGGTGTCGAAGGCGGGCCGCAGCTGCCCGGCACTGCCCGGCCCGAGGTGGATGTCCCCGACGGCCGCCACCCGGATCACAGCAGCTCCTCGGCCGGCCCCCCGGGCACCCCGGACCGGTACGTGGTGAGGTCCGCGTACCAGTCGAGGCCCGCCAGCTCCTCGCCGGCCACCCGCAGAACGGCTGTCCGGGACTCCTCGTCGGGTACGCAGCCCCGGACCACGGCCCGGCTGCCGTACGCGTCGACGTGTACGCCGAGCTCGGCGGCCTCCTCCCGGGCGAGCCGGTCGCGCAGCCGGCCGATGCGGTACTCGATGGGATCGCTGGTGGTCACTGCGCCGCCTCCCGTTCCGCCGTGTCCTGTTCCGCTGGTGCGGGAGCCGGCCGCTGCTGTCCCGCCTGCCCCGGGCCCGGCCGCTCCGGGGCCGTCTGCTGCGGGGCCGTCCGCCCCTCCCGCCCCGTCCGCAGCGCCCCCCGGTCGATCACCCCCAGCCGGTCGAGCAGGTGCAGGAAGGCGTCGGCCAGCGGTGCCCCGCGGTGGTCGCGTTCGAGGCGCGCCCAGTCGATCCGCTCGCGCAGCATCCGCGCCATCGGCAGCAGTTCGCCGAAATCGCAGTAGTGCTCGCACAGCGCGGCCAGCCGGCTGTCCATCAGGTCGGTGGGGGAGAGCACCGGCATCCAGACCGAGTCCACGGCCCTGACGTCCGCGCGCTCCAGCAGCTCGGTGCTCACCGGCCGCCGCGCAAGTTCGAAGATCAGGTCGATCTCCTCCCCGCCGGACCGGCCCTTGACCAGCCAGTCCTCCGGGGCCCGCCGCATCGGGATCCCGCCCTCCTCCAGCGCGGCGATGGCCGCGTCCGCGTCCTCGGGGCGCACGCAGAAGTCCGTGTCGTGCTGGAAGTGCGCCGGCAGCCCGTGGGCGAAGGCGCCCACGCTGCCCGCCAGGGCGAAGGGCCGCCCGGACTTCTTCAGCAGCGCGGCCACGTGCTTGGTGGTCTCCAGGATGGCCTGGGTGTGGTCCTCCGGCAGGACGTCCTGCGGCGGCTCCGGGGGGTCGAGGCCCGCCGACGGCGCCGTACCGCCGGGGAGGCGGGCGCCGCCGGGCACCGGGGAGGTGCCGGCGGTGCCCGCCCGTCGCGCCTTGCGCTTCCTGGTCATGTCGGGTCCGCCGCCGTGTCACCCGGCCCGGTCACCAGTAGTGCGGGCGGCCGCCCACGGCGTGCCCGACCGCGCCGAGTACCCACAGGACCAGTCCGATGACGGCCAGAATCAGGCCGATGGTCCACAGGATCGAAATACCGGTTACGAAACCGATGATCAGAAGGATGACTCCCAGGACGATCATGTCCGCCTCCCAGGTCGGGCCGAACGGGGAACGAACCGCTTCTTCCACGCCTGGCCGGTTCCATTCCTGCCGAATGAGCCTGCCGATGCGGGGTAGCCGCCAGGCAGTCCGAAACCCGATCAGGAGGCAGTCATGGGCAAGATGAAGGGCAAGGCCGAACAGATGAAGGGCAAGGTCAAGGAAGAGGTCGGCACCGCCTCCGGCGACAAGGACATGGAGATGCGGGGCAAGGCCCAGAAGACCAAGGGGCGCATCGAGGAGTCCGCTGCGGACGCCGCGGCCCGGATCCGCAAGGCGGGCGAGCGGCACTGACCCCGGGCCGCCCGGGGGCGGCCCGCCCGGCGGCTCGGGCGGCGGGCGCGGCAGGGGCCGCACCCGCCGCCCGAGCGCGCGGGCCGCGGGGCCGGGGCCCGACACCGGCACCGCGCGGGAGGACGGCGGGGGCGGACGGCGTAACGTCGTCCCGGGAAAGCCCCTGCGGGAACGGAGGCGTAGTAGGCATGTCAGCGGATGTGCATTGGGACGAGGACGGTTCGGAGGGCGGCCGGGTGCCGCGCTGCACGGCCGTGCTCCGGCAGCACGGCAGCGTCGCGGTGATCGCGCTGGCCGGGGAGCTCGACCACGACGGCCCCGAGCCGTTGAGCCGGGCCCTGGCGCAGGCACTGGACCGGGGGGCCGAGCGGATCCTCGTGGACTGCTCCGGGCTCGCCTTCTGCGATTCCACCGGGCTCAACATCCTGCTCCGCGCCCGGCTGGACGCGGGAGCATCGGGCGGCACGGTGGAACTGGCCGCGCTCCAGCCGCCCGTGGCCCGGATGATGGAGATCACCGGGGCCGCGACCCTGTTCACCACGCACGCCCGGGTGCCCGAGGAACTGGGCGGGGGCGGGCTCGGGGATGACTGACCTTGATCCGCTGAGCCCGGACGATCCGTTGAGCCCCGGCGCTCCGCCGCCCCCCGACCCCCTGCACGCCCGCGGCCAGACCAGGCGGCTGGGCCTCTACGGGGCCACCGGAGTGGCCGGCCGCTGCCGCGACTTCTGCCGCAGCGCCCTCGCCGACTGGCAGTGGCCCGCCCCGCCCGGTACCCCGGGCCTCGACGAGCAGGAGCGGGAGGCCGCCCTGGACGACGTGATGCTGCTGGTCTCGGAGGCCGTCACGAACGCCGCGATGCACGCGGGGGGCCCCACCGAGCTGCTCATCCGCCTGGAGCCGGCCGATCCGACGCGCCCCGGGTTCGCCGGGGGCCTGCGCATCGAGGTCTCCGACGGCAGCCGCGAACTGCCGAAGCCGGCCCCGCCCGGCCGGGCCGAGCTGCCCGGAGGCCACGGCCTCCTGGTCCTCGACCGGCTGTCCCGGCGCTGGGGGGTCACCCCGCTCCCGGAGGGCAAGTCGGTGTGGATCGAGGTGGCCGTCCCCGACCCGGCCCCCGAAGGGGGCTGGTGACGGCCGCGCGGTGCGGGGTTCCGGACGGTACGCCGTACCGTCCGGAACCCCGCAAAATCTGAAAA
>NZ_JBVJYM010000015.1:0-165949 GCF_055600495.1 Streptomyces sp. NPDC038213
AACCGCTCACCCGCAGGCGACTTGACCTGCCCCACCCTCGCCACACCACAACCAACGAGCACAGAACATCTAAGTCACCAGCATTGGGCCTAGCCTTGCGGCGTCACACCAGTGCCGCGCCGCCGTCTATCGCGACCGTGGTGCCGGTGACGTAGGCGTTGGCCAGGACGAAGAGGTAGGCCGCCGCTGCTTCCTGGGCAGTGCCGACACGACGCGTGAGCAGCCCGGACCCCGCGCCCTGGAGGAAGGCCTCCGGGTCCGGGACGCTGCCGTCCCACAGCTCGGTACGGATCACACCGGGCTGGACCACGTTGACGCGCAGGGGGGCGAGTTCGACGGCGAGGGCCCGGGACAGGGCCTCGATGCCGCCGGTGATGCCTGCCGTGAGCGCGGTTCCGGACAGGGGGCGGATCGCGAGGACTCCGGAGCTGAAGGTGATGGAGCCGCCGTCGCGCAGCCGCGGTGCCGCGTGCTTGGCGGAGAGGAACGCGCCCCAGAACCGGCGCTCGAAGACGGCCCTGGCCTCCTGCGGGGCGGTGTCGGCCATCGGCTTGACCAGCAGGGATTCGCCCGCGGTGTAGACGAGGTGGTCGAACTCCCCGACCTGCTCGAAGAACGCGGCGATGGCGTCGCCGTCGGCGACGTCCAGGCGGCGGCCTTCGGCCGGCTCACCCAGCCGCTCCACCGCGGCGTCCACGCGGCCCTGGTTGCTGGAGGCGACCACGACGTCCGCGCCGGCCGCCGCGGCCTGCTGGGCCACGGCGAAGCCGATGCCGGAGGTGCCACCGATGATCACGATCTTCTTGCCGGCCAGAGACATGGGATCCGCTCCTTCGTCGGTGCGGTGCCGGGGGCGGCAGCCGCGATGGAAAGAACGTAAGCCTGCTCATCGAGACGCTGAATGCCCCAAGATCTCGATTCCCTGTCCTATCGTCTCGCCGTACGGGCACTAGAGTGGCTCCGTGGACATCTTGAGCGACACCCTCGAAGTCCTGCGCACGGGACGCCCGATGGTGACCCGCACCGACGCGCACGCCCCGTGGGCCCTGAAGTTCCAGCCCGTCTCGGGAGCCGGATTCCACGTGGTGGTGGAAGGGCGCTGCCACCTCCTGCCACCGCACGGGCGACCGCTCGCGCTCGGACCCGGCGACATCGTGTTCCTGCGGCGCGGCAGCGGACACACCCTGTGCGACGTGCCGGACCGCGATCCGGTGGACTTCGTACCGGACCGCGTGGACCGCTCCTCGCCGATCGGCCAGGTCACCGTGGCCGGACCGGGGCCGCGCACGGTGCTGGTGTGCGGCGCGTACGCGATCGACGCCGACCGCCCGCATCCGCTGTTCGGCGATCTGCCGGAGGTCGTCCACCTCCCCGCGGTTCCCGGCCGCCACCCGGTGCTGCGCTCGGCGGTCGACCAGCTGTGCGCCGAGTTCCACGCGCCCCAGCCGGGCTCGGATGCGGTCGTCACGGCGCTCATCGACCTGCTGCTGCTGTACATCCTCCGGTCGTGGTACGCCGAACTGCCGAAGGGGCGGACCCGGGGCTGGGCGGCCGCGCTGACCGACCCGGCAGTCGCCCCGGCCCTGAAGGCGATCCACGACGATCCCGGCCGTCCCTGGACCGTGGAGTCCCTGGGAGCCCGCGCCGGGCTGTCCCGCGCGGCGTTCGCCCGCCGCTTCGCCTCGGTGGTCGGCGAGCCGCCGATGACCTACCTGACCAACTGGCGGATGGCCACCGCGGCGCGGCTGCTGCACCAGTCGCGGACCCCGCTGAGCGCCATCGCCCGACACGCCGGGTACACATCGGAGTTCGCCTTCGCCAAAGCCTTCAAACGGCACTTCGGGTCGCCGCCGGGGGTCTACCGCAAGCAGGTCGCGACGGCAGGCGAAGAGCCGGGCGGGTACCGCTGACCAAGCCCCGTCCCGCCGGACGGCGTCCCACGTGCAGTGGCCCAGAAGAGGGCTCTCCCCTTGACGCGCATTTAGTTAGCCTCCATATTATCCCCATGGACGCACGCGAAGCCTCAGCCGAGGAGACCCCGTCGCTGGACCAGGCCAGGCGCCAGATCCGGCGCTACGGTCTCGACTCCGACCCGCAGGCCGTGCTGGTCGCGGTGCGGTTGATGGCCGCCGGCGCCCGGCTCGGCCAGGCGAGCGAGGCCCACTTCTCCCGGTTCGGGCTGTCCACCGGCCGCTACCGCCTGCTCGCGGACCTGGAGGACAGTGAGGGTGAGAAGTCGCCGTCGCTGCTGGCGGCCAGTCTCGGCGTCTCCCGTGCGACGGTTACCGGACTCATCGACTCCCTGGAGAGGGACGGGCTGGTCCTGCGCCGTCCGTCCGCACAGGACGGGCGCGCAGCCGTGGTCGTCCTGACCGCTCGCGGTGCCCAGAAGCTGCGCGACCTCGCGCCCGACCACTTCCGCCGCCTCCAGGCGATGGTCGCCGACCTCAGCGTGGAGGAGCGCACGGTCTTCCTCGACCTGCTCTCGCGCGTCACCCGGGGCATCGGCGCCTTGACCGACCAGTAGCCGTCGCTTAGGGCGAACTTGCAGGTGATCGGCCCTCGGTAGTCCGAGGGCAGGTAGTTCTGCACGCCCAAATAGTTAGGCACCTAACTATATTCCCGACCGAAAGAAGCAAGGGGAACCGCCATGGCAAGACGGAGCATGTCGACCGACGGGGAACGCCCCCCGCGCCGCTTCGCCCTCGGACGCGAGGTACTGGTGGCCTACGCCGCACCCGCCGTGACCGCCGGCACCGGAGGCCTGGTCTCGGGGCAGCCCGGCCTGACCGTCGCCGCCTTCACCTCCATCGCGGGCACCTCGGCGTTCGCCGCCGCCCTCACCGGGGCCCGGCTCCAGCGGACCCGCGCCCGCCCCCGCCGCCCCGCCCGCCTGCCGAAGGCCGTACGGGCAGCAGGAGCCGGGCTGGTGGCGGCGGCCGTCGCGGCAGGGGCCGCACACCTGGCCGTACGGGGCTTCGCGGCATGGCCGGTGCCGTTCCCCTCCGGCACGCCATGGCCCGGCCGCCTCCGCCTGGACCTGCCGCTGTCCGCGGCGCTCGCCGCCACCCTCACCACCTGGCGCTGGCACGGAACCGCCCGCGCCGCGCGCTGAACCCCCACCACCACACCTGCCACCCTCAACCCGCCACGACCGCCGCCCCTGCGCGGCACGCGCGCGGGCCCTACGGAAGGACACCGCATGATCGCCGTCATGGGAGCCACCGGAGCCACCGGCAGCGCCCTCCTGGAACGCCTCGCGCAACTCGGCCAGACCACGCGGGCGTTGAGCCGCAACCCTGGGCAACTGCGGGCCCGGCTCGACGACACCACCCTCGCGCGGACCGAGCTCCTGGCCGCCGACGCGGCCGACCCGGCATCCCTGCGGGCCGCGTTCACCGGCGCGACCCAGCTCTTCCTCACCATGGCCAACAGCCCTGCCCAGGTCGCCCTGGAGACCAACGCGATCGCGGCGGCCGCCGAGAGCGGCATCCGGCACATCGTCAAGCTCTCCGCCCCCGGCGCGGGACCGGAATCCCCCGTGGCCATCGCCCGGGGACACCACCGCATCGAGGAGGCCCTCCGGGCCTCAGGGACCGCCTCCACCGTGCTGCGCCCCTACGCGTTCATGCAAAAGCTGCTCCTCCTCGCGCCCGGGGTCGCCGCGGGCGGAGTCGTCCACGGCTCGATGGCGGAGGCGGCCTGCAACTACATCGACTGCCGCGATATCGCCGACGTGGCGGCGGCCGCTCTGACCCGGCCCGAACTCGCCGGGCACACCTACACGCTGACCGGCGACAGGACGTACAGCCACCCCGAGCTCGTCGGCCTGCTCGGCAGCCTCCTGGGACGCGAAATCCGGTACGTCGACCTGCCCGGCGCCGACCTGCACCGCCACCTCACCACCACCGCCCGCATGCCCGACTGGCTCGCCGCCCACCTCGTGGAGATCCAGCACATGGCCACCACCCACCCCGAGCAGCCGGACGACACCACCCGCCGCCTGCTCGGCCGGCCGCCCCGCAGCCTCGAAGACTTCCTCCACGAGAACCTCGACCTCTTCCGCGGCGGCGGCGACGGCGAGCCGGGCCCGGCCGGGACCCGCATACCGAAGTCGGGAACTCCTTGACCCGGGTCCTCAGAGCCCCGCACCGCGCACGCCGGGCGGGCCGTGCGCGAGGGGGGGGAGGACGCGCACGGCCCGCAGCAGAGCCGTTCACCTTCCGGCCCTGCGCGCTCGTGCCCCGGGTGGGCGACCGTAAACGCGGCGGGCGGACAGTCCGGGGGATGGCGGCGGCAGGCGCCTCAATTCCCTGACTGAATAAGGCTGTTGACGGACCGTCCGCCCCTCCCCGAAGCAGCCCGTGGGCCGTCCGGCCCCGTCAGGACATCCCGTTGGGGCCGTACCACGGGCCGCCGTCGCCGAACCAGTAGCGGACCGTGCCGCCCGCCGCGTCGCGCGGCCTGTGAGTTCCCCGCGTCCTGCATCCCGGTACTGCCCCGGCCCCGTACCGATGACGGGGGTGCGGGTCCTGCACCGGGCGGAGGCCGGGGGCTGTGGTTCCGGATTCCCGGCCCGGGCGGGAGGCCCGCACGGCTAGGGTCGTGCTGCGGGCCGGACGGGTGTGCGCGGTGCCGGGCGGCCGGGGGCGGGTCATGGCGGGACGAGGGCGGGTGGCACGGATGCGGGTGTCTGGGCGGCGGCGGACGGGCACGGGTGACGAGCACGCGGAGGGAGCTGCGGACCCGGCGCGGCCGCGCCGGACGGCCCGGGCGGCCGCGGGTGCGGTGCGGGGTGCGGTACGGGCCCTGGCCGTGCTGGCACTGCTGGCCGGCCTGCTGGTCGCCGCCGGGACGGCGCCCGCGGCCGCCGGAACGCCGGCCCCCGACGGGTGGTGCTTCGGCGGCGGGGTCTTCTCCTCCGAGGTGGTGGACGACGGAAGCGGTCAGGGCCGCGGCGGGGGATACACGATCGCGCGGTTCCCCGCGAAGGGCCGGGCGTACCAGATGTCGCCGATGGAGAAGAGCACGCGGCCCGAGTGCGCGGGCGCGGTGCTGAAGGTGACGTACCGGATCAAGGCGAGCGGGCGGACGTTCAGCACGGGGCTGGGCGGTTCGGCGACCTTCGGCATCACCCCGGCGGACGTGTCCGTGGACGCCTGGCCCTGGTGCAACGTCTGCGTCCTGCTGACGACGACGCTGGACGACGGGGTGACCGGCTCCTGGGAGTTCTCCGACGAGCACGGGGTCTCGCACTGGATCCAGACGCCGTACCCCGACGACTACGACGGCGACAGGGTCCGCGGAGCGGCCGACGAGTGCCCCGACGTGCCCGGCTCCGTCGACTTCTTCGGCTGCCCGGAGCCCCTGGACGGGGACGGCGACGGGACGCCGGACTACCGTGACCCCTGCCGGTACGTCCCGGGACCGCCGTCCAACGACGGCTGCCCGCTGCCGGAGAACCGGCCGCCGCGGGTGCAGGCGGGCCCGGACCGGACGGTGGCCGGGCCGCGGGAGTTCGTGCTCACCGGGAGCGCCGAGGACGACGGCCTGCCCTCCGGCAACCGGCTGGAGAGCGCGTGGAAGGTGGTGTCCGGTCCGGGGACGGTGAAGTTCGGGGTGCCCTCCGCCCCGGCCACCACGGCCGCCGTGTCCCGGCCGGGCCGGTACGTCCTGCGGCTGACCGCCACGGACGGAGAGCTCACCCGCTCCGACGACGTGGTCGTCACCGCCAAGCCGGACGAGTACGTGGCGATGGGCGACTCGTACTCCTCGGGCGAGGGTGCGGGCGCGTACCTGAGGGGTACCGACGTCCGGGGGAACACCTGCCACCGCAGTGCCCGCGCCTACGGGCCGGCGCTGGCGAAGACGGCCGCCGCGCAGCTGCCGCGCTTCACGTTCGTGGCGTGCAGCGGCTCCCGGGTCAAGGAGTTCTGGAGGGCCAACTCCCTCGCCAACCGGGGCAGGGAGGCGGCCCAGGGCAAGGCCGTGGACCAGTGGACGGGGCTGACCACCCTGTCGTTCGGCGGAAACGACATCGGGTTCGAGGCCCTGCTGACGAACTGCCTCCATCCGCTCTACCGGCCGTGCGACCGGACCCAGCAGTCCACGTTCGACACGAACCTCGCCGTGCTCAAGGTGGACCTGCCGCTCATGTTCGCCGAGGTCAAGCGCCGGGCCCCGCACGGCAGGGCCATCGTGGTCGGGTACCCGCGCCTGTTCCCCGCCGCCCCGGCAGGGCCGTGCAAGGTCGCCGGGCCCCTCGCCGTCGACCGGTCCGAGCAGATCTGGCTCAACAAGATGGGCGGGCGGCTGAACACGGCCCTGGCGCAGGCGGCCAAGGCCGCCGGCTTCTCCTTCGTGAACCCCACCGCCGCCTTCGCGGGCCACGAGGTCTGCACCCGCGCCCCGTGGATCCACGGCCTGGTCGGCGGGCAGGAGAGCTTCCACCCCGCGCCGCGCGGGCAGGCCGCGTACACCGCGCTCGTGAGCGCGGCCTACCGCGCCCTGCCCAAGTAGGGGAGGGGATGGCGGGGGTGGTGCCCGGTGTCCCGGTTTCCGGGAGCCGGGCACCACCCCGTGCGGGTCAGGACGGGGCGTTGTCGCGGTAGTCCTCGTAGAGGGCCTGGAGCAGGTCGGCCTCGTCGGTGAGGCCGGCCGTGCGGCAGTGGTCCGCGGCGGCGGTCAGCCGGGTCATGGCCAGGTCGTGGCGGCCGAGGCCGTTGCCCTCGATGAGGGCGGCGATGCGCTGCGACTCGGCGCGCGGCCCCTCGCCGTCGCCGCCGCCCTGCGCGTAGTGGCCGACGGCGGCCTCGGCGGCGGTGAGGGCCTCGGGGAAGCGCTCGGCGTCCGCGAGGGCGCGGGCGCGCCGGTACGCCACCCGGCCCCGCTCCCACCATCCGGCGAACGAGTCGTCGGCGGGCAGGCCGTCGAGCAGTGCGTCGGCCCGGGCGAGGTGTTCGAGGGCGGTGTCGATGCCGTCCTTGCCGCGCGCCTCCATGGTCAGCCGGGCGAACTCGCACATCATCCGCAGGACCGGCGCGGCGTGGGGGGCCTCGCCGTGGGCGGTCACGGCGCGCGCGTACGCCGTGTCGGCGGCCGGCCAGCGGTCCGCGGCGGCGAGTGCCGTGGCCGCTTCGGCGGCCAGCCCCGAAACAGCCCGGACCGTCCCCTTTCCGCGCGCGTGAGGCCTGCCCGGGCGCCCGGCACCGCCCGCCCGGCGCGGCCCCGGCCCCGTGCTCCGCCCGTACGCCCGAGGGGCCCGGTCCGTCCCCGCGCCCCGCCTGTCCGTACCATCTGCTCTGCAAAGACACGCAGCACGGGGGAGCACATGGGCAGGTCACGACTGAGGGTCCTGGGAACGGGACTGGCGCTGGGCGCGCTGGCGGCCCAGGGCTGGCTCATGCCCGGGGCCCCGGCCCGGGGTACCGCACTGGAGCCGCTCTTCGGCACCGGACAGATCGCCTTCGCGGCGGCCAAGAAGGGCGAGAGCTACTGGTTCGCCCTCAGCCCCGTCCGCAACCGCAGCCGCCAGGACCTCGAACTGCTGCGCCCCGAGGTACCGGGACTCCCGGACGGCGTCCGCATCACCAGGATCGCCGCCTTCGACCTCCGGGAAACGGACGGCCTGCCCCTCGCCTTCCGGGACGCAGACGTCCGCAAGGGCCGCTTCACGGACTACTCCAAGGCCCCGATCAAGATCAAGGCGAAGAAGGACGGCAAGCGCTTCTACATGGTCCGCCTCACCCTGGTGAAGAAGCCGCCCCGGGTCGTCGAGGGCTGCCGTCTGGTGTACCGGCAGGGCGGGCGGCTCTTCAAGCAGACGGTGCACTGCTCGTACGGACTGGGCACCGACGACTTCTGACGGGGGCGCACGTGCACGGGAGCCGGGGTCTGCGATGAACGAATGGTCGCCGGAGGTGCGCGAGGTCCTGGGGGCCTCGGGACGGAGAGCAGCAGCGCTCTTCGAGGCCGGAAGGCACGGAGCAGGTTAAGGCTGGCCCAGTTTCTCGAAGAGCGCGCCGATCTCCGCCCGGTCGGCGACCAGCGGGAGCGTGTCGAAGTACAGCTCCCACTCACCGCCCGGGCCGAAGCGCTCCACGATCCCGAACGGGATGTCCCTGCCCTTCGGTCCGGAGACCGTGCCGTGCCACTCCACGTAGGTCGTGGTCCTGCCGAAGGCGGTCTGCCCGGCCTTGAAGCGTACGTCCGCCGTACCGAAGAACCGGTGGAGGTAGGCGCGCTTGCCGGCCTCCGTCGCCAGCGGAGCGTCAAGCCCCGGCCCCGACAGGCGTGCGCGGCCCATCCGGGCGAGCAGGGCGTCGACGTCCTCCCCGTTCCATGCCGCCAGGCGGTCCGGGATCTCCGCAGCCGTCAGGCGCTGAGGTGCCCGGCCCCGGGAAGGAGCCGGGCCGGAGTCCGCTATCCCGTCGAAGAGGCTCTGGGGCGCCTCCGCGACGGTGTCCCGGAACAGGGCGTAGCGGTCGTAGTAGCGGCGGGCCTGGAGACTCCTGCCGTCGTCCCCCAGGACGTTGCGCGCGATCTGCGGGTAGGCCACCTTGCGGCCCTTCAGCGTGACCTCGTTCCACTGGCCGAACATCATGACACCGCCTTCGGCCACCACGTCCGTGCCCCGGTAGCGCAGGTCGGGTACCAGCCTCAGCGATCCGGTGATGGAGGTGCCGATCACGCTGTGGCCGCGCTGGGGGGCGCCGCCCGCCTCCCAGAGGGTGGCCTCCTCGTCGAAGATGTCGAGATAGGCCTTCACCCGGGGGTGGCCCAGGTCTCCGACAGCGGGCGGGGCGCCGGTCGGCAGTTCACCGAAGGCGATCTGGCGCCGCATGAACGCGCAGGCGTTCGGGGTGATCCGGCCCTCCAGCCGCTCCACCTTGGCGCGCACCTCCGGGCAGTCGCCCCGGCCGGCTGCCTCCCCACCGCCCGGCAGCGCCACCGCCGAGGTCGCCACCCCCGCGACGACCGCCGCCACCACGACTCCCACCACACCACGACGACCCGTAACCATTCCCAACCCCCGTCTCGTTCCCGCCCGATGCGGCCCGATACCGCCCGTGCGGGGACCAACATGCCCGTCCGCCGGGGCAGGGGTCGATTACTCCCGAGGTAATGCCCGGCTCAGGCCAGAGGGGGGTACGGGCCTTCTCCGCTGTCGGGGGTGGGGTGGAGCGCGGGGACACCGGACTGGAAGATGCGCTGCTGAGGGAGATCCGCGAGGAGGTCGCCGGCGAGGCGGTCGACCTGCGCCCGTTCAGCCGGTCGGCGAACGACAGGGGCGAGACGGAGCACTTCTACACCGCCCGGATCGTCGCCTGGGACGTCGACGACCGCACCGGGCCCGAGTTCGCACGCGACGACCGCGACGACCGCGGCGAGTACCGGCTCGATGAGGTCCCGCTCACCGTTGAAGCCGTCGGGGCACTGAACCTCGTGCCGCCCCAGATCAAGGACGCGCTGCTCGACGCGATCCTAGGGGGAGACCTGACCGTCCCCGCGCCGTAGCGGCCTGCCGCCCGTGCGAACCGGCCGCCTCCGGGTCCGGGGCGCCGCGCCCCTGCGGCGTGATTCGGCTGAAACCGGCTCCCGCGGGTACGGGGGCGCCCTATCCTCGCGGCAGGGGGACCGCCTGGTCCCGGAGTCGAGGAGCGTGCGCCGTGGGCGAGCGGAAGCGCGGCAGGGCGTCTGCCCGCTGGTGGCGGGTGGGAGCGGTCCTCGCGGCCGCGGCCGCCGTGACCGGGATGGCCGGCGCCGGTCAGGCACTCGTGCAGGGCACCGGCATCACGGTGCAGGAGTCCACGGAGACCGAGGCCGAGGTCCGGGAGTACTGGACGCCCGAGCGGGTGCGGGACAGCAGGCCCGTGGAGATGCCCGGCTTCGTCGTGCCGGAGTAGCCGAGTAGCCGGAGCAGCCGGGCCGGGGCACGGGGCCGCCCGGGCCGGCCCCGCCGCCCTACCGGTTGACGTTGCGCATCAGCGACTTCGCCAGGGTGGAGTGCTCGGAGGAGAACAGGCCGATGTCGCGGTAGCCGCCGACGGGCTTGTAGTTGCGGTGCCCGTTGACCCCCACGATGTACATCCTCCCGGAGGAGACACCGGCGACCATGGGCCCGCCGGACGCTCCGCCGCCCATGTCGCAGGCCATCCGCAGGCGCTGGTCCCTGGGGTTGCCGGGGGCCGCGTCCGCGGTGTTGCCGCGGCAGAACATCATGTGCTCGCCCTGGGCGAAGTCCCGGTCCGGCCGGCCGTATCCGCGGGCCGGGTAGCCGTACGACCGGAGGTCGCCCTGCTTGGGCCCGCTCCCGAACTTGTAGCCGAAGGCCCCGATCGCGGTCTCGATGTTCCCGTACGTGGCGTGCTTCTTGAGGACGAGCGCCCCCATGTCGGAGAAGCGGACGTCGCCGGTGCGGATGTAGTCGGTCGGTACGTACGCCTTCGCGTGGACCCAGGAGCCCCACGGGGTCTGGCTCCCCTTGTAGGCCGGGTAGAAGACGAAGTTCGTGTAGAACTTCTTCGTCCTGCGGTTGTACAGGCAGTGCCCGGCCGTCCAGATCGTGTTCTTCCGCTTCGAGACGACGACGGCCGCCGAGCAGTTTCCGCCGGAGTGCAGGAGCTTGCCGACGAGCCTGTTCGGCCACGAGGCGCTGTAGGGCACCCGCGTGGACCTGGAGTGCGAGGGCGCGAGGGCGGAGCCCGTCCGTACGGCGGCCCGCACGCCCGGCTCGGTCGGCTCGGCGGACAGGACCCCGGAACCGGCGGTCAGGACACCGGAACCGGCGGATCGGAGACCGGAACCGCCAGGAACGGCGCCGGTTCCCGGGCTCTCACCCCCCGAGCCGGCGACAGGGTGTGCAAGGGCCCACCGGAGTCTGGCCGGTGTCCAGTAGGCGGCGACCTCCTGCGGAGTGTGCTGCGCCTCCTGGACGGTGATCCCTCCGGTCTGTGCACGGACGGGTTCGGCGGACACGGGGGCGGGCGCAGCCACTGCGGCCAGGCCCAGGAGGGCTGCCAGGGGACCTCGGGCGCGGCGGGAGCGGGCAGATGTGCGCATGTGCACGTGCGACTCCTTGGTCGTCGGATCGCAGGCTTGCCGTGCTGGTTGCTGTGGAGCCAAGCACTGCCGGAGGGCTCTGTGAAGGTGCTATTCAGGCCGGTCCTCGCCGGTACGGGAGCCACTCGTGCCACGAGACGGCCCTGTGCGGGTTCCCGGTGCCGCCGGTGCCACGGAGGATGCAGGGATGTTCCCGCTCGGCAACCGCATGGCGCACGGCAGCGGCGCGCCCCCCCCGACCGGCTGGAGGAGCCGGCAGGTTCCCCGCGATGGAGGACACCCTCGACGCGCGGCAGATGTTCGGCGCTGCCGCGCCCCACCTCGACGCGGACGGCAAGGTGCTGCACCGCTGGGTGGACAACGTGCACTACTACCAGGTGGACAAGCCCTTCGAGAATCCGAAGCACGCGGGCAAGTCGTGGCTGAAGGTGGAGGGCAACGCCCTCGCCGGCGGCAGCGGCATGGGCGGCGGGGGCGACTTCATGGAGGGCGTGCGCGAGCTCGCCACCCTCGAGGGCGTCCGGGAGGTCGGCCGGGAGACCGCCGCCGGGCGATCGGCCGTCCACTACAGCGGTACCAAGCCGATCAGCGCCGAACTGGCCCGCAGTCTCTCCGGCATGGGCGTCGACCCGGTCACAGCGGTCCGGGTGGACGTCTGGATCGATGACGCGGGCCGCCCCGCAAAGCTGGCCCAGGCCGTCGGCGGCAGCACCGTCACCATCGAGTTCCTCAGCTACGGCGCGGCGAAGCAGATCTCAGCTCCGCCCGCGTCCGAGGTCCTCGACGCGACCGAGGCCGCCCGGGACAACACCGCCAGGGCGCGGCAGCGCGGCTGAGGTCCGCCGCCACCGCCTGACCCCTGGTGTCCTGTGGGGACGCCGGGCTGAACCTGCCGCCGGAACCGGTGCGCCCCGGCTCCGCCGGGCCGTTCCGCGAGCCGGTGCCGGGCGGGCGGCGGGGGGTGGCCGTAGGGTCGGAGCCGTCACCGAGGAGGGCTTCAGATGCGCAGAGTCACCTACGCCATGAACGTCTCGCTGGACGGCTACATCGTGGGTCCGGACGGCGGTTTCGACTGGTCGGACCCGATCCCCGAGGTCTTCCAGTTCTGGACGGACGAGACCCGCAAGCTCGGCGTGCACCTCCTGGGCCGGCGCCTGTACGAGACGATGCTGTACTGGGAGACGGCCGACCAGGACCCCGGGCTCGACGAGGCCGACCGGGTGTGGACCGCGCTGTGGAAGGCGCTGCCCAAGGTGGTGTTCTCCACCACGCTGACGGAGGTCCAGGGCAACGCCCGCCTGCTCGCCGGCGGCCTGGGGGAGGAGATCGAGCGGCTGCGGGCCCTGCCCGGCGAGGGCGATATCGCGATCGGGGGCGCGGCACTGGCCGACGCCGTGGCCGAACTGGGTCTGATCGACGAGTACCGGGCCATGGTCTACCCGGTGCTGGTGGGCGGCGGCGTCCCGTTCTTCCCCCGGCACGAGCGGCGCGTGGACCTCGAACTCGTGGAGACCCGCACGTTCGCCTCGAAGGTCGCCTACCTCCGCTACCGCGTGGTCCGCTGAGCCGCGGGTGGCGGGCTCCCGCGGCCCGGGAGCCCGCCGCCCCATCCGCGTCAGGCCGTCGGCAGCCAGGTCCGCCAGGTGTCGGGGTTCTCCTTCACCCAGCGGGCGGCGGCCTCCTGCGGGGCCAGCTTCTCCTCGGCGATCATCAGCGCGACGTCGTTCTGCATGTCCGTGGTCCAGCGGAACTTCTTCAGGAACTGCGCGGCGTCGCCGCCGTCCCGCGCGAACCGCGCGTTGAGGAACTTCTGCAGCGGCGTGTGCGGGTACGCGCACGCCACCTTCTCCGGATCCGCGTCGCAGCCCTCCTTGTACGCGGGGAGCTTGACCTCCGTCATCGGCACCTTCTCGAACAGCCACTGCGGCTTGTACCAGTAGGTCAGGAAGGGCTTCCCCTCCTTGGCGAACTGCTTGATCTGCGTGATCTGGGCCGCCTCGGAGCCCGCGAAGACGACCTGGAAGTCCAGGTCCAGGTTCTTCACGAGGGCCTTGTCGTGGGTGACGTACGACGGGGAGCCGTCCAGCAGCTGGCCCCTGCCGCCGCTCTCCGGGGTGCGCAGCTGTGCGGCGTACCTGTCCAGGTTCTTCCAGTCGGTGACGTCCGGGTGCTTCTCGGCGAAGTACGCCGGTACGAACCAGCCGATGTGCCCGGTGACCCCGAGCCCGCCGCCGCGGGCGATGGTGCCCCTGCCTTCGATGTACCGCTCCTCCTGGTCCGGGTGGCCCCAGTCCTCCAGGATGGCGTCCACCCGGCCCTGGCTCAGCGCGTCCCAGGCGGGGACCTCGTCGATCTGTACGGTGTCCACGCGGTAGCCGAGCTCGTGCTCCAACAGGTACTGCGCGACGGCCACGTTGGCCTGCGCGCCCACCCAGGACTGCACGGACAGCGTCACCGTCCGCGAGCCTGCGGCCGCCGCGTACGGGGATGCCTGGCTGGTCATGTCGGCGGCGCCGCAGCCGGTGAGGCCTGCCCCGGCGGTCAGGGCCACGGCCGCCGTCAGGGCGGCGATACGGGTGCGGGCCATCTCAGGCCCCCTTTCCGGTAGGGGCAGGGCTGTGGGTACGGGTACGGCGCCGTGTCGGCTGGGTGACCCGGTCGAGGACCAGGCCCAGGCAGACGATCGCGGCCCCGGCGACGAGACCGGTCGCCAGGTCCCCCTGCGCGAGGCCGAACACCGCGTCGTAGCCCAGCGCCCCGCCGCCGACCAGGCCGCCGATGACGACCACGGCCAGGACCAGGACGACGCCCTGGTTCACCGCCAGCAGCAGCGCCGGGCGGGCCAGCGGCAGCTGGACCTGGAGCAGCTGCTGGCGCCCGGTGGCCCCCAGCGACCGCGCGGACTCCACCGCGCCCGCGTCGACGGACCGCAGTCCCTGCGCGGTGATCCGCACCACGGCGGGCAGCGCGTACACCACGGCCGCGGCGACGGCCGGGGCGCGGCCCACGCCGAACAGGGCGACCACCGGGATCAGGTACACGAACTGCGGCAGCGTCTGGAACACGTCGAGTACGGGCCGCAGCGCGCGCTCCAGGCGGTTGCTGCGCGCGGCGGCGGCGCCGAGGGCGAAGCCGAGGAGCAGGGTCACGGCGAGGGCGGCCAGGACCTGGGAGAGCGTGTCGAGGGCGGGCCCCCACACGCCGAGGACGCCGATCGCGGCCATCGCCAGGACCGCGGTGGCGGCCGTCCTCCACGTGCCGATGAGCAGGGCGAGCGTACCGACGGCCAGCAGGACCGACCACCAGGGCAGCCACTGCAGGCCGGAGCGGAGCGGGTTGAGGACCCCGGTGGTGAAGTGGGCGGCCCAGTCGGCGGTGCCGCCGATCACCGGCACCCCGGAGTAGAGGTGGGCGGTCATCCAGTCCACGGCCCGGTTGACGGGGCCCGCGGTGTCCACGGTCCAGGCCTGCGGCCAGTCGAGCCGGCCGGTGAGGTGGCCGGCCGCGGAGATCGCGGCGACCGTGAGGGCCAGGGCGGCCGGTACGAGGACTGCAGCGCGGCCGGTACCCGCCCGCCGGACCGGGGCCGCGCCGACGCGGGCCCCCGCGGCGGCGGTGACCCGGTCCAGGACCACCGCGAGCAGCACGATCGGCACGCCCGCGGCCAGCGCGGCACCGACGTCGACGGAGGCCAGCGCCTGGTAGACCCGGTCGCCGAGACCGCCCGCGCCGATGACGGAGGCGATCACGGCCATGCCCAGCGCCATCATGATCGACTGGTTGAGGCCGAGCAGGAGCTCCTTGCGGGCCAGCGGGAGCCGGGCCGTCAGCAGCCGCTGCCGGCCGGTCGCGCCGAGGGAGGCGGAGGCCTCCATGACCCCGGCGTCCGCGCCGCGCAGCCCGAGGGCGGTGAGGCGGGCCATCGGCGGGGCGGCGTACACGACGGTCGCCAGGACCGCGGCGGGCACGCCGATCCCGAAGACCAGGACGACCGGCAGCAGGTAGGCGAAGGCGGGCAGCACCTGCATGGTGTCGAGCACCGGACGCAGGAGGCGGTCCATCCGGTCCGACAGGCCGGCGGCCAGCCCGAGGAGCCCGCCGACGGCCACGGACGCGGCGACGGCGACCACCATCAGGGCGAGGGTCTGCAGGGTGGGGACCCACATGCCGAGCAGTCCGCAGGCGGCGAACGCGGCCAGGGAGACCAGTGCGAGGCGCACGCCCGCCAGCCGCCAGGCCACCAGCGCGGCGGCGGCGCCCACCCCGGCGAAGCCGAGGGCGAGCAGCAGCAGGTACACGGCGCGGACGGAGACGACGACGGCGTTGCTCACGTGCCCGAGGAAGTACAGGAAGAGCGGGTGCCCGTCGCGGTTGTCGATGATCCAGTCGCCGGCGCGGCCCAGCGGCCCCGAGACGTCGACCGAGAGCCCGGCGGGCCAGCTGCCGCCGGGTCCGGGCAGTACGGCGCCCAGCACCAGCAGGAGCGCTGCGCCCGCGCCGATCAGCAGGACGCGCCGCTGCCGCAGCAGGGAGCGGGGGCCGCGGGGGCGGCCGCCGTCCGGGCCCCGGCCCGCGGCCGGAGCGCGGCCGGGTGCGGAGGTGCCTGCCGAGGGGGCGGGGGCGGCGCCGGGCGGGGTGTTGCGGCGGTCGGCAGGGGCCGTGCCCGCAGCGACTGCCTTGCCCGCAGTGCCGGCCGTGCCGGTGGTGGTGGCGGGGGCCCTCATCGGCCGCACCGCCCGGCGGTGCAGATGCGCGCTGTACCGCACGGCGGCGGCCAAGTGGTGTGCTGCTGCGGCCAGGTGGTGCGCGGGCGCAGCCCGGTGATGTGCTGCTGCGGCCGGGTGGTGCGCCAGTACGGCCGCACGGTCCGCTGTTGCGGTCGGCTGGTGTGCGGGTGCATCAGGCCACCGCCTTCCCGGTCGCGGCGGGTACCCCGGCGACCACGCCCAGCAGCACCGACTGGTCGACCACCCCCAGGCACCGCCCGTTCTCGACGACCCGCGCGCTCTGCCCGGTCCGGGCGACCGCCCCGATGGCCTCGGACACGGTGGCGGTCGGCGCCAGCGCCGGTCCGGCCCCCGCCTCCCCGGCCAGCGCGGGGCGCATCGCCGAGCGGACCGTCAGCACCTGCTCCCGCGGCACGTCGCGGACGAAGTCCCGTACGTAGTCGTCGGCGGGGGAGCCGACGATCTCCTCGGGGGTGCCGAGCTGGACGATCCGGCCGCCGCGCATCAGGGCGATCCGGTCGCCGAGCCGCAGCGCCTCGCCGAGGTCGTGGGTGATGAAGACCATGGTGCGGCCCTCCTCGCGGTGCAGCCGGACGACCTCCTCCTGCATGTCCCGCCGGATGAGCGGGTCCAGGGCGCTGAACGGCTCGTCGAACAACAGCACTTCGGGATCGACCGCGAGCGCGCGGGCCAGCCCCACCCGCTGCTGCTGGCCGCCGGACAGCTGCCCCGGGCGCCGCCGCTCCATGCCCTCCAGTCCGACCTTCGCCACGAACTCCGCTGCCCGCTCGCGCCGTTCACCGCGGCCCACGCCCTGGATCTCCAGGCCGTACGCGACGTTGTCCAGGACCGTGCGGTGCGGGAGCAGCCCGAAGTGCTGGAAGACCATCGAGGCCCGGTGCCTGCGCAGTGCGCGCAGCCGCGCGGGGTCCATGGCGAGCACGTCCTCGCCGTCGATGGACAGGCTCCCCGAGGTCGGCTCGATGAGCCGGGTCAGGCAGCGGACCAGCGTCGACTTGCCGGAACCCGACAGGCCCATCACCACGAACACCTCGCCCTTGCGGACGTCGAAGGACACGTCCCGCACCGCGGCCGTGCAGCCGGTCCGCTCGCGCAGCTCGGCGGCGTCCAGACCCGCCAGCTCGGGGTCGGCGGGAACCCGCCCGGCCTTCGGCCCGAAGACCTTCCAGAGGTTCCGCACGGCGAAGACGGACGCGGCGGGCCCGCCCCGCCGCCGGTTCCCCGGCCGCTCCGCGGACCTGCCCGCGGTCTGGTTCACGGCCTGGTTGCCGGTCTGGTTCACGGGCTTGCTCATCGGCTGGTACCTCCCAGCAGTTCGGCGCACTTCTCCCCGACCATCAGCACCCCGATCATCGGGTTGACCGCGGTCATGGTCGGGAAGACGGACGCGTCGGCGATCCGGATGCCGGACAGGCCGCGGATCCTCAAGTCGGGTGCCACGACGGCGAGATCGTCGTCGGCAGCTCCCATCCGGCAGGTGCCGGCCGGGTGGTACACGG
Source organism: Streptomyces sp. NPDC038213 (assembly GCF_055600495.1). NCBI lineage: Bacteria > Bacillati > Actinomycetota > Actinomycetes > Kitasatosporales > Streptomycetaceae > Streptomyces > Streptomyces sp. NPDC038213. Next base: position 17,309 of record NZ_JBVJYM010000015.1, read on the forward strand.
TGTGGGCGACCTGCCGTGCGTACGCGCTCAGCTCCTCGTCGGAGGTGACCTCGGGACCCGGGCACACCTCGCGCTTGAGCCAGCCGGCCAGCGGCTCGGTCGCGGCGATCCGCCGGGCGATCCTGATCCCGTCGACCAGGGTCCGCCCGTCGTAGTCGAACTCGTCGGTGAAGTACCGGAAGTCCAGGGCCGGTTTGACCTGCGGATCGGCGCTCGTCAGGTAGAGCCGGCCGCGGCTGCGCGGCTTGGGGATGTTCGGGGTCATCGACACCCCGTGTGCGGGGCGTTCGTAGCCCAGCCGTTCCGGGTTGTCGGTGAACGGCACCTGGTAGAAGTGGAACATCAGGTCCGGCCCCTCGGCCGCCGGGTCCCGGCGTACGAACAGCCCGGCGTCCGAGTCCATCGCCGAGTTCTCCGGAATCGGGCCGTTCGTCTCCCACACGATGACCGACTCCGGATGGTCGAGCAGGTTCTCGCCGACGCCCGGCAGGTCGTGCACGACCGGGATGCCGAGCTTCTCCAGGTCCGCCCGCGGCCCGATGCCCGAGTGCAGCAGCAGCCTCGGCGAGTCCACCGCGCCCGCGCACACCACCACCTCGCGGCGGGCCCGCACCAGGTGCTCCCGGCCGTCCACGGTGCGGACGTGCACGCCCGTGGCCCGCGTCCCGTCCAGCTCCAGCCTGAACGCCCAGGTCTCCAGGGCGATGTGCAGGTTCGGCCGGTCCAGGAAGGGGTGCAGGTAGGCGACCGAGGCCGACGAGCGCTTGTTGTCCTCCGGGTGGTACGCCAGGTCGAAGAACCCCACCCCCTCGTGGAAGGCCTGCTTGTTGAACCCCTCGACCCGCGGGACCCCGAGGGCGCCCTGCGCCGCGTCGACGAAGTCCCGGGCGATCGCGTTCCGGTCGTCCTCGTGCACCGGGACGATGTTGTTGCGGAGCCGGTCGAAGTACGGGTCCATGGAGGCCGCGTCCCAGCCCTCCGCCCCCGCGTCCGCCCACTCGTCCCAGTCGGACGGCAGCGGCTTGAAGGAGATCAGCGTGTTGTGCGAGGAGCAGCCGCCCAGCACCCGCGCCCGGCTGTGCCGGATGTGGGAGTTGCCGCGGTGCTGCTCGGTGGTCGGGTAGTCGTAGTCCAGCTCGCCGCCGAGCAGCCCCATCCAGCGGCGCAGGGTGAGCACGTCCTCGCGGCCCACGTCGCTGGGACCGCCCTCGATGACGGCGACGCTCACCGCGGGGTCCTCGGTCAGCCGGGAGGCGATGACCGAGCCGGCTGTCCCGCCGCCGACGACGACGTAGTCGTACACCTGGTCCTGCCGGTCCTGCCGGTCCTGCTGGTTCTGCTGGTCCTGCTGGTCGTGGGGGTGGTTCACGCCTGGTCCTTCTTGTCCTCGTCCCGTACACCTGCGCCCGCGCTGCCCGCGCCGCCCGTGTCCTCCACGCCCGAGCCCACGTCCCCTGCGCCGGAGAACCAGCGGACCGGACGCGGCGACAGGTTGCGGTAGACGTGCTTGGCCTCGCGGTACTCGGCCAGGCCGGTCGGCCCCAGTTCACGGCCGATGCCGGACCTGCCGAAACCGCCCCACTCGGCCTGCGGCAGGTACGGGTGGTAGTCGTTGATCCACACCGTGCCGTGGCGCAGCAGCCCGGCCACCCGCCGGGCACGCTCGCCGTCCGCGGTCCACACCGCACCGGCCAGGCCGTACTCGGTGTCGTTGCCGAGGGCGACGGCCTCCTCCTCGGTACGGAAGGTCTCGACGGTCAGGACCGGCCCGAAGACCTCCTCGCGCACCACGCGCATCCCGCGGTGGCAGCCGTCCAGGACGGTGGGCCGGTAGAAGAAGCCGGATCCCTCGGGCCGTCGCCCGCCGGCGCGCAGCACCGCGCCCTCCGCGAGCGCGGAGGCCACGTACTCCTCCGTCCGCACCCGCTGCGCGGCGGAGACCAGCGGCCCGCACTCGACGCCCGGGTCGGTGCCGCGCCCGAGCCGGATCAGCTCGGCCCGCCGGGCCAGCTCGGCGACGAACCGGCTCCGCAGCGACTCCTCGACGATGAGCCGGGACCCGGCGGAGCACACCTGGCCGCTGTGGATGAACGCGGCGTTCAGCGCCTGGTCCACGGCGGTGTCGAAGCCCTCGGGCGTCGCGCAGGCGTCCGCGAAGACGATGTTCGGGTTCTTCCCGCCCAGTTCCAGCGCGACCTTCTTCACGCTGTCGGCCGCCGCACGCGCGACGCTCGTACCGCTGGCCAGCCCGCCGGTGAACGAGACCAGGTCGACGCCGGGGTGCTCGGCGAGCCGGGCGCCCACGGTGTCCCCGGGACCGGTGACGATATTGGCGGCGCCGAGCGGCAGTCCCGCCTCCAGCAGCAGCTCCACGAGCACGACGGTCGTCAGCGGAGTGGTCTCGCTGGGCTTGACGACGAAGGTGTTGCCGGCGGCGAGGGCCGGCGCGATCTTCCAGCTCGCCTGGAGCAGCGGGTAGTTCCACGGCGTGATCAGCGCACAGACCCCCACCGGCTCCTGGACGACCACGCTGCGCACATCCGCCGAACCGGCGTCGACGACGCGCTCCCCGCTCTCCTCCTCCACCAGGTCGGCGAAGTACCGGAAGGCGTCGCGTACGCAGTCGACGTCCGTGCGGCCCTCCTCCAGCGTCTTGCCCGCGTCCCGGCTCTCCAGCGCACCGATCCGCTCCCGGTCGCGTTCCAGCAGGTCGGCGACCCGGCGCAGCAGCGCCGCACGCTCGGCGACCGGCGTACGCGGCCACGCACCCGCGTCGAACGCGGCCCGTGCCGCGGCCACGGCCTCGTCGGTGTCCCGGACCCCGCCCTCCGCGACGACCGCGAAGACGGTCTCGTCGACGGGATCGATGATCGGGCGCGTGTCGCCGGAGAGCGCTGCTCGCCACTCGCCGCCCACGTGGATGGTCTGTTGTGCTGCGGTCACTTCGGGTACTGCCTTTCGCTGCTTCGGAGCCCCCACCGGTCACCCGGAGACTCAGGACCCCCTACCGGTCACCCGGAGACCGCGCCCCTGCCCCGGGCCCCGGCATGCATGTGGAAGGCATGGCGGAGAGTGATCCACTTCACCGGGCATATGGTGATGAAAGCGGGCATCATGTGACGCCCATCCCTGGCGTCACCCGCGCCACAAGGCATCCACGCAGAGTCATGCGGGGGGCGGAGGGCGCGAGACCGCGACCGTGTTGAATAGCGGCATGGCGAGACGCAAGGAGCAGCCGAGGAAGCGGCCCGACTGGGGCGTCCCGAAGGGGATCGTGCTGTTCGCGACTCCGGAGGGCTGGTGCCACAGCGTCCTCACCCCGGAAGGCGGCATGCTCTGCAGGCGCCGCCTGGGGCTGCCGGCCAACGCCGGCTCACAGGACGCCCGGGATGCCGCTGCCCGCATGGTGACGGAACTGGCCCGCGACTTCCACGACACCGGCGTCGAAGTGATCTGGAACCCGCCGCGGGAACCCTGGTCGTGGACCGCCCGGGTCACGCCCGTCGCCGGAAACGATCCCGCCCCGCCGGACCCCGAAGGCCACGGCGCGCGCTGAAGGCGGCGGGACGGGAGGGGTGTCGTGCGAGCCGCATGACCACCGAGCTGCGGCCCCAGTGGGAGATGTCCGCGCACCGGCCGGGGTAGGCGGCGTGCTGCATGCCGGTCGGGCCGGGAAGGGAGCGGATCTTCCAGGTCCGTCCCAGACCGTCGCCGCTGGGGTTCTGGACCAGCTGCTCCCCGCGGCCCCTGGAGCCGTCGACACACAGCCCGCTCGCGTCGCTGCGGACGAGACCCGGCGCTGGACCCGCGCGGTCGCCGCCCTCGACCGCGGCCACCGCGCCTGCGGGGGCTGACGGGAAACCCCGGTGCGCGGCCGCGCCGCACCGGGCAGACTCGCCAGCATGACTGAGAAGATCACCCGCATCAACCCCGCGCAGCTGCACCAGACGCCCGGCTACCACCACGTCACGGTGGTGGAGGCCGGACGTACGGCCTACCTGGCGGGACAGTGCCCGCTCGACCGCGACGGCGACCTCGTCGGCGCCGGTTCCCTCGAGGCCCAGGTCGACCAGGTGATCGCGAACGCGCTCACCGCCCTGGCCGCGGCGGGTGCCCGGCCCCACCACGTGGTGCGGTCGGTGATCTACGTACGGAGCGATGCGCGCGATACCCTCGCATCCGCATGGCGCCGGCTCACGGAATCCGCCCTGGGGCCAGCGTTCACCACTGCCAGCACGCTCCTGGGCGTGTCCCAGCTGGGCTTCCCCGGACAGCTCGTCGAGGTGGATCTCACCGTGGCCCTGCCTGACTGACCCCGTACGGTACGTCGAGCCGAGTCGGTCCGCCCCGTGCCGGAGATCCACCGCCCGCCCCCCTGCCGCAGTGCTTCCGACCGGTTGGTACGCTGCCGCCTTCTGTCAGGGACGGTCCCGGTCCGGGAGGGGGCGCACCGCATGCCCCTCGACGACGCCTCCGCGGAGTTCCATGCGTTCTTCGAGCGCCACTACGCTGAACTGGCCCGGCTGGCGCACCTGCTGACCGGTGAGGCGGACGCGGCCGACGACCTCGCCGCCGACGCCCTGCTCGCCCTCTGGCACCGCTGGGACCGGGTGCGCACGGCGGACCGGCCGGCCGCGTACGCCCGCGGTGTCGTCGCCAACCTCGCCCGCAACCGGATCCGCAGCGCCGTCCGCGAGCGCCGCCGCACCACCCTGTTCTGGACCCGCCGCCCCGACCGGATCGAGGCCCCGGACGTGGCGGGGGCCGTCGACGTGCGCGCCGCGCTCGCCCGCCTGCCGTTCCGCAAGCGCGCGTGCGTCGTGCTCCGCCACGCCCTCGACCTCTCGGAACGGGACACCGCCCGGGCCCTCGGCATCTCGGTCGGTACCGTGAAGAGCCAGACCTCCAAGGGCCTGGCCGAACTGGAACGCATCCTGGGCGGACGCGCCGCCGACGCACTGGCGGGGAGGAGGAGCTGATGGACCGCACCCGGCACGACGGCGGCAGCGGACCCGACGGGCACGGCGACCGCCCCCGGCCCGACGTACCGCGGCTGCTCCGGGACGCCGCCGCCGCCCACCGGCCCGACCGCACCCGCATGCTCGCCCGCATCGAACGCGGCATGACGGCGACCGCGCCCGCACGCCCGCCCGCATTCGCGCCCGTCCACGCACCCGGCAGCACCCCCGGCGGCAGCCGCCGCCGCACCCGGCTCGCGCCGCGCATCGCGCTCGCCACCCTCGCCACCGCCGCGACCCTCCTCCTCAGCGCCCTGGCCGTCGGCACCGTCTTCCGCGACGGCCCACCGCAGGAGCGGCCCGCCGCCGGACCCGCCACGCCCCCGCCCCCTCCCGCCGCCAGCCCCGCCCCCGCCCGCCCCCGCGCCCAGGACGGCCCGCTGACCGCCGCCGGCGCCCTCGATCCCCACGGCAACCGCTACTGGGCGCAGAGCAACCTCACCCTGGAGACCCGCGAACCCCTCCGTGCGCTCACCCTGGAGCTGCGCGTCCGCCAGACCGGCGGGGTGGCGAGCACGGGCAGCTGGCAGACCCGCCCCGGAGCGGACTTCACCCTCTCGGTACGCCGGGACGGCCCCGCCCTCGTCTACCGCTGGACCCTCAAACCCGGCCGGACGGTCCCCCCGGGCAGCCACGTCTTCGCCGCCCAGTACAACCACGCCGAAGGCGCCCGCGACGCCTCCGGCGACACCTACCGCGCGGACGCCCGCACCACCGCGCCGGGTGCGAAGCCCGCCACCGTACGGGGAGGCTTCGCACCCGCCGCCTGAGCCGGGGCCCCGGCCCGCCCGGCAGCCGCACCGGTTGTCAGCGCCCCGGCGACCAGCTGCCCGCTCTCCGCGGCCGGCCGTCCGCTGCCGCTACGGCTGGTACCTCACGTCCCCGGCCCCGTACCGGCAGTGCGTCCCGTCGGGCCCCGTCCCCACCGCCTTCGGCTCGCCGCTCGTCACGCCCCTGAACCGCTGGCACACCGTGATCCGGCGCGCGCCGTCCCCGACGATCGTCAGCCGCGAGATCCGCGCGGTGTCACCGAGGTTCGAGTTGACCCCCGCGACCGTCTTGCCCGGCGCGGCGGCCACCACGTTGTCGATGACCACGTGCCGCGCGTACTGCTTCCTGCAGTTGCCGCAGGACCGGTAGAGCTTGCCGAAGTCCTCGACGTGGAAGTTGCGGATCACCATCGTCCCGGGCCCGTTGTGCTGGAACACCTTGTCCGACGCCCCGCGCGCCCCGCCGCCGTCGACGGTCATCACCTGGGCCGGCCCGGTGCCCTTGAAGGTGGCCGCGTCCTCGCCGACGTTCTCCCACCACACGTTCTTCAGGGTGCAACTGCCCTTGCAGTGCACGCCGTCGGCCGCCGGACTGCCGAGCACCACGTTCTGCAGCACGGCACCGTCGGCGAGTTCGAACATGGGCGGCTGGCCCACGGACTGCCCGCCGCTGCCCAGCGGGCCCCGGCCGACGTACCGCCGCCCGCCGCCGTCGAAGAACCTCCCGACCTTGCGGGTGGCCGTCACCGGCACGTCCTGCGCCGGCTTCGGCCACCGCGCCGCCTTCCGGCCGGCCGCCTGCACCGCCGCCCCGGCGGCGGGGGAGCCGGCCGCGGGCGAGGCGGGGACGGACACCGGCTCGCTCGCCCCGGCACCGGTCCAGACGCCCCCCGCCACAGCCAGCGTGACCACACCGCCCAGCACGGCGATCCGGATCCGGCGGGGGCGTACGGCTCTTCTGCTGCTCACGTTGAATGCTTCCTTACGGAGAGGTCGGAGAAGCCGACCCCCCTGCCGGGGCCGGCCCGAGCAGCCCGGATCGGCCGGCCGCAACGGGCCGCCGACCGGGCGCTCACCTCCTGGTGGCCGCCGCAGCCCGAAAGGTTGCCGCCGAACGGGAAGGAATTCCAACCGGGTTCACCGAGCTCCGTGCGCGTACGGGCTCCAGGCCGCCGTACGCGCAGCCGAACACCTACGGCGCTGCGACGGCTTGCTGTCCGCGTCGGTGGGCGAGCCGGCTTGTGGCGAGCTGGTCGAGCAGGGGCGCTGCGGAGGGGTGGGGGGAACGGCGCGGTGTGATCGCGTAGATGCCGCGCGTCGGGGGATCGACGAGGGGCGCGGTCGTGACGCCGGTCCGGAGCGCGCCCGTCAGCACGCCGGGGATCAGCGCGATCGCGTGACCGGTGGCGACCAGGGCCAGCTTGCCGGCCAGGTCGGCCGCGGTGAGGTCGATGCGGACGCCGACCCCGGCGCGGGCGGCGTGCTGGCGCAGGAGCGCCGCCGAGCCGTCGTTGTCCTCGACCCAGGTCTGCTCGGCCAGCGCCTGGATGGGCACCGGGCCGCGCCCGGTCAGCGGATGGCCGACGGGCAGGGCGACGACCATCTCGTCCAGCCCGAGGAACCGGCGTGCGAGCCGGGGGTCGTGGGGCAGCCCCGGCGGTGCGTCGGTGACGACGGCGATGTCGAGGTCGCCGGCGGCCACGCGGCGGTGCAGGTGTGCGCTCAGGTCCGGCAGCAGGCTCCACCGCATGGATCCGGCACGCTCGATCAGTCCCCGGATGGCCTCGGGCACGATCCCCGCGGCCAGGGACGGCGTCGCGCCGATGGCGAGCGGCCGTACGCACGTCCCGTCGCGCACCTCCCGTACGGCGCGCACGGCGCGGTCCGCCTCGTTGAGCGTGGCCGCGGCGTGGTGCCGGAACACCTCGCCGGCCGGCGTGGGACGCACACCGCGCGCATGCCGCTCCAGCAGCGGTACGCCGAGCTGCCGCTCCAGTCCGGCGATCTGCCGTGAGACGGCCGACTGTGTGTGGTTGAGCTCGGCGGCCGCCGCCGACAGCGACCCGAGTCGGCACACGGTCACGAAGGTGCGCCACACCGTCAGTTCCATGGCGCCAGTATGCCCGGTAGGTATGCGCATCCCACATGGCGGGCCTGCACAGTATGCGCTTGTCGCAGCCCCCGGGGTGCGTCACCGTGGTGCGCATGACCACACCGCACTCGATCGCCGTCCTCGGCCTGGGCCGGATGGGGCGCGCGATCGCGACCCGACTCACCGCACAGGACTGGGACGTCGTGGGCTGGACGCGCTCCGGGCGCACGGCAGGCGCCGTCCGGACGACCGGAGATCCGCACGGGGCAGTGGCAGGGGCCGGTCTCGTACTCCTCGCGCTGTTCGACGGGGCGGCCTGCCGGCAGGTCCTCGACGAAGTCCGCCCCTCCCTGCGGCCCGACACGGTCGTGCTGAACACCAGCACCATCGCCCCGGCCGAGGCGTCGTACCTCTCCCGCCGACTCGGCCCCTCCTACGTCCACGCCCCCGTCCTCGGCTCCGTGCCGGCCGCCGCCGCAGGCACCCTGCAGATCCTCGCCGCCGCCGGCCAGGACGCGCTGCACCGCGCCCGGCCGGTCCTGGACACCCTCGGCACCGTGCGCCGCGTCGACGACGCGCCCACCTCCGCCGCACTCAAGCTGATCGCCAACAGCAGCCTCGCCGGCGCCGTCCTCGCCCTGCGCGACTCACTCCGCCAGGCCGACTCCCTCGGCCTGCACCGCGCCCAGGTACTCGACGTCCTCGAACTGGGCCAGCTCGGCGGGCTCGTGGCCCGCAAACGCCCCTTCCTCACGGGCGAGCGGCCGACCGGCACCGCCGACTTCACGATCGGTGCCCTGGCCAAGGACATGGCCCTGCTGGCCGAGTCCTCCCGCACGCCCCTGCGCAGCGCCGCCGGTCTGGCCGACACCCCCGCCGCTGCCGAGGCCGACATCGCCGCGGCCGCCACGGTCCCCGCCGTACCGGACGCCGTCCTCGAACCGCTCCGCGCCTACATCCGCGGACACGCCACCGGCGACCCGGCCCACTTCCGCGACGCGTTCCTCCCCACCGCCCGCGTCGAGGGGATCCGGGACGGCGAATTCGTCTCGTGGCCCCTCGACGCGTACTGCGCCCTCTTCGGCGGCCACCCCGCCGCGGACGAGCCGACCCGCTCCCGCCGGATCGACGCCGTAGACGTCCACGGCAGCATCGCGACCGCCACCATGACGCTCCGGCACGGCACGGACACCTTCACCGACACCTTCCTGCTGGCCCGCGTCGACGGCAGCTGGCGCATCGCCAACAAGGCCTACCACCGGCACCCGTGAGAGGGCGGACGGCCGTCCCCGCCCGCCTACCGGTACGGGGGGCCGATGACCGTCCGGCCGATCCGCCCGGCCAGCAGGACGGCGTAGCTCCGCGCGTGTTCGGTGCGCTGGACGTCGACGCACACGGTGTGGGTGCCGGCCTGCCGGTCCGTTCCCGGGTCGTTGCAGTTGAAGACCACGGTGACGCCGTCGTGTTCGATGCGTCCGTCGTACGTGTGCTCCGGCACCTCAGGCCAGGCGAGCCCCTCCCACCTGACCGTGCCGTACCTCGTGCCCACCTGTGCGGTGAAGTGGTCCTCGATGCTGCCGACCGGCTGGTCGAGCATCGAGGCCCAGACCGGGAGCAGGGCCGTCAACTCGTCGGCGTCCCCGGTGAGCTCGGCCGCGTGCCAGTCGCACCGGAAACCGGGATCGGTGTTGCCGTACTCCCGCGCCCAGAACTCGTCGCTCTCCGTGCGGAACCAGGCGTCCGGCAGCGACCGCCGCAGCTCCTCCACCTCCGCGACCGTGAAGAGCTCCACGTCCACCGATACCCGCGCGTACTCCTGCCAGCCCAGGGCGAGGAGGCGGCGCGCCGCGGAGAGGGCCGCTGCCGGGTCGCTGGTGCGGAGGACGGGGTAGGAGACGCCGTTGGACACCCCGGCACCCTGCCACACGCCGAAGCCGGCGCGCACCCGGGATTCGAGCGCCTCTGACCAGCGCGTTCGGCATGGCCCGTGGCAGGGAGGCACTTCACCGCGGCCCGCAGCGGGTGCGTACACTTCCCGTGCCGGCCGGGTGGGGGCCTGCCCGGATCCGCAGCCCCGGCGGTGTGCGCCTCCGGTCGCGCCACCGGGGTGCAGCTGGTGCGGGAGGGGTCGGATGCGTCGTCGGGTGCTGCGGTGGGTGCTGGCTGCGCCGGGCCTGCTGGCCGCGGCCGTGGTTCTGGCGGCCTCGGCGCCCGTCGGCGGAGCCGCGCGGCCGGTGGACACGGCGCAGCTGATGGCCGTACTGCCTCGGGGGGACGAACTGCCCGGCTACCGCGCGGAGTTCGGATACCCGGTGGGCGACGAGGTGGTCGGCTACCGCGTCCTGGCCCCGCCGAAATGGGACAGCTCCTCCGGGGGTGCGGGGGTGCCGCTGGAACCGGGACTGCTCGAGGAACCGGGCCGGACCGTCACCTTCGTACGGACCGGGGGAGTGGTCACGTACTACCGCAGCGCCGTCCCGCAGACCGTGGCCGAGGCCTTCGACGAGCGGCTGCGCCGGGCCCGGTCCCTCTGACCGGCACGGAAGCCACCGGTCCGGACGGCCCCGCCTGCACGGAGGCCGCCGGACCTCCGGAGGGCGGGCGGGCACTCAGCACAGTGCGAGCAGGAACGACACGACCGTGCACGTGTCCGAGGCGGTGTCGTTCGCGGTGTCGGGGTCGGCTGGCCGGGAGGCCGTCCGGGCCGCGGTGACGGTGACGGGTCCGGCGCTGAGCAGGGAGAGGGGCACCCTGAAGGTGGCCGTGGACACCGTCCCGGCGGGGATCGTCGTGAAGGTGCAGGTGACGGCAGTGCCGAGGGCCGTGCAGCCGGGGGAGAGGCCCGCGGCGGTGGTCGCCGGGGGCAGGGTCGCCGTGACGGTGGCGGAAGTGACCGTGCCGGGACCGAGGTTGCGGGCGGTCAGCGTGTAGCCGATGGAGGCCGGGAGCAGGAGACCGGCCTGAGCGGTCAGCCCGACCTCCAGGTCGGCCGGTGCCGCACCGGGCCGGGCGATACCGAGCGGTGTTCCGCCGGATGAGGCCGTGGCCGTCACGGTGTTGGTGGCCGTGTCCACCACCGAGATGTTGCTGCTCCCGCTGTTGGTCACATAGGCACGGCTGCCGTCCGCGCTCAGGGCCACGCCCCACGGGAGGTGGCCCACGCCGACGGTGCCGCTCACCGTGTTCGTCGCCGTGTCGATGAGCGACAGGCTGTTGCTGCCGTAGTTGGCGACGTAGGCGCGCGCCCCGTCGGGGCTGATCGCGATGCCGTGCGGGCTGATCCCCACGCCCATGCCCGCGATGACCGTGTGGGTGGCGGTGTCGACCACGGAGACGCTCCGGCCCGCCGCGTTGACGACGTAGGCGCGGGAGCCGTCCGGAGTCACCGCGACCGCGATCGGGCTGAGACCGACGCCGATCGTCGCCGTGACCGTATGGGTGGCGGTGTCGATGACGGACAGGCTGTTCTCGGAGACGCTGGTCACGTAGACCCGGCTGCCGTCGGGGGAGACCGCCATGCCGCGCGGGACGGTTGCGACATTGACGGTGGCCACCGTGGTGCCGACCGCCGTGTCGACCACCGATACGGTGTGGTCGGCGCTGTTGGCGACGTACACGCGTGTCTCGTCCGGCGAGAGGACGACCGCTTCCGAGCCCGAACCCACGCCGATGGTGGCGGCCACGGACTCATTCGCGGTGTCGATGACGGAGAGCGTTCCGCCGACGTAGTGGGAGACGTAGGCGCGGGTACCGTCCGAGGTCACCGCGGCCTCGCGCGGTGCGACGCCCACGGCGACGGTCGCATCGACGGCGAGGGTGGCGGTGTTGAGCAGGGTCACGGTACCGCTGCCGTAGTTGGCCGTCACGGCGTAGTCGCCGGGCGGAACCGCGGCCGCCGGCCCGGCAGGCACCACGGTCACCGACGCCGCGGCGAGCCCGAGGACCGAGAAGAGGCCGACGGCACGCCGCTTCCACCGCCCCCGCCCCCCTCCCGTCCGACGCGCGCCCGCGGAGCCCTGGGAGTCTCGACATGCCGTCACGCCGTCTCCTTCTGCGGTACGCACGGGGCAGACGGGCAGAAATCCGGAGGATCGGGAAGGAACGCTTGACGCTTCAACGTTACGGAACGCCGGCCGCCCCGTACAGGGCGCTCGCAACGGCGCGCCTGCGCGCGGGCGGCTCCGGTGTCCGCATGACGGTCCCGGCCGACGTCCCACCGGCAACGTCGCCATGATGTGCACATGATGCACAGCGAAGACGAGAAGGATGCAAAGGGTGAGCGGAACGAGAGGGATGCGAACGCCCACGCCCCGGCCATCGCCCTGCTCAGAGAGCTGGGAGCCGGGGACGCCAAGCACTCCGGCGGCACGCTCCTGACCCACCTGCAGCGCGTCGAGACGCTGATCGCCGCCTGGGGCGCCCGCCCCGTCCTGCGCACCGCGGCCCTCTGCCACGCCTTCTACGGCACCGACGGCCTGCCGCTCAGCCTCCTGGACCTCTCGGAGCGCGACCGCCTGGCCGAGGCCATCGGTACGGAGGCCGAGGAGCTCGTGTACTTCTACGCCAGCTGCGACCGCAAGGCCTCCTACCCCACACTCGCCGCGGCGGACCCGGCCACGGTGACCTTCCGCGACCGCTTCAAGGGCGAGGAGTTCACTCCCTCCGTGCAGCAGCGCCGCGACTTCGCCGAGCTGACGGTGGCCAACGAACTGGACCTGGCCACGGTGAACGCGTCCTTCCGCGAGCGCAACGGCGCGGACCTGCTTGCCCTCTTCACCCGCTGGAGCCCGCTCCTGTCGGAGGCATCCCGCCGAGAGGTGACCGCGGTCCTCGGCTGAACCCCGACGGGGACCGGACCGCTGGCACGGTCCGGCACGGTGGGCGGTGACGGCGCTGCCGCGGGCGCTTTGTCCGGCTTGCGGAATCCGGGGTAAGGGCCTGCCTGGTGTGGAGTCCGTCTCCAGTCCCTCCGGGTGCCGCTGCGAGGTGCGGCCACCGCCCCCGCGTCGTCGCACATGCGGTTCAGTACGGCCAGCTCCAGTCCGCGACCTCGGGCAGGTCGGTGCCGTGCTCGCGGATCCAGCCGTGGTGGCGCAGGCGCTGGTCGGCCATGGCCTCGCGCAACCTCTCGGTGCGCGGCGTGGGCCCGGGGACGCGGTCGATCACGTCCATGACGAGCCGGTAGCGGTCCATGTCGTTGCGGACCACCATGTCGAACGGGGTAGTGGTCGTGCCGGACTCCTTGTACCCGCGGACGTGCAGCTGGGAGTGGCCGGTCCGGCGGTAGGCCAGGCGGTGGATGAGCCACGGGTAGCCGTGGTAGGCGAAGACCACCGGGCGGTCGGTGGTGAAGAGGGCGTCGTACTCGGTGTCCGTCATGCCGTGCGGGTGTTCCCCGTGGGGCATCAGGCGGGCGATGTCGACGACGTTGACGACGCGGACGGCCAGCGAGGGCAGGTGATCGCGGAGCAGGGCCGCGGCGGCCAGCACCTCCAGGGTGGGCACGTCACCGGTGCAGGCGAGGACGACGTCCGGTGTGCGGGAGCCGTCGTCGGTACCCGCCCACTCCCAGGTGCCTGCGCCGCGCGCCACGTGTGCGCGGGCCTCGGCGGGCGGCAGCCAGTCGAAGCAGGGCTGCTTGCCGGCCACGATCACGTTGACCCGGTCGCGGCTGCACAGTGCGTGCTCGGCCACGGCGAGGAGGGTGTTCGCGTCCGGCGGCAGGTAGACCCGGACGACCTCGGGGCTCTTGTTGAGGACGTGGTCGACGAAGCCCGGGTCCTGGTGGGAGAAGCCGTTGTTGTCCTGGCGCCAGACGTGCGAGGTGAGCAGGTAGTTGAGGGAGGCGATCGGCGCCCGCCAGGCCAGTTCGCGCGAGGTCTTCAGCCACTTGATGTGCTGGCCGACCATCGAGTCCACAAGGTGCGCGAAGGCCTCGTACGTGGAGAACAGGCCGTGTCGGCCGGTCAGCAGGTAGCCTTCCAGCCAGCCCTGGCACACGTGCTCCGACAGGATCTCCATGACCCTGCCGTCACGCGACAGGTTCCGGTCCGTCGCCTCGACGATGCCCTGCCAGGCCTTGCCGGTGGCCGCGTACAGGTCGTCCAGCCGGTTGGAGGCGGTCTCGTCCGGTCCGACGACCCTGAAGTCCCTTCGGTCGGCCGTGTCCTGCATGATCTGCGCGAGGTAGCGCCCGAGGACCCGGGTGGGTTCGTGGACCGTGCGGCCCGGCTTGTCCACGGGCACTGCGTGCGGGTCGAGCGCGGGCAGCGGCAGTGCCCTCAGTAACCGGCCGCCGTTCGCGTACCGGACGGCGCCCAGGCGGTGGTTGCTGTCGGGGACGCAGTCCAGGACCTGCGGCGTCGGGCGCCCGTCGGCGTCGAAGAGCTCCTCGGGACGGTACGAGCGCAGCCAGTCCTCCAACTGCTTCAGGTGCGTCGGGTTCTCGCGGACCCCGGCAAGCGGGACCTGGTGGGATCGCCAGGTGCCCTCGACAGGTTCGCCGTCCACGGCCGCCGGTCCGGTCCAGCCCTTGGGAGTGCGCAGCACGATCATCGGCCAGCGCGCGTACTCCCGACCCGGGTAGGTGCCCGCCGTCCTGGCCTGACTCTGGATGTCCGCGATGCGGTTCAGAGCCCGGTCCATTGCGCGTGCCATGGCCTGGTGCACCAGGGCGGGTTCGCTGCCGGTCACGTACAGGGGTGCGTGCCCGTAGCCGCGCAGCAGGGCGTCGAGTTCCCCCTCGGGGATCCGGGAGAGCACCGTCGGGTTGGCGATCTTGTATCCGTTGAGGTGGAGGATGGGCAGGACTGCTCCGTCGTGCACCGGGTCGAGGAACTTGTTGGAGTGCCAGGACGCGGCCAGTGGCCCGGTCTCCGCCTCGCCGTCGCCGATCACGCAGGCGACGAGCAGGCCGGGGTGGTCGAAGGCGGCCCCGTAGGCGTGTGCCAGGGCGTAGCCCAGCTCACCGCCCTCGTGGACGGAGCCAGGGGTCTCCGGTGCCACGTGGCTCGGCACACCACCGGGGAAGGAGAACTGCCGGAACAGCCTGGCCATCCCGTCGGCGTCGCGTGCCACGTCCGGGTAGGTCTCGCTGTACGTCCCTTCCAGCCAGGAGTTGGCGAGGACGGCCGGTCCGCCGTGGCCGGGGCCCCAGATGCACAGGGCCTCCAGGGAGCGTTCGCTGATCACGCGGTTGAGATGCGTGTGCACCAGGTTCAGGCCGGGCGAGGTGCCCCAGTGGCCGAGCAGCCGGGGCTTGACGTGCTCAGGCCGCAGCGGTTCGGTCAGCAGGGGATTGCCCATGAGGTAGATCTGGCCGACGGCCAGGTAGTTCGCGGCGCGCCAATGGGCGTCCAGCGCCGAGACGGCGTGTGCTGTGAGCGTGGTCATGTCCGCTCCTACGGGCGCGGTCCGGGACGTTCCGTCGACTGAGCCGACACCGACCACCTTGCGCCCGGCCGCGGGCGGCCGACAGGGGAGGACAGTCCCTCGGGGAGGGACCGTCGGCCCTGTCCCGAGCCGGCCGCGGCCGACGACGCTGGATCCCGGTGGCGCCCGGTCCTCCCCCGGCGGGCGCCACGCACTCCCCGCCGACTCGTCCGATGCCTCGGGCATCAGTACGGAGGACAGAGCTGTGAAGCGCACCCTCGTCGTCGGAGTGGACGGCTCCCCCGAGAGCCGGGCCGCTGCCGACTGGGCCGCCCGGGAAGCGGTGCTCCGCGACATGCACGTGCACGTGGTCCACGCCTGGCTGTGGCAGCCGCTCGACCTCCCGGTCGTTCAGGAGCGCGACGTCGAAGCCCGCAGGGCTCAGGAGATCCTGGAGGATGCGGAAGCCGAGCTCACCCGCAGCCACCCGCGACTGTCCTTCTCCACGGAGGTGGTTCCGGACGTCCCGGTGCCGGCCCTCCTCCGCGCCGCCAAGGGTGCGGAGATGCTGGTGCTCGGCTCCCGGGGGCACGGGGCCCTGGCCGGCTTCCTGCTCGGATCGTACGGGCAGCAGCTGATCGCCGCCGCCGAGTGCCCCGTCGTCTCCGTCCGGACCCGGAACGGCAGGCCCGTGTCCGGTCCCGACGAGGGCGGGGTAGTCGTCGGCCTGCAGGGCGGAGCCGAGGAGTCCGCGGAGGTGCTCCGCTTCGCCTTCGAGGCGGCCGCGGCACGCAAGGTGCCGCTCCGCGCCGTCCGGGCCTGGAGCCTGCCGCCGGTCTACGGGTACAGCCCGGGCTCGATGTGGATCGCCGACCAGTTCGGCGGGCTGGAACCGTACGAGAAGGCCGCGCTGGAAGAGGCGCTGGAAGCGTGGCGGCCGCGCCACCCCGAAGTCGAGGTCGTCGCGCACGTCGAAATGGGCAGCGCGGGCCAGGTGCTGCTGTCCGCAGCGTCGGACGCGCAACTGCTCGTCGTGGGCCGGCAGATCCGCGGGTCGGGCCCGGGCTGGCGCATCGGATCGGTTGCCCACGCCGTCCTCCACCACGCTGCCTGCCCCGTCGCAGTCGTCCCGCACCACTGATCCGGGGGCCGTCACCAGGGAACGGCAGGGCAGGCGACCGTACGACCTGCCCTGCCATCCCGGCGGACGACGCCTACTCCGAGGCCTACTCCGAGGCCTACTCCGAGGCCGGGAGCCGGCCGGGCGGGGTGAGCGCGTGACTGGCGATCACCGCCGCCTGGACGCGCCGCTCCACCCCGAGTTTGGTGAACAGCCGCGAGATGATGTTCTTGACCGTCTTCTCCGCGAGGTACAGGCGCTTGCCGATCTCCCGGTTGGTGAGGCCTTCGCCGATCATGAGGAGGATCTCCTTCTCCCGGTCCGTGAAGCCGGGGAGCCCGGGGGCCTGATCCTCCTCGGGCACGTCGCCGCGCATCCGGGCCATCAGCCGAGTGGTGGCCTCGGGATCGAGCATCGACCGGCCGGCCGCCACCGTACGGACGGCTGTCACCAGGTCGGTACCGGTGATCTGCTTCAGGACGTAGCCGGAGGCCCCCGCCATCACGGCGTCCAGCAGCGCCTCCTCGTCGTCGAACGACGTCAGCATCAGGCAGGCCAGCCCGGGCATCCGCGCGCGCAGCTCCCGGCACAGGCTCACCCCGTCGCCGTCCTGGAGCCGGACGTCCAGGATCGCGACCCTGGGGCGCAGTGCGGGGATGCGCACCAGCGCCTGTTCCACCGTGCCCGCCTCCCCGACCACCGTCAGGTCTGGTTCCGCGTCCAGAAGATCGTGCACCCCACGGCGCACGACTTCGTGGTCGTCGAGCAGGAACACCGTGATCGGCTCCGTCGCGGGGGAGGGGGCACCACTGCCGTTCATGTCGCAACTCCTTCACCTGGGTCCGTTCCGTACGCACGAACACCGGCATCCTGCCGCCCGCAGGGTGGGACGGACAGGGCCGATCGGCCTTCAGCAGCGGATCCGGCCACCACGGCAGGGACCGGCCGGGTGCCGGCAGGGCCCTCCGGGAAGGGACCTTCGGCCCTGCCGGAGGACCCTGCCGGCCCTCCCCGGGTTACCGAGTGACCGGATGGACTGGCAGGGCACGGGGAACGACGCGACTCCACGGAGCCGCACGCAGCGCGGAGGAACTCGATGACGACCGCCTTGATCGACCTGAAGACCGTGGCGAGCGACGACCGCGGTCTGAGCATCGCCCTCGCCGGCGAACTGGACTTCCACACCGCGGCGCACGTGGGGCCGCGGCTGCGCGAGTTCGCCGAGTCGGGCCACCGTCGGCTGGTCGTGGACCTGCGGGGCCTGTCGTTCTGTGACAGCGCGGGCATCGACCTGTTCCTCGACCTGAACCGCCGCTGCCGTACAGACGGGACGCAGCTGCTCCTGTGCGACACGCCGCCCCTGGTGGTGAGGTCCATACGGGTGCTCGCTGCGGACCGTGACCTGACGCTCGTGGACTCGTGATCTGCGATCTGTCCGAATCCGGATCCCCCGAGGGGACCGTTCGGCCCTGGTTCCACGGTGGCGTCGGGAATGAGGCTGGGAGGGAGCGTACACATGGATCGGTCGGGGCCGGACGAAGGTACTCATCATGGATCACGAGGGAAATCCGCGACGCGCTGCCCAGCCGGGGGCGACGGGGACCGCCTGTTACATGCGGGAACTGGACAGGGCAGAGGCTCTGGGGCTCCTGGCCACGGTGTCATTGGGGCGTCTCGTCTTCACGCGGCATGCCCTTCCCGCCGTTCGCCCGGTGAGCCACCTCGTGGACGGCGAGGACATCATCATCCGGATCCACGAGGGCGGGGCCCTGGATTCCCTGGTGGGACCGCCGGACGGCACCGGTGTCGTGGTGGCCTACGAAGCGGACGTCATCGACCCCGACACGCAGCTGGGATGGAGCGTCGTCGTCACCGGCTACGCGCGCCCGGTCACGGATGCCGGCGATGCAGAGCGGTGTGCGGAGCTCGTGCGCCCCGGCGTGGGGCGGCCGATGGCCGGTGCCGTGCGGATCCGCCCGGATCTCGTCACCGGGTTCCGGTTGGAGGCGGAGCCGCCACACCCCGCACGGGCGGTGTGCATCTGACTGAGCCGATCTGCTCAGCAGCTGCCTCGGGTTCGAAGTCGACGCCACTCCGCTTGTCGTTCAGACAGAGGGTGCAGAACACCTCGTCGCGGACCCGGATCCGCACATCCAGGAACGTGCGCGTCGGCGTTGATGCGCCGGGAAGCCGCAGGACGAGGCGTGTCGTCGTCTTCGAGGGACACGACGCCGCGGGCAAGGGGAGGCACGATCAAGCGCGTCACGGAGCACCTCAACCCGTCAGTGACGCGGTCCAGGAGGCACGCTTCCGCAGGCGCGTGGCGGATCCGCTGCGGCGGTGGAAGCTCTCCCCGATGGACTTGGAGTCCCTCACCCGCTGGGAGGCGTATTCCCGGGCCAAGGACGAGATGCTCGTCCACACGGACACCGGGGACTGCCCTTGTGGCGCATAAGGCGCTGATCGGTTCGGCCGTCAACCGTCCGAGCCGGCTTCAAGGCGGCAGCGCACGTCGACGATTCCTTCCACGGAATGGGTGAGGTGTTCGGCCTGGGCGATCAGTGCGTGATCCCTGACCCGGCCGGTGAGGGTGGCGATCCCGTGGGAGACGGTGACCTCGACCGCTTCGTGGGAGAGCGGGAAGAGGCGCTCGACGACGGTGCGGCGGATTTCGGTGGTGAGTTCTTCGTCGGTGCGGAGGAAGACCTTGAGGAGGTCGGCGCGGCTGACGATGCCGTGGAGGGTGCCGTCGGCGTCGACGACCGGGAGGCGCTTGATGTGGCGGTCGGCCATGAGGCGGGCGGCCCGGGGGAGGGCTGCGTCGGGGCTGATCGTGACGGCCGGAGTGGTCATGAGGTCCTCGGCGCGGGTGGAGCCCGCCTTGGCGGTGTCGCCGAGGCGGCGCATCTGCTCGATCAGGCCGGGACGGTGCTCGTGGAACTCCTCCTTGGGCAGGAGGTCGGCCTCGGAGACCACGCCGACGACGCGGCCCTCGCCCTCGATGACGGGGAGGGCGGTCACCTTCCAGCGCCCCATGGCGGCGGCGATGTCCTTGAAGCCGGTGTCCGGGGTGACGGCGATGACCTTGGTGGTCATGACGTCGGCGACGGTGTACGGGGTGGAGGTCATGGCGGGGTCCTCAGCGTGCGTAGGCGAGCGGGGTTCCGCTGCCGTGGGGTGCGAACAGGTCGAGGAGACGGGTGCGGGTCGAGTCGAGCCGGTCGGCGATGACCGCGGCCACGGCGGTGGAGACGGACCGGCCGACGGCCGAGTCCTCGTGGCACAGCCTCCGTACGGCTGCGGCGTCGAACTCCGGGGTGCGCACCTCACGGGAGGCGGTTGCCCGGGACCCGCCGAGCAGTTCGCCGCAGCCGAGGGTTTCGATGACGGCGCTCTCGTGGCCGGGCACGTGGGTGTCGAGGTCGACGGTGCCGGATTCGATGACCCAGAACTTCTCGGCGCGCTGGTGCTCCCTGAAGATCCGTGTGCCGGCCGGGAACGTGGCGTGGTCGGAGCGGGAGAGCAGGGCCTCGCGGGCTTTCGGAGTCATCTGTTCGAGGATGCTGTGCATGGTGCTCATCGTGTGCCTCCAACCCCTTCCGATCACGGTGCGCGGGGCGCCGTCGGCGCCGGGAGGGCCGCGTGGTGCAGACCGCGGGACCGTCCGGCCCGCCTCAGCGGACCAGGACGGCCTCCCCGGACTTGGGCACGACGGCCGTCCACCCCAGCTCGTCCGTGATCCGGTCGCGCAGGGTTTCGGCGGCGCTCTCCTCGCCGTGGACGAGGTAGGTGGTGCGCGGGGGCGGGGCGGCGCGCAGCCAGTCGATGACCTGGCCGGCGTCGGCGTGGGCGGAGAAGTGCGGGACGTCGGCGATCTCGGCGCGTACGGGGACGTACTCGCCGAACATCTTGAGCGTTCGCACGCCGTCCACCAGGTCGCGGGAGCGGGTGCCGGCTGCGGCGAATCCGACGATGACGACGGCGTTGCGGGGGTCGGGCAGGATCCGGTGGAGGTGGTGCAGGACGCGGCCGCCGGTGGCCATGCCGGCGGAGGAGACGATGACCGCCGGACCGGTGGCGTTGTTGATGTCGATCGACTCCTGGACGGTCCGGGCGGCCAGGAAGGGCTCCGGGCTGATCGCCGCCTCGCCCTGGACGAGGATCTCCGGGCGCAGCTCGGGCGAGTGGGCCCGTACGGCGTCGCGGTAGACGTCGAGTGCGGCCAGGGCCATGGGGCTGTCGACGTAGACGGGTACGTGGCGGGGCAGGGTGCCGTCGCTGCGCAGCGCGGCGAGCTCGTGGAGGACGACCTCGGTGCGGTCGATCGCGAAGGCCGGGATGACGACCGTGCCGCCCCGGGACAGGGCGCGGGTGATGACGGTGGCGAATGCGCGCTGGGCGGTCTCGCGGTCGTGGCGCCTGTTGCCGTAGGTGGACTCCACGAGCAGGACGTCGGCGCCGGAGAAGGGCTCCGGTGGCAGGAGGAGCGGGTGGCCCGGGCGGCCGAGGTCGCCGCTGACGGCGAGGGTGTGGCCGTCCTCCAGGGTCAGGTGGGCCCAGGCGGAGCCGAGGATGTGCCCGCCGTGGTGCAGCATCAGCTTCGTGCCGGCCGTGATCTCGATCTCGCTGCCCACCGGTACCGGGTCGAAGTATTTGATCGTGTGGTCGACGTCGTCATCGTCGTAGAGCGGCTTGGCGGGCCGGTGCTTGGACCAGCCGTGCCGGTTGGCGTGCTCGGCTGCCTCCATCTGCAGCTTCGCGCTGTCGCGGAGCACGATCTCGGCGAGCCGGGCCGTAGGGGCGCTGGTCAGGATCGGCCCGCGGAAGCCGTGCCGGACCAGGCGCGGCAGGTAGCCGCAGTGGTCCAGGTGGGCGTGTGTGACGACGACGGCATGGATGTCCGAGGCGTCGCAGGGCAGCTTGTCCCAGTTGCGGCGGCGCAGGTCCGCGACACCCTGGAAGAGCCCGCAGTCGACGAGGATCCGGGCGTGGTCGCTCTCGACGAGGAACTTGCTCCCGGTCACCGTCCGCACACCCCCCAGGAAACTCAGGAGCGCCGGTCGGGACGCGGCGGGGGCGGAGGTGGGAGACGGGGCCGGCAGGGACATCGCAGACCCCTCCTTTCCGGCTTTCGGGACGGATGCCGGAATCCACCGTCGCACCGCCCGGGCCTGACGGGAGGGGCCCCACCGGTCCCCCGTGTGGGGCCGACCGGCCCAAGCGGGTCAGCGGGATGCGGGCACAGCCTGGCGGTGACCCCCCTTCCGACACCGCACACAGAGAGAGGGCCGCGCCATGAAGGCACTCGTCTTCCACGGGCCCGGGCAGACCTCCTGGCAGGACGTCCCGGACCCCTCGATCAAGGACGCCGCCGACGCGGTCGTCCGGGTCGACGCCGTCACGATCTGCGGCACCGACCTGCACATCATCAAGGGCGACGTCCCCGAAGTGGCCCCCGGCCGCGTCCTGGGCCACGAGGCCGTGGGCACCGTCGTGGAGACCGGCGGCGACGTCCGCACCGTACGCCCCGGCGACCGCGTCCTGATCTCCTGCATCTCCGCCTGCGGCCGCTGCCGCTTCTGCCGAGAAGCCCGCTACGGTCAGTGCCGCGGGGGCGGTGGCTGGGTCCTGGGCCACACCATCGACGGCACCCAGGCCGAATACGTCCGCGTACCCTTCGCCGACCTCTCCGTCCACCCGCTGCCCGGCGCCCTGCCGAGCCACGAGGCGGTCCTGCTCGCCGACATCTTCCCGACCTCCTACGAGGTCGGCGTCCTCAACGGCAACGTCCGCCCCGGCGACACCGTCGTCGTGGTCGGTGCCGGACCCATCGGCCTGGCCGCCATCGCCACCGCCTCCCTCTACAGCCCCTTCCGGACCATCGCGGTCGACCTCGCCGCCTCCCGGCTCGCCGCAGCCCGCGACCTCGGCGCCGACGCCACCGCCAGCGCGCAGGAGGAGCCGGAGAAACTGGTCGAGGACCTGACCGACGGACTCGGCGCCGATGTCGTCATCGAGGCCGTCGGGGTGCCCGAGGCGTTCGAGATGTGCACCCGCATGGTGCGCCCCGGCGGACACGTTGCCAACATCGGCGTTCACGGCAAGCCCGCAGTCCTCCACCTCGAAGACCTCTGGATCAAGGACGTCACCCTCACCACCGGCCTCGTCGACACCCACTCCACCCCCATGCTGCTGCGCATGATGGCCGCGGGCCGGCTGCCCGGCGCCGCGATGGCCACCCACCGCTTCGAGCTGGACCAGATGGAGGAGGCGTACGACGTCTTCTCCCGGGCCGGCGAGACCGGCGCCCTGAAGGTCGTCCTCGGTGGTCCGCAGCACGACACCGTCGCCGTACCGCCCGAGGAGGCGTGAGCGCAATGAAGCACATCCACCACGCCCGGTACCCGTCGGCCGGCGCCTGAGCCGGGAAGAACCGGGCAGGCAGGGCGGCGCAGACGGCAGCTACACCGCCTACCCGCAGAACCACGCCGGGCCTGCCATCGGCACCCTCGCCCGGGTCGCCGCCCCCTCGGGGGCGGCGGTGGACGATCTGAGCGGCGCGAGTGGAGTGCGGGCGCAGCCGGCCGTGCCGCGGCCCGCCACGACAGTGCCCTGGTACCACTCGGCATCGAGCGCCGGTCGGACACGGCCGGCGCTCCGTCGCGTCATGCCCCCGGTGGGCCGACCGGCCCCGTGCCGGAGCGGGCCACTCGGCCCCGCGCAACGGGCCCCCTCGGCACTGCGAAGCTCACGTCCCTGCGCGTGATCGTGGAACCCGGACGCCACACCGGGCGCCGCTTGCCGAAGAGGGTGACCACGATGCAGCGGATACGGATCCGGACCCGGCCGAAGCAGCCCCACAAGCCCGCCCCGCTGGACCTGCGCACACCGTCCGGCCGCCCCCTGCCGTGCTGAACGCCCTGTCGACAGGAAGGCCACGGAGGACGTCATGGGAGACACGCGACGCGTGATACCGCTCACCCGGATCGGCCGCGGCGACGTCAGCCGTGTCGGCGGGAAGAACGCCTCTCTGGGCGAGCTCACCGTCCAGCTGGCCCCGGCCGGCGTGACCGTACCGCCAGGCTTCGCCACGACCGCCGACGCCTACGGAGAACTGCTCGACCGGCACGACCTGCGCATCCGCATCGAGGAACAGCTCGACCGGTTCCGCGACGGCGTCGCACTCGAGGATGTCGGCGCGGGCATCCGTTCACTGATCATGGCCGAGCCGCTGCCGGAGGCACTGAGGAACGAGGTCACCGCCGCCTACGAGGCTCTCGCCCGGGAACTGGGGAGGACCGACCCGGATGTTGCCGTGCGCAGCTCCGCCACGGCCGAGGACCTGCCGGAGGCAAGCTTCGCCGGGCAGCAGGAGACGTACCTCAACGTCCGTGGAACCGCGCAGCTGCTGGACGCCGTACACCGCTGCTTCGCCTCCCTCTACACCGACCGGGCCATCGACTACCGCGAGCGCACGGGCTTCGGCCAGTTGGGCGTCGCCCTGTCCGTCGGCGTCCAGGCCATGGTCCGTTGCCGGGCGCTGTCCCGGGTGCGCAACGGCATGGGTCTGACGAACGTCATCGTCGTGATCCCCTTCTGCCGCACCCTGCTGGAGGCCGACAAGGTCCTGGAAGTGATGGCCGGTGAGGGCCTGCGCCGAGGGGAGAACGGGCTCGAGGTCCACGTGATGGCCGAAATACCCGCCAACGTGCTGCTCGCCCAGGACTTCGGCCAGCGGTTCGACGGCTTCTCCATCGGCAGCAACGACCTCACCCAGCTCACCCTGGGCGTCGACCGGGACTCCGAAGCCCTGGCCGACGTCTTCGACGAGAACGACCCGGCCGTCACCGCCCTGATCCGGATCCTCGTCCCGCGGGCCCAGGCCGTCGGCCGCCCCGTGGGCCTGTGCGGGCAGCGGCCGAGCGACGACCCCGCCTTCGCCGCCTTCCTCGTCGGCGTCGGGATCGACTCGATCTCCGTGGCCCCCGACAGCTTCCCGGCCGTCAAGCAGCACGTCGCCGCGGCCGAGGAGCGGCGCTACGGCTACCTGGAGGGCCGAACGGCCCCCGCCGGGACCCGCCCGGCCCAAGCGGCCGAGCGGACCACCGCGCGACAGTGACGTCAACCCCGCTCAGAGGGCGGGCAGCACAGGACGAGGAGCGACCGCCATGAACACCAAGCGAGTCCTGATCGCCTACGGCACCAAGCACGGCGCCACCGCCGGCATCGCCGAGCAGATCGGCGAGACCCTCCGCGAAGACGGCCTCGACGCCGTCGTGCTCCCCGCCGACGACGTCGACGACGTCCGCGGATACGACGCGGTCGTCATCGGCGGCGCCCTCTACGCGGGCCACTGGAGCGGCAAGGCCAAGCGCTGCGCCGAACGCAACGCCGACCTGCTGCGGCACCGCCCCGTCTGGATGTTCAGCAGCGGCCCTCTGGACCGCTCTGCCGAGGAGAAGGCCATCCCGCCCGTCGCCGCCGTCGCCAAGCAGATGCAACTGGTGGGCGCCCGCGAGCACATGACCTTCGGCGGCAGCATCACGGCCCGCACCCCCGGATTCCTCGCCAAGGCCCTGCTGCACGAAGGCAAGGGCGGCGACTACCGCAACCCCGAGCGCATCCGGACCTGGGCCCACCACATCAGCGCCGAGCTCGCTGCGGCATGACCAGGAGGACGGTCACCACGGCCTGGAGCAGCCGCGTCAGGAGGACCGCCATGTTCCGCACGGACGGATGGAACCGGGGCGTCAACCTGTTCGAGGAACTTCGCGCCGTCACGGTCCGCATCCAAGGGGCCGGAAGCAGGAAGTTCCATGGATGAGGGGGCGGACATGCCGCTGCAGGACAGGCCGGGATCCGCGGACGGCGCGGAGGCCGTCGAGCTGTTTGGTCTGACCAAGAGGTACGGGCCGGTCATGGGGGTCGACGGGCTGGACCTGACGGTGCGGCCCGGCGAGGTCTTCGGCTTCCTGGGCCCCAACGGCGCTGGCAAGACGACCACACTGCGGTGCCTGACCGGGCTGGTCCGGCCCAGCGCGGGACGGGTGAGGGTGTTCGGCCTCGACCCCATCGCCGACCACCGCAGGCTCGCCCCCCAGCTGGGCTACCTGCCGGGAGAGCTGCGCTTCTACCCGGAACTCTCGGGAGCGCAGACGCTGGACCTCCTGTCCTCCCTGCAGGGCGCGCCCGTGCCCCGGCGTGGCGAGCTGTGCGACCGGCTGCGGCTGACACCGGCTGTCCTCTCCCGCCCCGTGGGCGGATACTCCCGCGGCATGAAGCAGAAGCTCGGCCTGGTGCAGGCGCTCCAGCACGATCCCCGGCTCGTGGTCCTTGACGAACCGACCGAGGGGCTCGACCCGCTGGTGCAGGAGACGTTCTTCATGCTCCTTCACGAAGCGGCGGAGGCGGGCCGCACCGTCCTGCTGTCCAGCCACGTGCTCCCGGAAGTACAGAGGAGCTGCGGCCGGGTGGCCATCGTGCGGGAGGGGCGGCTGGTCACGGTCGAGAGCGTGGCGGGCCTGCGCGAGGCACGCGCCCGACGTATCAGGCTGTCCTTCGCGGACGGGCAGGGTGCCCGGCCGCTCGGAGCAGGGGACCGGTGGACTCCGCGCTGGAAGGACGACCGTGTGGAACTGTTCGTACCGCCCAGCGAGGTGGTGGACGCGCTCCGCGGCCTGCTGGCGCTGGAGGTGGCCGACGTGACCGTGGAGGAGGCCGGGCTCGACGAGGCGTTCCTGGACCTCTACCGGGGCGACGCTGCGACGGAGGAGTCGTGAAGGACCGGTGGCCGCTGCTGTGGCTCGCCCTCTACCGCCGGCGCAGGATGCTGACCGCCCTGCTGACCGGGATGATCGCCTTCGAGACCCTGATCGTGGTCGTCGCGAACACGATCACGCCGCAGGACCTGTTCTCCGTCGGGGGGAAGGGGCCGCCTTCGGCCTACCGGGCGTTCAGCGGCTCCAGCGGGGAGGTGTCCATTGCCAGCTACCCCGGTCTGCTCGGCGCCGGGCTCGTCCACCCGTTCTGGATCGCCCTGCAGCTGACCGCCATCGGCTCGCTCGCGGCGGCCGCGGTCGCCGCCGATGTGGAGTCGGGCACGGCGGAGCTGGTGGTGGTCCGCCCGGTCAGCCGTACCCGGCTGCTGGCCGAGCGGGCGGGCGCCCTGCTGGTCGCCGCCCTGGCCCTCAACGCGGCGGCCGCACTTACCGTCGCGGCGGGCGTGGCCCTGTCGGCGGACATCCGCCGCGCCGTGCCGCTGGGCGGGGTGTTCGCGGCGGGGGCCATGGGCTTCGGCTTCGCCCTGTGCCTGATCGGGCCGGCGCTGGCGGTGTCGGCGGCGGGGCGGCGGCGGGCGCCGGTGATCGGAGCGGTCATCGCGGTCGGAGCGGTCGGCTTCGCGGTCAACTTCATCGCCCTGGCCTGGGCACCGGCCCGGCCGCTGCGGTTCGCCAGCCCCTTCCACTACTACACCCCCGGCGACGCCCTGGCCGACGGCTCGTTGCCCTGGGGGCCGTTCCTCGTCCTGGCCGGTACGGGCGTGCTGGGCATCCTCGCCGCTCATCTGGTGCTCCAGCGAAGGGACTTCACACCCTGAACGACGGTCGGCACGAGGCGCTCAGCAGTCCGTGCCGGGCCGTTTCGTCCTCGCGCACCTCGGTGCGCATCAGGTAGGAGGACATGTGCTGCTTCTGGCTGGCGAACGCGAACCCGCTCGCCCCGTCCCGCTCGTACGCGGGCATTCCGTGCGCCATGACCTCGTCGAACCCCGCCAGCTCCGCCAGGCCCGGCCGCCGCACCCCGGCCAGCACGTCGGCGCTCCTGGGGCCGCCGGCCAGACAGCCTTCGGCGTCACCTGCCTCGCTCCGCACCATTCGACGAGGCTATGCCGGATCCGCGGCTGTTCCGGTCCACCGGCCGTCCTCGGCGCGGTGAGGCGTCGGGTCCGCCCGTCCGCCTGGTCAGGCGTTCACTGTATCTCGAGAACCTCCGCCACCGGGCGGCGAGGGGTGGAGGGGCCCGCCGGGCCGTAACCGAGGCGCAGGACCATCTGGACGTGGCCCATGGAAGCCAGCGGGTCGCGGACGGTCCGGCGCAGCTCCGGCCACTCCAGGGGCTGGGACGTCATCGAGGTTGCCAGGCCGTCGGCAGTGGCCTGGAGGAGGAGGCGCTCCAGGGCCTGGCCGGCGTGCAGCCAGTCGGTGCGGCTGTCGCCACGGGTCCCCAGCAGGGCGATCTGGGGGTGCTCCTCGAACACGGCCCAGCCGCGACCCGGCACGGGGCGGCCGCCGCCGAAGTCCCGGACGAGGGCGGAGCCTCCGCGGGCCCGCGGGCCGAAGGCGGCGGACGGGATCCCGTCACGGCGCGGACCGGCCCGGCCCGGTGCGGCGTCGGTCCAGGCGGCGGTCTCCGCCCGGGTGGGCGGGTCGGTCCTCTCCTCGTACTCGGCGTCGTGCACCAGTGCGAGCACGGTCTCGGTGTGCCAGGCGTCCGGGACCGTCAGCCGACAGCCTTCCAGGCGGACGGCCGCTTTCAGCCCGTCCAGGATCGCTGGCTGAACGCGCTCGTCGGCGAACGGGTGGCGGCTGGTGTGCCGGCTTCGGAGAGCCCCGTGCAGCGATCTCAGGCCGCTGCCGCTGCCGGGGTCACCGAAGGCGATGGTCGCCAGAAGCCAGGCGTCGGAGATGTCGGGCAGTAGCTCCACCCGGGCGCCGAGTCGGTACCGGGCCGCCGATACCCGCAGGTTGAACAGGGCCGCGCCACAACCGATGTGCAGGGAGCGGTGGTCGGGGTCGCTCCGGAGCATGCCGCGCTCCGGGTCTCCGCGGAGTTCGATGACGCCCGTGCCGGAGCGGAACACGAACCGCCAGGGCTGGGCGTTGTGCATCGAGGGTGCGGTGACGGCGTCGCCGACGAGCAGGGCGGCGGTTTCGGCGTCGAGGCGGGTGGTGACCATGGCGGTGTTCCTGTCCGTGGGGTTTCAGTCGTGCGCGACGACGGCGACCTGTGAAATGGCGTGCAGGGCTCGTCATCAGCTGCTCGGCGGCGGCGGCACGGCCGGCATCGGCGGCCCGGCGGTGGAGCGGGTCTGCCTCGGAGATCGTGCCGAGCGTGGCCGCCTTCGTCCACGACGGGTACGGCGGTGATCGCGAACTCGTTGATGAGGCGGGCGGTCTCCATGAACGGGGTGGCGCGTCGGACGGTGACGGCCAAGGGCGTCATCAGGTCGGCGGCACTGCGGTGTCTCATGACGGGAGTCCCCTCATGCGGGTATGGAGACGGTGAAGTCGGCCTTGACGTCGACAACTCCCGGCACGGTGCGGGCGGCCCGTACGACCACGTCTTCGAGGGCGGGGTCCGGCAGGGTTCCACGGAGGTGGACGATGCCGTTCGCGACGTGTACGTGGACTTCCGCCGAGCCGTGGCCGCGCGGGATGAGCCGGTACACGATCAGTTCGCGGACTTCGGCTCCGATGTCGGCGTCCGGCCGGAGGTACACCTTCAGCAGGTCGCCGCGGCTGACCATGCCGACCAGGCGACCGTCGGAGTCGACCACGGGAAGGCGTTTGAGGTGGCCCCGTGCCATCAGGCGGCCCGCGCCGGCGATCGTGGTCTTCTCGGTCACGGTCACTGCAGGGCGGTTCATCAGTTGCTCGGCAGTGACGTCGTGGGGCGTGAGGGCCTCTTCCTGTGTGGCGCGCAGCAGGTCGGCCTCGGAGACGACTCCGATCACCCGCCCGTCTTCGGCGATCACGGGCAGGGATCCGACCCGCCACATCCTCAGCGACTCGGCGATGTCCTTGAAAGCGGTGTGCCTGTCGACGTGGATCACGGCGTGTGTCATGACGTCGTCGACGGTGCGCAGGTGCTGCATGGTCTTCCTCCGAGGGGCGGTGGGGTGCACGTGGGCGGGCGGAGGGGTTCAGCCGTGGGCGATGACGGCGACGGGGGATGCGGCATGGTGCAGGACGGCGTGGGCGACCGGGCCCAGCTGGGTGCCGAGGGGGGAGCGGCGCAGATGCCGTCCGATGACGACCAGTTGTGCCCCCTGGCTCGCCGGTACGAGCCGCTCGGCGGCCGCTCCCCTGAACACCGTCCGGGTGACGGCGACATCGGGGAACCTGTGCTGCCACGGCAGGAGTGTGTCGTCCAGCATCCGGGTGACGCTCGCACCGATGTCCCGTTCGTTGGCGGGGTCGAAGAAGGGGACGTAGCTGTAGGCCGATGGCATCTTCCAGCCGTGCACGGCCCGCAGCGGGCAGCTGCGACGGGCGGCCTCCTCGAAGGCGAAGGCGAGGACGCGGTCGCACGCCTCGTGGATGTCGACCCCCACGACGATCTCGCCGGCCGTTCCGGTACCCGGCCCGTCCGGGCCGTCGGCGGGGCGGACGAGCACGACGGGCGTGTCGGTCGCGGCCAGGGTGGACAGCGCCACCGAGCCGACGATGAACCCGACCAGTCCGCCCAGGCCTCGGGAGCCCAGGACCAGCAGGTCCGCGTCGGCGGCCGCCGAGGCCAGTGCGGCCGCGGGGTGGGCAGAGAGGGCCCCGGCCGTGATCTCCAAGTGCGGATGGCGTCGGCGGAGTTCTTCGGAGGCTTCGGCCAGTGCTTGGTCGGCCCAGCGGTCGGCGTCCTGTCGGCCCGCACCCGGGAGCACCGGTTCCAGGGGCCAGTCCACGGCGTGGACGAGACGCAGCGGCACCTGTCGCAGGACGGCCTCCTGCGCGGCCCAACGGGCGGCCGCCCGGCTCTCGGCGGAGCCGTCGACTCCGACGGTCACATGTCTGCTCATGGCTTCGGGCTCCTTCGCGGGATCCAGTCACGCCTCACCAGGGCATGGCGCTGCGTCCGCCGTGGGCAGTCGTGGTCGCCGTGCCGTCGTTGCGGGCCGTCAGGCGTGAGGCGACCGCCACGACCCCCTCGATGCGTTCGACGAGGCTGCGCAGGGCATGCAGCTGACTGTGCTCCGGGATGCGACCGTCCAGGGTGACGACGCCGTCCACGACGTGGACGGCGACATCACCGGCAGGTACGGCGAGCACGTCCGTCAGGACCTCGTGGACGCGCCGGCGTATCTCGGCGTCCGGCCGCAGGAACATCCGCAGCAGGTCCCGCCGGGTGACGATGCCGACCAGGCGGTCTTCCACGTCGACGACGGGCAGCCGCTCGACACCGCTGCGGGTCATCAGCCGTGCGGCGTCGACCGCGGTCTCTTCCGGATGGACGGTGACGGCGGGTGCGGACATGGTCTCGCCGGCCGTGAGCGGTGCGGCGTGGGCTGCGGCCCGCAGACGGTCACCGGGTGCGGTGAGGGCCAGGACGTCGGTCTGGGAGAGGACGCCCACCACCCGGTCCTCCTCGTCCAGCACCGGGACTCCGCTGATGTCGTACTGGGCCAGTACCTTCGCGACCTCCTTCACGGCCATCACCGGGGAAACGGAGATCACCTCGTCGGTCATGAGGTCCGCCACCTTGATGTGGTGCATGAGGCCCTCCTGCTCCGCCGTACCGGCGGTGGGCGTAGCCGGTATTCGGTGTGTGGCCCCCACCTTCCGCCGCGTCCCAGGGGGGATTCGAGGGCCGAACGGTCCCGTCCCGGGACCGGAAGGACCACCCGACCCGGCCTGGACGGGACCGACCCGGCCCGATGGGGACCTTTGGCCCCCGGCCCGTCCCCTGACGGCCCTCTGCCGCGCCCTGCGCCCGTGCCAGCGTCATGAGTGACACCGTCCGCTCCTCGGTGGGGAGGAACCGTGGAAAGCACCGTCCGTACCCCGGACACCAGCTCTGTCGTCGTCGGCGTCGACGGCTCGCGTCAGGCGCGCGCCGCCGCCCTCTGGGCCGCCCGAGAGGCCGTACGCCGCGGCCGCCCCCTGCACATCGTCTACGGAGCGGATACCGACGGCAGGGCCCTGTACCTGTCGGCGGAGACCGTCGAGAAGGTGCGTACCGCAGGCCGCGAACTCCTGGACGACACGGCGAAGGCCGTGGCCGCCGAACACCCCGGCCTCCAGGTGACCACGGAGTTCGGCCGCACGGGTGCGGTCGCCACCCTGCACCGGGCGAGCGGCCTGTACAGCACGCTCGTCGTCGGCAACCGGGGCCTGGGCGGGTTCAACTCCCTCATGCTCGGCTCTGTCGGCCTGGGTGTGGCGGCTGTGGCCAAGAACCCCGTCATCGTGGTCCGGGGCATCGACGACGGTGAGGAGCGGGGAGCGGTCCTTGCCGCCGTCCGCGACGCACACGACCTCGTGTGCGCCCGCTACGCCGCCCAGGAGGCCGTACTGCGCACGGCATCGCTGCGCCTGCTGCACGTGTGGAACACGCTCCGGTCCGTCGGTGAGGTGGCGACCATGCTCGACGGCGTGGACGAGATCGCTGCAGGACACGAGGAGACCCTTCGCGCCGTCACCGGTACGATCCACGACGAGTTCCCCGACCTGACCGTCGAGGGCACCGCCCAGAAGGGCACGTCGGTGGCCGGAGCGCTGGTCGAGGCCTCCCGGCACGCGGACCTGCTGGTCATGGGCGGCCGCCGTGCCCCGACCGCGCTCGGTCTCGGCCGAAACCTGGGCCGGGCCACGCACAGTGTCCTCCACCACGCCCACTGCCCGGTCCTCCTGATCCCCCGGTCGGGTATCCACTCCGGCGGCGGGTCGTGACCGCCGCCTGGGAAGGCGCCCGCGACATCGTCACGGGGATCGACCCGGACAGGGACTGGCACCTTGCCCTGGCCTGGGCCGTCGACGAGGCCCACCGCCGCAGGCTGCCGCTGCGCCTGGTGCTGGCGGTGCCGCCGCAGCACCACACCCGCCAGGACGACGATGCCCCGGGGCAGACCGCCATGGGGCGAGCGGGTGCCCACAGGCTGGACGAGGCCCAGGCCTGGGCCCTCGACCGGCACCCGGAGGTGAGCGTCACCAGCAGCCTGCTCGCAGGGTTCCCCGCCCAGGTGCTGGGGGTACAGGCTCGGCAGGCCCGCCTCGTCGTCGTCGGCTCCCGCCACCTGGGCCGTGCAGCAGAGTTCCTGAGCGTCGGTTCGACCGTGGTCCCGCTGACCGCGCAGGCTCCGTGCCCGGTCGTCGTCGTGGGTGACGCCGAGCACGTCACCCAGCAGCCCGCCTATCTCGTCGTCGGCATAGACGGCAGCGCGGCAGCCACCGACGTCCTGGCCTTCGCCTTCGACGAGGCCGACCGGCGCGGTGCCGCCCTCCGTGTCGTCTGCGTGCGGCAGCCGCCGCTGTTCATGCTCGACGACGAAGAGGCCGCGCTGAAGGCCCAGCGGCTCCTGCTCAGCGAAGCCACGGCAGGCCTTGCGGACAAGTACCCGGACGTGCACGTGACCCACGAGGTCCTCACGGGCCGCCCCGTCGAGGAACTCGCAGGGTCCGCCGAGCACGCCCTCGCCCTGGTCGTCGGTCGCCGTGGCCGGGGCGGATACACCGGCATGCGGATCGGCTCCGTCACCCACGGCCTCCTGCACCGGGCGCACTGCCCGGTGATCACCGTCCCCACCGGCAGGACGGACGGGCGATGACCCCTCGCGCGACCGACGCGCCGGCCCTTCCCTCCCGGGAAGCGGCCGGCCTGACCCAGGCCGAGGCGGAGCGCCGGCTCGCCCGGTACGGGCGCAACGAGGTGCCGCCACCCCGCCCCGTACCGCTGCACCGCCGGGTCCTGGCGCAGCTGCGCGACCCGCTGATCATGGTGCTGCTCGGCGCCGCGTTGTTGACCGTCGCCATCGGGGACCACCCCGACGCCGTGGTCATCGCCCTGGTGGTCGTCGTCAACACGACGGTCGGGGTCGCCCAGGAGGTCCGGGCCGACCGCGCCGTCGCCGCGCTCTCCGCCCTGTCCGCTCCCCATGCCCGGGTGCTGCGCGACGGCGCTCCCCGCGACGTGCCCACGGCCCTGGTGGTGCCCGGCGACACCCTGCTGCTGGGCGAGGGCGACATCGTCGCCGCGGACGCCGAGCTCACCGAAGCGTCGGCGCTGCTCACGGACGAATCGATGCTCACCGGCGAGTCCGAGCCCGTAGGCAAGGCAGTGGGGGAGACGGTGAGCGCCGGGACCGTCGTCGTACGCGGCCGGGGCGTCGCCACCGCCACGGCCACCGGCCCGGCCAGTACGTTCGGCCGGATCGCCGCCCTGCTCGAAGCGGGCCGCGAACCTACACCGCTCCAGCGCCGTCTCGCCTCCCTCGGACGTGCCCTGGCCGCCGCCACCCTTGCCCTCTGCCTGCTGTTCTTCGCACTGGGCCTGCTCCGCGGCCTCCCCGCAGGCACGATGGCAGTCACTGCCATCAGCCTTGCCGTCGCCGCCGTCCCCGAGTCCCTGCCCGCCGTGGTCACCCTCGCCCTGGCCATGGGAGCGCGTCGGATGGCGGCCCGGGGCGCCCTCGTCCGCCGCTTGCCCGCCGTCGAGACCCTCGGTTCGGTCAGTGTCCTGGCCACGGACAAGACGGGCACCCTCACCGAGGGCCGCATGGTCGTCCAGCTCGTGTGGACGCCGGAGGGCGCCGCCGATGTCTCGGGCACCGGTTACGAGCCGCACGGCCGCCTGCTCCGCGACGGACGGCAGCTGACAGCCGAGGAAGCCCGTCCGGTACGGGAGCTGCTCACGGCGGCGGCTCTGTGCAACGACGCGGGCCTGCGGCCGCCGCCTGACCCGACAGGCGCCTGGGCGCCTGTCGGCGACCCGATGGAGGCGGCCCTGTTGTCGGCTGCCGCCAAGGCCCACTGCCCTTCCGGGGCCGAGTTGGACCGGCTCTGCCCCCGGATCGCGGAAGCGCCCTTCGACTCCCTGCGCCAGCGGATGACCACCCTGCACCGCCTGCCCGACGGGCGCGTGCTGGTCTGCCTCAAGGGCGCACCGGAGCGCGTGCTGACCCCCGAGGTACTGGCGGCCGAGCCGGGTGTGCTGGAGCCGGCCCGCCGACAGGCCGCCACCCTGGCCCGCCGGGGCTTCCGGGTCCTGGCCGTGGCGGGCGCGGAGCGGCTTTCGCAGCCCCTGCCCGCCACCCGGGCGGAACGGGGCCTGCGCCTGCTCGGCCTGATCGCGATCAGCGACCCGCCGAAGCCGACGGCCGCCGCCACCCTGGCGGCCTGCCGCGCGGCCGGCATCACCCCGGTGATGATCACGGGCGACCACCCGGCGACCGCCCACGCCATCGCCGTACGCACCGGAGTCGTCGAGGACGGCGCGGCCGGCGCCGTGCTCACCGGTCCCGAGCTGGCCGCGGCACCGGACACCGACCTGACCGCCGTCCGGGTCTTCGCCCGCACAGACCCCCAGCAGAAGCTGGACATCGTCCACGCCTGGCGTGCCCGCGGCGCGGTCACCGCCATGACCGGCGACGGGGTCAACGACGGCCCCGCCCTGCGCCGGGCGGACATCGGCGTCGCCATGGGCGCCCGCGGCACGGAGGTGGCCCGGCAGGCGGCGGACCTCGTCCTCACCGACGACGAGCTCTCCACCGTCGTGACGGCGGTGGAGGAGGGCAGGCGCGTCTACGACAACATCCGCCGCTTCCTCGTCTACGGCCTGGCCGGCGGGACCGCGGAGATCCTGGTCATGCTGGCCGGCCCGCTGCTCGGCCTGCCCCTGCCCCTGCGGGCCGGCCAGATCTTGTGGATCAACCTCCTCACGCACGGCCTGACCGGCGTGGCCATGGGCGCCGAACCCGCTGCCCCCGACGCCATGCGCCGCCCGCCCCGGCCGCCCGGCCAGCACATACTCGCCGCAGGCGTCTGGCAGCGCCTCCTCGTCCTCGCCACGGCGGTGACCGTCGTATCGCTCCTCGCCGGCACCGCAGCGCGCGCCATGGGCCTGCCCTGGCAGAGCGTGCTCTTCCTGTCCCTGCTCGCCGCCCAGCTGGGGGTGGCCCTCGGTCTGAGGGCCCGCCTCCTGACCAGGGCGAACCTGTTCCTGCCCGTCTCCGTGGCCTGCTCGGCACTCCTTGCCGCGGCTGCCCTCTTCATTCCCGCTCTGCAGTCGCTGCTGGGGACCGAGCCCGTGGGCTGGTCCGGCGTGTGGCTCGCCTCGGCCGCCGCCGTCGCCGCGTTCGCCGCCGCCCGCCTCCTGCGGGGCGCGTTCCACAGAAAGGCACGATCATGAACATGCCGTCACGGGACGACCGCTCCGGGATCCGCGCCGAACCCGGCGACCAGATCGTCGTGGGCGGCCCCGCCGTCGGCAAGCCCGGCAGGGACGGGGAAGTCGTCGCCCTCCACCACGAGGACGGCACCCCGCCCTACGACGTGCGCTGGTCCGACACCGGCCGCACCACCGTCTTCTTCCCCGGACCCGACGCCCGCGTCCGCCACCTGCACCACACCCGCCGGCCCTGAACGGGGCACCCGCCTGCGGCCGGGACTACGGTGAAGAAGGGATGCGGTGCCGCACCGCTGCCGCCGGCCGGAGGTGGGTCATGAGCGCAGGCGACCGGCCTGCCGAACCGGGTGTGCCCCGGTTGCGCCTGGACGAGCTCCTCGACGAGCTCCAGGTACGGATCGACGAAGTGCGCGGCGCCCGCGACCGCCTCAACGGCCTCCTGGAAGCCGTCATGTCGGTCGGCCGGGAACTCGACCTGCCCCAGGTCCTGCGCGGCATCGTCGAGGCCGCCGTCGTCCTCGTGGACGCCGAGTACGGCGCCCTGGGCGTCATCGGCGACGACAAGAAGCTCGCCGAGTTCCTCCCCGTCGGCATCGATGACGAACTCCGCGCCCGCATCGGCGAGCTTCCGTCCGGCCACGGCATCCTCGGCGAGCTCATCCGCCACCCGGAGCCCCTGCGCCTGCCGGAGCTGTCCGAGCACCCCGCCTCGTACGGCTTCCCTCCCCATCACCCGCCGATGCACTCCTTCCTCGGCGTCCCCATCCGGGTCCGCGAAGAGGTCTTCGGCAACCTCTACCTGACCGAGAAGCGCGGCGGCGCCGACTTCGACCCCGAGGACGAGGCCGTGCTGTCCACCCTTGCCGTCGCCGCCGGCATCGCCGTCGAGAACGCCCGCCTCTTCGAGGAGGTGCGCCTGCGCGAGCGCTGGCTCGAGGCCAGTGCGGACATCACCAGCGCCCTGCTCTCCGGCACCCCTCAGGACGAGGTCCTCCAAGGAATGCTGGAGCGCGCCAAGGACATCACCGGCGCGGACATGGGCGTCTTCTACCTCCTGGGCGCCGGAGGAGAACTACGCGGCTCCCTGGCCCTCGGGGAAGGGGCCGACGCGCACCGGGGGATCGTCCTGCCCAGTACCCGCGGCACCCTGGCCGAAGCCGCCCTGGCCGAGGACGGCCTGATCACGCTGACGGACGTCCAGTCGGACGGGCGCGTCACCGTGCAGCCCGAACGATGGAAGGGCTTCGGCCCCGCCGTCGCCGTCACGGTCGGCACCAAGGAGAAGCTCAGCGGCGTCCTGATGCTGGCCCGCCGCCAGGGACGCCCCGTGTTCGCGCCCCCAGCGGTCGCGGCGCTCCCGGGCTTCGCCGGGCAGGCAGCCCTGGCCCTGGAACTGGCCGACCGCCGACGGGACGCCGAGCAGATGAGCATGCTGGAGGACCACGACCGCATCGCCCGCGACCTGCACGACCTCGCCATCCAACGCCTCTTCGCCACCGGCATGACCCTTCAGAGCGCCCAGCGGTTCGTCGACCACCCCGAGGCGGCCGAACGGCTCACCCGCGCCGTCGACGACCTCGACACCACCATCAAGATCATCCGTTCCACCATCTTCGGGCTGCGCGAGCACGAATCCCCGGCCACGGGCTCGAAGCTCCGCTCCCGCGCCGTCCAGACCCTGGACGAGGCCGCCGCCGGCCTCGGCTTCGCCCCGGCGCTGCGCATGGAAGGGCTCATCGACACCGACGTCCCGCCGGCCGTCGCCGACGAGGCTCTGGCGGTGCTCGGCGAGGCGCTGGCCAACGTCGCCCGCCACGCACGGGCCGCTCACGTCGAGGTCCTGATCACGGCGGCCGAGGGCGTCCTCACCGTCGCGGTGACGGACGACGGCGTCGGCGTTCCCGGGGGAGGCCGGCGCAGCGGACTGCGCAACCTGACCGAACGTGCGCAGAAGCTGGGAGGACGGATGACCGTGACGCTGCGAGGCCAAGGAGGGGACGGCACCCGCTTGGAATGGCAGGTGCCCCTCGCTCCCCCGCAGGCGTGATCGGTGCGCCTCCACGCGGACGGCGGCCCGGTATCAGGGCCGGACGGCGTTCAGCGCGCGGTCTGGCCACCGTGGTCGTGATCGTGGACCTGTGCGGCGATGACCGCAGCCTGGACCCGGCGCTCGACGCCGAGCTTGCCCAGCAGCCGCGAGATGTGGTTCTTGACAGTCTTCTCGGACAGGTAGAGCTGCTTGGCGATCTGCCGGTTGGTGAGACCGTCTCCGATGAGCTCCAGGACGGCGCGTTCCCGTTCCGTCAGAGCTGCCAGGCGGGCGTCCTCCGGCGTCTTCGCGGCTTCCGGGTCGCGCAGGGAGTGCATCAGGCGGGCGGTCGTGGCCGGGTCCAGCATGGACTGGCCCGTGGCGACCGTACGGACGGCGGAGACCAGGTCGGAGCCCTTGATCTGCTTCAGTACGTATCCGGCGGCTCCCGCCATGATCGCGTCCAGCAGGGCGTCCTCGTCGTCGAACGAGGTGAGCATGAGGCAGGCCAGGCCCGGCATGTGCGACCGCAGCTCGCGGCAGACGCTGATGCCGTCGCTGTCGGGCAGCCGCACGTCGAGCACGGCGACCTCGGGACGCAGCGCCGGCCCGCGGGCCAGGGCCTGTTCGGCCGTGCCGGCTTCACCGACGACCGTGATGTCCGGCTCGGCCTCGAGGAGGTCCCGCAGCCCGCGCCGGACCACCTCGTGGTCGTCGAGGAGGAACACCCTGATCGGCGCCCCGGGGGAGATGCTCGGATCGTCGGACATGGCCGCCCCTGGTTCGGTCCGCGCTGTGCGCTTCCACCCGAATTATCCCAGCAAGCCGAGCATCCCACCCCGTCGCCGGTCCCGGCCACCCGTACCGCGGGCGTCATGCGGCGGCGCCCGGAGCGCCTGCCAGCCCCATCCGGACGTCCACGACGCCCTCGACCGCGCGGATCGCACGTGCGAGCAGGGGTACCAGCGCACGGTCCCGAACCGGACCACGCAGGGTGACGACCCCGTCCTGGACGACGACATCCAAGGTCACGCCGGGGGCCAGCTCGGTGAGGACCGCCATGCGGATCTCCTCCGCCAGCTCCTCGTCCGGCCGCAGGAAGACCTTCAACAGGTCACTCCGGCTGACCACGCCCTCCAGCATGCCGACCTCGTTCACCACGGGCAGGCGCTTGACGTGCTTGCGGGCCATGATCCGGGCGGCCTCGGCGACCGGCGCACCCGGGTGGACAGTGAAGGCCGGGCTCGACATGAGCTCCTCGGCCAGCACCCCGCCGGCCTTGGACGCCTCCTCCAGCTGGTCGGGAAGTACGGGCTCGGTGCGCCGGAACTCCTCCTTCGGCAGCAGGTCCGCCTCGGACACGACACCGACGACGCGGCCCTCACCCTCCAGGACGGGCAGGGCGCTGACCTTCCACTCGTGCATCAGCTCGACGATCTCCTTGTAGGAGGCCTCGCGGCCGATCGCGACGGCGGTGCGCGTCATGACGTCACTGACGGTGGAGCGGGAAGCGGGCATGACCTGCTCCTTTGCCGTGAAGGTGATCAGAGGTAACTGCCACTGCCGTAGGGCGCGTACAGGTCGAGCAGACGGATCCGGGCCGCCTGCAGCCGGTGGGCGAGGACCTGCCCGACCCAGTGCCCGAGGGCCGAGCCGAAGCGGGGGTCGGCGTCCATCAGCATCCGGACCTGCTCCGCGTCGAACTCGTACGCACGTACGGGGCTCATGGCCTCGGCGCCGAGCTGCCAGGCGTGCGGCTTGAAGAGCCACGAGCAGCCGACCAGCTCGCCGGCGCCGAGGCTCTCGATGACGGCCGCCCGTCGCCCGGGCACATGGACGTCCAACGTGACGGTGCCGGACCGGACGATCCAGAACCGGTCGGCGTGCTGGCCCTCGCGGAAGATGCGGGTTCCCTGGGGGAAGCCGACCTCGCGGGCCTGTTCCATCAGCCGGGAACGGCAATCGGCAGGCAGAGCCGCGGCGATACGAGTGGGGGAGGGTGTGCTCATCGAAGGCCTCCAGATCTCGAGTCCGCCCCACCCCCAGTCTTCGTCGCGCGGTCGACTCGGGGCGTGGGCCCTGTGGGCCCCTCAGGGGCCCGACCGGCCCTTTCGCGGAGCTCAGGGACGGGGATCCTGGCAGCAGACGGCAGCACACCCACGGCCGCCGCATCCCCGGGATCCGGCAGGTATGCGATGTACTGGAACGACCGCCTGGGGTGGTGGGGCCCGGCAGGGGTCCGGCCCCGCCCCCGAGGGGCGGGGCCGGACCCCTGCCGGCGCGGCGTCAGGACACGTACAGGCGCGTCGGCTTCGGGAAGTTGCTGCGGTAGCCCCTCAGCTCGCGGATGTCGGACGGCTTGAGCTTGATGCAGCCGGCCGACTTGTAGTCGCCGTTGCCGTCCCAGCGCGTCGGCTCGGTGCGGCCCTGCTTGCCGTTGGACTTCATCTCGCTGTGGATGAACAGGGCGTCGCGCTTGGTGCCCTTCTTCCCGTTCGACTTGCACCGCTTGTCCTGGAGCTTCCAGACGATGCCGTTGATGGTGCCGGCGAAGTCGTTCTTGAAGTACTCGATCTTGTAGTCGCCGCTGGGCAGCCAGCCCGCGTTCTTCTGGCAGGGGTTCTGCCCGACCTTCCGCTTGGCGTTCCTGGCGTCGCCGATGCCCGACCCCGCGCGCCAGCTGTCGACCACGTACGAGCGCGTCTTGTCGGGGCTGATCTGCCGGACGTGGACCAGCGACAGGCGCGAGTTCGAGGGGTCCTTCTTGTTCTTCTTGAACTGGAGGTAGGTGTAGCTCCTCGCGGCCGCAGCCTCCCCGGCCGCCGTCCCCGCAGCCGACTGCGGAGCCGCCGACTCCTGGGCCCCCGCCGCTGCCGGGAGCAGCCCCACCGCCAGGGCTGCCGCCCCCGCGGCCGCCAAGGCCTTCAGGGACCGGTGCGCGGGCCTGGCCGAGCGTGTCGTGATCATGAAGGGTTCCCTCCCCGTTGAGCGCCCCGTGACCGGGGCTGCCGCCAGCCCCGACCGGGCCGGCGCTACCGAGTTCACCAGCGCCGACGGTTGTTCAGCAGGCCCCTTCCGCCGGACCGAACAAAGAAGAAGCCGCCGGTCGGCGGCCGGATCGGCGCTTGCCCTACCCCTGGCGGGCTCCCTACCCTGGCCCGTCGTGCGCAGGCACACCCGCGCACGGGGGACGGGGGAGACACACCATGGGGCGTCGCGAGACACCTGTCGATCCGAACGAGGGACCGGTCCAGCGGTTCGCGTACGAGCTGCGCAAGCTGCGCCAGGAGGCCGGCGGCCCCACCTACCGCGAGATGGCCCGGCGCGCCCACTACTCCGTGACCTCCCTCTCCCAGGCCGCGGCCGGCGAGCAGCTGCCCACGCTGGCGGTCACCCTCGCCTACGCCACGGCCTGCGGGGGCGATCCGCACGCGTGGGAGCGGCGCTGGCGCGAGACGGAGGCGGAGGCGCTGGAGGCGAGGGTCCGCGGGGACGAGGCCTCCGAGGACCCTCCGTACCAGGGGCTGGCCCGGTTCGAGCCCGCCGACCACGACAGGTTCTTCGGGCGGGACGAACTGACCGCCGTGCTGCGGCAGTCGGTCGCCGAGCACCGCTTCACCGCCGTGTTCGGCCCCTCCGGCAGCGGCAAGTCCTCCCTGCTGCGGGCGGGGCTCATCCCCGCCCTGCGGGGCGAAGGGCACACCGGCACGGTCACCGCCGCCGTACCGCTCCGCCTCGCCGCCATCCGCGTCCTGACCCCCGGCGAGCACCCCGTGCCCACGCACGCCGCAGCCCTGCGCCCCCGCGAAGGCGACGACGCGGCCGGGGACACGCTCGTCGTGGTGGACCAGTTCGAGGAGGTGTACACGCTCTGCCGCGACCAGGCCGAACGCGCCGCGTTCATCGGCCTGCTGCTGGCCGCCCGCCGTCCGGACAGCCGCCTGCGGGTCGTCATCGCGGTACGGGCGGACTTCTACGCCCGCTGCGCCGAGCACCGCGGCCTGGCCGCGGCGCTGCGCGAGACGAGCGTGCTCGTGGGCCCCATGAGCCGGGCGGAGCTCCGCGAGGCCGTCGTCAGACCGGCCCAGGCGGCCGGGCTGATCGTCGAACGCTCCCTCACCGCCCGGCTCGTACGCGAGGTGGAGGGCCGCCCCGGCGGCCTGCCCCTGCTCTCGCACGTCCTGCGCGAGACCTGGCGGCGCCGCCGCGGCCGGGCGCTCACGGAGGAGGCGTACCACGCCGCGGGCGGGCTGGAAGGCGCCATCGCGCAGAGCGCCGAGGACGTCCACTCCCGCTTCTCGCCCGCGCAGGCCGAGCTCGCCCGGCTCCTGATGCTGCGGCTGATCGCACCGGGCGAGGGCTCCCAGGACACCCGCCGCCCCGCCCCCCGCGCCGAGCTCGACATCGCCGCCCCCGAGGACGTCGCCCACGTCCTGGAACGGCTCGCAGGCGCCCGGCTGGTCACGCTCGACGACGACACGGTCAGCCTGGCCCACGAGGCCCTGATCACCGCCTGGCCCCGGCTCGGCGCGTGGATCGAGGAGGACCGCGAACGCCTGCGCGCCCACCGCCGCCTGACGGAGGCCGCCCGCGCCTGGGAGGACCTCGGCCGCGAGAACGGCGCCCTGTACCGGGGCGCCCGCCTCGTCGCCGCCGAGGAGCACTTCCGCACCGGACCCGGGCGGCCCGCCGCACTCACCGCGGCCGAGGACGCCTTCCTGACCGCCTCCCTCGCCGGCCGCACCCGGGAGCGCCGCCGCCGCCGCGCCCTGACCGGGGCGCTGTCCTGCCTGCTGGTCCTGGCCCTGCTCGCCGTCGGAGTCGCCTGGCAGGAGAGCCGTACGAGCGACCGCAGGCGCATCCAGGCGGAGGCCGGGCGCCTGGCCGCCGTCGCCGAGGGGCTGCGCCTGACCGACCCGCCCAGGGCGATGCGCCTGAGCGTCGCCGCCTGGCGCCTCGCGGCCACCCCGCAGACCCGGTCCGCCCTGCTGGGCGCCCTCGGGCAGAAGGAGCAGGACGTCTTCACCCTTCCGGACGCCGCCGCCCCCGCAGACGCCGACCGCTACCTGACGGCCGACGGGCGCACGCTGGTGTCCGTCGCGCCCGACCGCGTCGACACCTGGGACGTCCGCACGCACCGCCGCACCCACACGCACGTCCACACCCCCGCCCGGCCCGGGGCCCGCCCCGCCGGGCAGGACAGCGCGCCCTGGACGGCGCTCAGCCCGGACGGCCGCACGCTGGCGCTGCTGGAGGAGGACGGCGTACGGCTCCTGGACGTGCGCACCGGCCGTGCGGCGGGCCGTCTGCCCGTGCCGTCCGCCCTGGGCGCGAAGTTCAGCCCGGACGGGCGCACCCTCGTGGTGCAGAACTGGGGGGACAAGGCCGAGGACCCGGAGGGCGTGCAGGTCTGGGACCTCGCGCGGCGGCGCCAGCTGCTGGCCCTCACCCTCGGGTCCGAGGAGACCGTCCAGGACAGCGCCGTCAGCCCCGACGGCCGCTGGCTGGCCCTGTGTACGGACGACCGGCCCCTGGAGATCCGCAGCCTCGTACGCGGCCCCGGCACCGCGGGCACCGGCCGCGACGGGAAGCTGCCGCTGCCGTGGCTGCCCGGCGCGGGCAGGGACCACTGCGTCGAGGGCGGCTTCGCCTTCACCCCCGACAGCCGCGCCGTCGCGCTGGTCACCGAAAGCGGCATCCGCACCCGGGACCTGCGCAGCGGCCGTACTGCGTTCGTGCTCGCGGCGCCCGGGGTCCAGCACTTCGGGTTCAGCCCCGACGGCCGGTTCGCCGTGGCGGCCACCCTCGCCAACGAGATCCTGCTGTGGCGCACCGCCGCCCCCGCAGCCCCGGTGTTCCGCTACACCCTGGTCAACGAGACCCCCCACGCCCTGCGCCTGGACCTCCCCGGGGGCGCCATCCGGTACGCCTCCGGCAGCGGGGCGACCGTACGGTCGCTGACCCTGGGCCGCGCCGTGACCGGCGGCTGGCGCGAACAGCCCGCCGGCGAGGCCGAGTGGAGCCCGGACGGCCGGCTCCTGGCCACCACGGCCGCCGCCGGCGACCGGGCTGCGTACCGGCTGCTGG
This sequence comes from Streptomyces sp. NPDC038213, assembly GCF_055600495.1. Taxonomy (NCBI): domain Bacteria; kingdom Bacillati; phylum Actinomycetota; class Actinomycetes; order Kitasatosporales; family Streptomycetaceae; genus Streptomyces; species Streptomyces sp. NPDC038213. The sequence goes on from NZ_JBVJYM010000015.1 coordinate 60,909, forward strand.
ACCACCGCGGCCGGCTCCTCGACGAGCTCCCGGGCGCCGCCTGCCCGCCCCTCCCGCCGGACGATCCGGTGCAGGACCTCCCCGAGGACGCGGACGGCGACGGCGCGGAGGTCGGGATGGGCACGGCGGGCGATGAATGGACGGCGGCCGAGGAGGGGGCGGTGACCGAGGAGGGGGCGGCGGACGGCGGGGCCACCGCGGGCGCGGAGGGCACCGCGCCCGGCGCGGCACCCCGGGAAGCCGGCCCCCAGCCGGCCGCCGGCACGGCGCCGCCCGAGAGCAGCTGCTCCGACCTCCTCGCGTTCAGCCCCGACGGCGGATACCTCGCCTACGGCCGGGCCCTGGACAGCATCGACCCCGGCACCGCCGGACCCCAGCTCGTCACCGTGTGGGACGTACGCGCGCGACGGGTGCTCGCCCGACTCGACCTCGACGAAGGCGCTACGCCCCTTTCCGAGGACGAACTGCCCCTCGGCACCTCCGGCATCGCACTCGGCGCCGACGGCCGGACGCTCGCCGTCTCCCGCGCGGGCGAACGCGAAGTACTCGAACTGTGGGACGTCCCGGCCCGCAAGCGCCTGCGCACCCTGGCCGGCTTCAGCGGGGAGGACCTGGCCCTGCGCCCCGACGGCCGCACGGCCGTCTCCTGGGCCGACTCGGTCGCCGACCTGCCCTCCGGCCGGGTCGGACGGCGTGCGCTGGGCGGCGACGAGACCACCGCCCTCGCCTTCAGCCCGGACGGCACCCGCCTCGCGGCGGGCGACGTGCTGGGCCGCGTCACCATCTGGGACGGCGACCTGCGCGAACGCCTCGGGTCGCTCGCCGGGACCCACACGGGAGCCCGGCACGTGGAGGACGAATCCGTATCGGCGCTCGCCTTCTCGCCCGACGCATCGGTCCTCGCCGTCGCGGGGAACTCCGGCACCCTGCAACTGTGGGACACGTCCTCCCACCGCCTCCTCGGCGCCGCCCTGCCGACCCCCGGCGACACGATCCGCGCCCTCGCCTTCGCCCCGGACGGAACCACCCTCCGGGCCGCGGGCGCACACGTCCCCGTCCAGTCGTACGACACCGACCCCGCCCGCGCCGCCGCATCCCTCTGCGCCCGCCTGGTCACCGGGCTCACCCCGGCGGACTGGAAGACCTACGCGCCGGGGGTCCCGTACCGGGAGACCTGCTGAACGGCAGCCACCGCGGGCGCCCTGGCCCGTGCGGAGCGCGTGCCGCCCGTCCAAGCGGGGCGGTGACACCCTGGCGACTACGCCACCCAGGCAGGACGTCTGCGCGACGGGGACGGCCGGGGCGGGCCCGGTACGGACGGGGAGTGAGCACGCGGCCGCGGGCCACCGCGCTGCCGGTCCTCCGATGTGCCCTGCGATCAGTCGAGCAAGTGGAGGCCGACGGCGATGGCCAGGGCGTGGAGGACGACCACGACCGACATGAGGACGGCCAAGGGGTAGCCGAGTCGGCCCCTGCTCCTGCGCCGCAGGGGCAGGGCGAGCAGGATTCCGACTCCGTGCAGCGCCGCGGTGAACCCCGAGTCGGTGGGTCTCAGCGAGACCAGGACGGCCAGGGACAGGAGGAACCGCCCCCAGTGCACTGCGCGCCCGAGGGCCCGCATCCGCACGGGTCGGGGCGTGGCCGGCGGGGGCGCGGCTGCGGGGGGATTCGTGTGCGCCGGGGGAGTCCCGTCCTGCGCGGCGGGAGGACCGTGCTGCGCCGGGGGGTTCAAGGGCGGCGGGGCCGGGGGCAGCGGCGGGAAGGCCGGCGGCCTGACGACGTTCAGCGCCGTCGGGGTCGGGGCGGCGGCCGGGGCGCGGAGCGCTGCCCGCATCGCGTGGGCGTCCGCGTACCGCTCCCCGGGATCCTTCGCGAGCGATTTCGCGAGCACCGCCTCCAGCTGCGGCCTGCCGAAGATCCCGTACGAGGCGAGGGTGGGCGGGGGCTGTGTGACGTGCTGGTATCCGATCACGTAGCCGTCGTCCCCGTCGAAGGGGACCCGGCCCGTCAGCATCTCGAAGAGCAGCACCCCGACCGCGTACAGGTCGGAGCGGCCGTCCACCCCGGCCAGACCCCGCACCTGTTCCGGGGACATGTACTGCGGCGTACCGACCATGGTCCGCGTCCCGGTCAGGGCCGGGCCCTCTGCCGCCACGGCCCGTACGATGCCGAAGTCGGCCACCTTCGCCGGTCCGGCGCCCTCCGGGAGCAGCACGTTCCCGGGCTTGATGTCCCGGTGCACCAGGCCCCGTTCGTGGCTGACCGCCAGTGCCGCCAGGACCTGGTCCGCTATCCCCACCGCGTCGGGCACCGGGAGCGCGCCGCCCTCGCGGAGCCGGTCCGCGAGGGACTGCCCGGCGACCAGCTCCATCACGAAGTACGGCACCGGGGGCCCGTCCGGCCGCGCCTCCTCACCCGTGTCGTGGACCGTGACCACGTTCGCGTGCGAGAGCGCGGCCATCGCCTGGGCCTCCCGCCGGAAGCGGAGCGAGAGGCCGCTGTCCGCCCCCAGTTCCGGCCGGATCGTCTTGACCGCGACCGCGCGGGACAGCATCGTGTCCCAGCCCCGGTACACCTGCGCCATGCCGCCGCTGCCGAGCGTGCCGTCGATGCGGTAGCGGCCGCCTGCCAAGGTCGCGCCCGGCGCGAAGAGGTCCCCCATGCGCGCGATCGTAGGCGTGAAACCCGCACGGCCTAAGGGTTTTGACGGCCATCTTCGGGCCGCCTGCTCGGTGCGATGTGGACGGACGGATGTTCAGCACACGGGTTCGACGCGCGCGGATGCCTGTTCTCGTCTAGCTTGTCCATCGAACGACCGTTCTTCGGAAAAGGGAGTGTTTGTCGTGGCGGAGAAGGCCAAGGGCAAGATGGAGCAGGTCAAGGGCAAGGCCAAGGAGGTCGCCGGCAAGGCGACCGGTAACGAGCGGATGCAGGCCGAGGGGAAGACCGACCAGGTCAAGGGGAAGGCCCGTGAGGCCGCGGGCAAGGCCGAGGAGCGCGCCCGCGGAATCAAGGACTCCCTGCGGGAGGGCCGCCGGCCCTGACGCCGGTGCACGTCCGGGGGCCCGCGGCGCATGAAGCGCCGCGGGCCCCCGGACGTGCACCGGCCCCCGCCGTGAGGCGTCCTGCCCTCCATACGGGGGCTCCTACCCGTCGGGGGCGCGGTGAAGAGGCGAGGGGCGCGCGGCAGCCCGGCCGTGGACGTGGCCTGCGGGTTTGCCGTCCGGCTGTGCGGTGGCGGGTCCGCGGACTGGGGCGGGCGCCGGGCTTCGGGTACGTTGGGAGGAGCCGTTGGTGTGACCCGCGCTGCCGCATCCCCCCTGAGCGAGGTGGGGTGCTTCCGGTACGGACCTCCTCGATCGCGCGGCTGCCGACGGCCGCGTGCGTCCTTCCCGTCCGCGGGGAGGGAGGGCTCCTCTTCTACCGGGACGGCAGCCATGAACCGGTCCACCCCTCCATTCCTGCATGTCGAACGCCAGCAGGGGCCGCCCGATGCGGTCCGTATCTCCCTGGCAGGCGAGTTCGACGCCGATTCCCGCCCCGTCCTGCGCCGGGCCTTCGACGGCGCGGGCGGGCCGCTCGTGGTGGACGTCTCGGAGGTCGTCTTCGCCGACTCCTCGTTCCTCCACGTCCTGCTCGACGAGCGGGCCCGGCTGGTCCTGGACGGCCAGGTACCCCCGCAGCTGGCCCGCCTGCTGTCCCTGACCGGCACCACGGACCTCTTCGCCCACGCCCCCGGCCCGGCCCCGGCCCCCGCATTCCGGCGGGCCGACCCGCCGGACCCCCTTCCGGTGGAGGGCGGCTCGTGAGCGCGGCCGCGGCAGCCCAGGCCGGTCCTCCCGCGGGGATGCAGGCCCAGGTGTCGGCCCTGGCGGCCGAGGCGGAGCGCCTGGTGGCCAGCGGGGCCTGGGAGGTCAGCCGGGGGGACGCGGTACTGGCCGGGCGGGCGGCCGGGGAGCTGGCGGCGGCCGTCGGCCCGCCCGCCGGGCGGCAGACGCTGTCCGGCCTGGAGCGGCTGGAGGACCTGCGCGAGGCCCTGGCCGTGCTGGCGCTCGCGACCGCACGCACCCACGGCCACCTCGCCTGGTTCCTCGCCGGTACGAGCACAGCCCTCGTACCCGTACTGCGCTGGCGGGCGCTGACCGCGGAGCCCGACCGGGCCTTCGGCACGGTCCTGCCCTCGGCCGTCGAGCTGACCGACGCCGAGGAAGCCGTCCGCCTGATATGCGGGGCTCTGGCCCGGCTCCCCGCGGTGGGGGAGGGCGAGGGCGCTGCCGAGGACCAGCACTCCGAGTCCCGGCCCTGAGGAGCCGCCCTCCCTCCCGCCCCGGCCCTGAACAGGTGCAACGACCGCGTCCGGAGTCCACAGAGACGGCCCGGCGGCTCAACTGCCGCCCTGCGGGGGTGGAGACGATGGGGCAGTTTCACGGCGGGGCCGGGCCCCGGTGGCCGGGGCCCGGCGTCCGGCGGGGTGCGACGCGGGGCGTCAGTTGAAGACGACGGAGCGGAAGCGCAGCCGGTCGCCGAGCCTCTTGCCGGGGGGCATCACGTAGAAGACGTCGCCGTCGCAGTCCGCGTCGAGGAAGACGGTGGCGGTGGAGTCGGTGAAGTTCCGCGGGGCGAGGGCCGGCAGTTCGGAGCCGATCGTCTCGGGGATGTCGATGCAGATGCGGCTGTCCGGTTCGGCGAGGACGCCGCGCAGGTTGAGGCCGTTGAGGCCGACGTAGGTGTACACGAACTCGCCGTTGGCGGCCGCGGCGGGCGACGCGGGCAGGGCGACGGAGAGCAGGAGGGCGCCGAGGGCGGCGGCCAGGGTGTTGCGCAGGCGCATGGGCTGGTCCTCACTGAGGGGAAGGGCGTGCTGTCGGCTGTGCTTTCCCCGGCCGGATCCGCCCGGTTGCGGATGCGCCGGCAGGAAGGTTTCTCTCTCACCTGATCGGCCTGCTGGTCCGGTGGGGCGGGGTGCGTCCGCGTCCGGCCCGTCCGCCCCGCCAGGACGGGCGACGCCCCCGCCGGGAACCGGCCCCGTCCTCACCCCGCCCGTACTCCTCCACGTCGGGCGCGGAGCGGATCGGGTACTTCGGTGGTGAGGAGGCGCGTACCCCCGGCACCACGGCCCGGTCGACCTCCCGTACGGGGAGCGTCCCGGATGACCGGCTCAGATGCCGGGCAGTCCGGCCAGCGCGGCGCCCAGTCCGAGGGCCGCGCAGATGCCGAGGGTGCGCAGGACGCTCCACCGCAGTTTCAAGACCAGCAGCGCCGCGATCACGGTGAGCACGAGGGCGGCGGGCCGCAGCGTGCCCAGGTCCGGCAGCGCGAGGGTCACCGGCCCGAAGACCTTCTCGTCCACGTCCGTGAAGAGGGCGTGCTCGGCGAAGTAGAGGGCGAGGTTGGCGATGACGCCGACCACCGCGGCCGTGATGCCGGTCAGGGCGGCGGAGATGCGCCGGTTGCCGCGCAGGCGCTCGATGTAGGGCGCGCCGAGGAAGATGAACAGGAAGCAGGGCACGAAGGTGACCCAGGTGGTGAGGAGGGCGCCGAGGACGGCCGCGGCCCAGGGGTCGAGGGTGCCGGGGTCGCGGTAGGCGCCGAGGAAGGCGACGAACTGGACCACCATGATCAGCGGGCCGGGGGTGGTCTCGGCCAGGGCCAGGCCGCTGACCATCTCCTTCGGGGTGAGCCAGCCGTAGGTCTGCACGGCCTGCTGGGCGACGTACGCGAGGACGGCGTAGGCGCCGCCGAAGGTGACCAGCGCGGTGCCGGAGAAGAACGCGCCCTGGGTGGTGAACACGCTCCCGGTACCCGTCAGCAGGGCGACCGCAGCCACCGGGACGGCCCACAGGAGCAGGCCGGTCGCCAGGATGCGCCAGGTGCGGCGGCGGCCGGGCTGCTCGTGGTGCAGCGCGTCGTCGGGGATCAGCGGAGCGGGGCCGTCGTCCGCGCCGTGGCCGTCCGACGGCTTGAGCGCGTCGGGCCGGTACCGGCCGATGAGCCAGCCGGCGAGGGCGGCGGCGGCGATGACCGCCGGGAAGGGCACGGAGAACAGGGCCAGGGCCCCGAACGATGCGGCCGCCACGGCGATCAGGAGCGGGTGGGTGAGGGAGCGCTTGGCGACCCGGGAGACGGCCTGGCCGACGATCGCCACGACGGCGGGGGCCAGGCCGGCGAAGACGCCGGTGACGGCGGCGCTCGAGCCGAACGCGACGTACAGCGCGGACAGGGCGAGCAGGGCGAGGACGCCGGGCAGCACGAAGAGGGTGCCGGCGATCAGGCCGCCGCGGGTGCCGTTGAGGAGCCAGCCGGTGTAGATCGCGAGCTGCTGGGCTTCCGGGCCGGGCAGGAGCATGCAGTAGGAAAGGGCGTGGTTGAACCGCTGCTGCCCGATCCAGCGCTTGTCCTCCACCAGGGCCCGCTGCATCACTGCTATCTGCCCGGCGGGGCCGCCGAAGGTCTGCCAGGAGATCGCGAACCATGTCCGGGTCGCCTCCCGCAGCGGAATCACGTGCCCGCCGCCGGCGTCGGCGGTGCGGTCGGCTCGGGCCCGTGGGCTGGGCGGCTGGTCGGTGGCTGTCACCGGCCCTCCCTTTCCTCCTGGTCAGGCTGCTGGCGGCCGCCGTCGGACGGACCGGCGTGCGCGACTGCACCCTGACCCCCGCCCTCTGCTGTGCAACCATGGTTGCATCAGAGCTGGGCCGGAGGAAGACAGGTCTCGGGGGATGGACATGAACAACTCGTTGCAGCCTCCGGACCCGCCCCGGGCGGACCGGCCGGGAATCCGGGCGTGACCGCCCCCGGCACGGCTAGCGGCGCAAACACAGGCACAGGCACAGGCGCCGGTACCGGTCGGCAGTGGGTGCTGCTCTCCTACCGCCTCCCCCGCGAGCCCTCCACCCCGCGGATCGCCGTGTGGCGCAAGCTCAAGCGCCTGGGGGTCGCACAGATCAGCGACGGCCTCGTCGCCCTGCCCGCCGACGCCCGCACCCGCGAGCAGCTCGAGTGGATCGCCGAGGAGGTCGGCGACTGCGCCGGCACCGCGACCCTGTGGATCGCCCACCCGGCCGCCACCGGCGACGAACACCAGCTCATCGACACGATGACGCAGGCCCGCGCCGCCGAATACCAGCAGGTGCTCGCCCAGGCCGAAGCCGCCCGCACAGGGGACGGCGCCGAGCGGCGGCGCGCCCTGACCCGGCTGCGCGCCGAACTGCGCCGCATCCAGCGCCGCGACTACTTCCCCCCACCCGCCCGGGACACCGCCGAGCAGGCCGTCAACGCCCTGCACCCCGCCAACACCACGGAAGAGAGCTCCCCATGAAGTGGGCCACCCGCGCCGGCATCCACATCGACCGCGCCGCCTGCGCCTGGCTGATCCGCCGCTTCATCGACCCGGCCGCCGAGTTCGTCTTCGTCACCGACCCCGCCCACGTCCCCGGGGACGCCACCCCCTTCGACATGCGCGGCGCCGCACTCGGACACCACCACGGCGACTGCAGCTTCGAGACCGTCCTGCGCGTCCACCACCTCAGCGACGACCCCGCCCTGCGGCGCATCGCGCAGATCGTCCACGAGGCCGACATCGACGACGAGCGCTTCCACGCCCCCGAAGCCCCCGGCCTCGACGTCGTCCTGCGCGGCCTGTCCATGACCGGCGACGACACCCGCACCATGGCCGTCGCCACCCCCGTCTTCGACGGCCTCTACGCGTACTACCGGCGCGCAGCCTCCCTGGGCCGCGAACCGGCCTGACCCGCACGAGCGGGCCGTGCGCGAGGGGGGAGATGCGCACGGCCCGCGGGGAGTCTCCCCGGTGCGCGTGTTCCCTGGGGGGAGAGCCGCAAACCCGGCTCTCCCCCCCCACGTCTTCACGGCGCGGGCTGAAGCCCCCGGCCGGCTCAGGGCTTGTGGCCGTTGCCGTGCCCGTCGGGGTGCATCACCACCTTCGTCCAGCCGTCGTGGCGGGCGTCGAAGTGCTCGTAGGCGGTGGGGGCCTCGTCCAGGCTCAGCTCGTGCGAGACGATGAAGCCGGGCGTCGCCTTCTCCCCGGCGATCAGGTCCCGCAGGGCCCGGTTGTACTTCTTCACGGGCGCCTGGCCGGTTCCCATGTGCTGGCCCTTGAACCACATCAGGCCGAAGTCGAGCGGCACCTTGCCCTGGGCCTCCATCTCGCCCTGGGCCTCCTCGCCGCCGGGGTCCTCGGGCAGGAAGACGCCCACCACGCCGATGTCGCCCGTGAACCTGACCGCGTCGATCAGGCCGTTGAGCGTGAGGCTCGCGTCCTCCTGCCCCTGGTGGTCGTGCGCCTGGCAGCCGACGCACTCGCACCCGTTGTCGGCGCCCAGCCCGAGGGTGGCCTCCTTGACGACCTCCGCCGGGTCCTGTTCAGCGGTGTTGATCCGGATGGCCCCGATCTCCTCGGCCTTGAGGAGCCGGTCCGCCTGGTGGTCGGCCACCCAGACGCGGCCGGCGCCTTTGAGCACGGCGGAGTACGCCGCCATGAGCCCGACGGGCCCGGCCCCAAGACGATCGTCTGGTCACCCGGCTTGACGCGTGCCATCTCGGTGGCGTGGTAGCCGGTGGGGAAGATGTCGGCGAGCATCACGTAGTCCGTCTGCCGCTCGGCGGCGTCCTCGCCCAGCCGCAGCGCGTGAAGTCGCCGTAGGGCACGCGCAGCAGCTCCGCCTGGCCGCCCTGGTACGGGCCCATGTCGGCGAAGCCGTAGGCGGCTGCGGCGAGCACCGGTTCTGGCTGCATGGTCAGGCAGTAGTTGGTCAGTCCCCGCTCGCACTGCTTGCAGAAGCCGCAGGCGATACCGCTGCTTTCATGATGCTTCTCTCGGTGCCGCACGAGGCGGCATGACGGTGAGAGACGACACGCAGGGCCCCCGACCCCGCGGTGTACGGAGGGCGGGGTCCGCGGCTCCGGCACGCCTCTGCGGGCCGTTCACCCGGACCAGATGGACGGTGGAGCCGCCACCGGCCCGCCGGACCGTTCCCCGGCGTACTCGTGGCCTGCGGGGCGTCTCCCCGGGGTGTCCCGTACAAAACAGCCATCCGGCCACCGATCGCCGACGGGATCCGAGGCGACTGGCGGTGCGACGGGACCGACGGCCGGTCCCCGTCCCCGGCAGGGCTGGTACGGGACCTGGAGCCGCTGGCCCCCGCCGGGTCTTGTACGCACGCGGCGGAGCGCCGCGGGTCATCGAGCACCCCGCAGCGGACCCTCCGCTCAGCAGCTGACCGGCGGCCCGGACGTCAACGACCGGGCTGGGCGGTTGCCGCCAGGACCCCGCAGGCCGTGCCCAGCAGGGCGCCGGCGAGGACGTCTCCGGGGTAGTGGACGCCGGTGTGCACGCGGGAGTAGCCGACCGTGCAGGCGAGGAAGCCCAGGGGTACGGCGGCGGCCGGGAGCGCCAGGCCCACGGCGCTGGCCAGGGCGAAGGCGGATGCGCTGTGGCCGGAGGGGAAGGAGGCCGAGGCGGGCATGGGGACCTGGCGGTCCACTGCCACGCGGGCGGCTTCGCGGTCGGGCCGGGGGCGGCGCACCAGCTGCTTGCCGAGGAGGTTGGAGGTGGCGGAGGCGAGCGCTACGGCTGCCGCTCCGGCCAGGCCCGCACGCCGGCAGCGTCCCGGGACCAGGGTGAGGGCCAGCGCGATGGAAAGGTTGATCTTGGAGTGGTTCGCCAGGCCGGACAGCCTTCGCAGGCGGGCGTCCAGCGCGGGTGTTTCGGTGGCCGCGACGGCGGCGTAGAGGGCGCCGTCCAGTGCGGACAGGTCGTGCAGGATCGGGTCGTTCACGTGCGGGTCCTTCCGGAGGGAAAGGCGATGGTCCACAGGGTGCGCCAGTTCGGCCGCCGGGCGCGGTCGATCTGCCGCGGGTCGGCGCCGGGCCGGCGGCGCGGGACGCGGACGCGCAGCGCGCCGGCGGCGATCGTGCAGACGACCGGGGTCGGCAGGGTGAGGGCCTCGCCGTCGACGCCGACCGGGATCTCCGCGGTGTCCGCGTCCACGGTCACCCGGGACGCCGTCATGACCGTCAGGGCGTCGGCCCGGGAGCCGCGCAGGGTCACGTCGGCTACCTGCGCGGCGCCGTCGACGCGGACGCCGATGACGCCCAGGACCCCGAGGTCCAGGCGCGGCCGGCGCCCCAGGGTGGCCGGGTCGGGTTCGGCGTACGGGTTGTTGCTGACCAGCAGGGCCTGCGGGGAGTCCAGGCGCTGGTCGCCCATGGACGCCACGAGGCGCGGGCCGTCCGTGCCGAGCAGCAGCTCGGGCAGGGCGTCCAGGGCCGTGGCGGCCTTCGCGTCGCGGTACTGCGGGCTCTGGACGATCTGGGCGTAGGCGCCGAAGGAGACCGTGTTGACGAAGGGCCGGTCGGCCACGCGGCCGAGGTCCACGGTGAGCTCCACGCCGTCGGTGAGCGCGTCCAGGCAGGTGGACGGGTCGCCCCGGTCCAGGCCCAGGTCCATGGCGAAGTGGTTGCGGGTCCCGGCGGACACCACGAGGAACGGCAGGCCGTGTTCGGCGGCGACCGCCGCCACCAGGGCCTGGGTGCCGTCGCCGCCCGCGACACCGAGCAGGTCCGCCCCCTCGGCTACGGCCTTGCGGGCCAGGGCGGTGACGTCCTGCTGCGCCGACGGGTCCAGGACCACCACCTCGGCCCCCAGCTCCCTCGCCCGGCTGACCAGCTGGAAGCGCTCGACCTTCCCGTCCCCGGACTTCGGGTTCATGATGAGCACCGCGTGCCGGGGCGCAGGCGCCGGCCTGGCCCGCATCGGCGCGGACGGCCTTGCGGCTCCGAGGGCGGCCCGCCCGAGGAACAGACCGGCGAGCCAGAGTGCGAAGGCTGCGAGGAAGAGCGCCACCACGTGCGCACCGGCCGCCAGTACGAGCACACCGGCCGGTGCGGCGAGGGCGAGCACCGCCCCGAGGACGCGCGGCAGTCCGCGCCGGGCCAGGACCCACCAGCAGCCGGCGGCCGCCACCACCAGCGCGGCCGCCCCGCACAGCAGCACGAGCAGCCCGTGCGCCCCGGTGCTGGCCAGCGCGGCGACCGCCCCCGCCGCGCACAACAGCGCGCCCAGTGCCAGGACCCGGGCCCGGGTCCCGGTCCTCTGCTCCGCCATCGGTCCTCCTCCGTCCCGGATGCCCGTCTGCCCGGCCGCCCGGCCGTCGAGGGTAACGCCGGGACCGCTGCTACCGCACCAGGCGCCCCGGGCGGCGGGCGGTGGTGTGGCCGGGTGGGGGTGCGGCCCCGGCTCCCGGAGCGGCCCGGCCCCTGCTGGCAGGCTCTGGGGGCAGCCCGCTCCTACGTGCTGCGGAACAGCGGCTTGCCCTCCCGCAGCCGGCGGCAGACCCGCCGGTAGCTCGGGCGGCGCAGTTTCGGCGGCAGGCCCTTGCGGGCGCGCTTGGCGCCGCCGTCGTACACCTGCGGTACGAAGAGGTCGCGGGCGGCCAGGAGCTGCTGCTTGGACGGGTAGTAGGAATCCACCTCGACCTCCACCTCGCCCGTGGTGTACGAGGCGGACTTGTCGGACAGCACCAGTGCCCGGGCGTGTACGCGGCCTGCGACCTCGAAGGTGAAGTCGTTGTAGTAGCCGTAGACGACGCCCTCCGCCCGCAGGTCGCCGTGCACGTACACCGAGCCCCAGGAGACCAGGTCGCGGACCACCAGGTCGCCGAGGACCACCAGCATGCCGATGTTCCCGGCGCAGTCGTCCAGGAAGCCGTGCACGACGAGGTCGCCGTCGACGACGAGCGCGATGTCGAGGGCCAGGTCCTCCGGGACCACGAGGTCGCCCGCGTGGTACTGCCAGGCGGTGCCGGTGTCCCGGAGGTAGTCGGCGATGACCGTCTGGGAGCCCAGCCGGTCGACCACCGCGGAGGTGTCGGGGAGCCGGTCGAACCGGGCCCGCCACGAGGACATGCTCAGCACGGGGTCTCCGTTCCGGCCCGGAGCGCCCGGACCTCCAGCATCCACAGGGCCTGCCCGGCGTACGGGCTGTCCGGGGCCGCGGCGATGGCGGCGAGCACCGGATCGGGGAGTTCGGGGTTCTTCAGCATCTCGTAGTGGCGCTCGCCCGCCTCGGCCCAGGCGAGCAGGATCCCGACCGGCGCCGCCGGGTTCTTGGCGAGGGAGTCGAGGAGGCTGGAGTCGCCGGCGCGTGCGCGATCGCCCGCGAACGCGGCCAGCGCCTCGGGCGGGGTGTGCCGGTTGGCGACCGCGCGTCGCAGGTAGTAGACCGGGCTGCGGACCATGGCGGCGAGGACGTCTCCGGGGGGCGCGGTGTGCCGGGCCTCGTCGATCGCGGCGAAACTCGCCCGTTCCGCCTCTCCCGACACCGTGCTCGCGCTGTAGGCCAGGCCGAACTCGGCCAGCAGGTCCGGCGGCCAGTTCGGCTGGTCCATCGCGTTCCCGTGGTGGAAGTACGGCCACACGCCCAGGGCGTGCAGGGCGCGCAGCGCCTCGGGCGGGGTGGCGGGGTGTTCCAGTGCCGCGTACGCCAGGCGCTGGACCTCCTCCTGCGGGCCTGGGTCTTCGCCCCCGCCGTCACTCCCACCGGACAACCGCGTGATCGTGTCGACCAGGCGGGCGAGCGCCTCGGGCGGGGCCGTCGGGTTCTTGCCGACGGCGGCGAGCACCGTCAGGTCCGGATCCGAGGCCAGTTCGGTGAGCTGCCGGACGGGGGTGAAGGGGTTCTCGGCCGCCGCGGCCCGGACGCTGGGCTCGGTGTCTGCTGCGAGGCGGGCGAGTACGGCCGGGGAGTGGTTGCGGTACTGCTGGGAGACCAGCTCCCGGACGCGGGTGTCCGGGTCCTGCGCCAGGGCGTCGAGCAGCGGGAGCAGTTCGGGTGCCGCGCGCTTGTGCACGGCGGTCCGGCGTACCCCGGGATCCGGGTCCGTGAGGTCCGCATCGCCGGCGTGGCCGAGTGCGGCGACCACGCGGCGGACCCGGACGTCCGGGTCGGTGGCCAGGGCCCGCAGATGCTCCGGACGCGCTCCGACCCGCCGGACGAGGGCCAGCCGCACGTCGCCGGAGGAATCGGAGACCAGCAGCCCGGCCGTCTTGCGGGGGAGCTTCTCGCGGGCGGCCACCGCCCGGCGTACCACCGCCGACCCGTCCCGGGCCAGTGCCTTGACGGCGGCCTTCGGGGTCGCACGGTGCACCGCGACCACCCGGCGCACCGACTCCTGCGGGTGGGCGGCCAGCTCGGCCAGCCGCTCGGGCGGGGTCGCAGGGTGGGCGGCGAGTGCGCGCAGTACGCCGTACCAGTCCGGGCCGCCCGCCAGCGCCCGTACGGCCACCTCCTCGGCCAACCCGGCCGGCAGGCCTATCCGGGAGGCCACGATCCGGGCCGTCCCGGGCCCCCGCGCCGCCAGCTCCCGCAGCCGTGACAAAGACGTGGCCGGCCGCCACGCCTCCGTGGTGTCGTCCCCGCCCATTCCGGCGACCACGCCGACGTCCACGCCCATGTCCCCACCCACGTCCTTGTCCACGCTCATCCGCCCCCCGGAGGCGACCACGGTCCGCACCGGCCACGGCTCCCGCCCGTACCACCGACCTGGGGGGATCCTCGCACGGGGCTCTGACAACGCCCCGCGCGATCCACCGGGTTGCGGCCCGTCGGCCCGGACCGGGGAGAGCGCCGTGGCATCGGAGCCGCTGGCCGCCGCGGCGCTGAGCCGTGCAGCCCGCGCGGGTCAGGACGCCTTCTGTGCTGCGCGGTGGAGGTGCTGGACCATCCAGAACTCCTCGGTGCGCGGGCAGTCCCGTGGCCGCCCCGGGAGACCGGTAGGAGGTACCTGCGGCGAGGACCGCGGCGGTTGTCCGGCGGCTGTCAGCGGCGGCTCCCACGACGCTGTACGGGCGGTACCGCGCGATACTCGTCCCGTGGAGTGGTTCGAGCAGGCCCGGGCTGCGGAAGAGCGCCGCGACTGGGACGCGGCCATCGCTCTGGTGAGCGCCCACGCCCAGTGCTATGCGCGCGATCCGTTCAGGCACGACAGCCATCTGTGGCACATGGACCTGCTGGTGCGTGCGCAACGGCTCCCGGAACTCGCCGACCGCGCTCTCACGGATGTGCACGCACGCCGGAGACTCAACAGGGCCCTGCGCGATCAGGGGATGGAGTCGCAGCTGCGCAGCCGTGCCGAAGCCGGTGACCGTGACGCCCTGTACGTCTTCGTCCGGCTGCTGTGCGAGACGGGTCGGCCCCGGGGAGCGGAGCTGGCGGTTCGGGAGCTCGGCCCGGACGATCAGTACGCACACCAGCTCGCGGCCCGCTTCCGACCCCCTTCGAGCGGTGGTCAGGAGGGCCTCTGATCGCGGTGCCCGGTCGGGTACGGCCTCCGGCCGGGTGCGGAGGCCGTCGGCCCGGGCCCGCGGGGAGCCGCCGCAGCCCGCCCTCTTGACGCTGTACAGGAGGGGACGTACCTTCTCCCCAACCAACCGGAAACGTTCCTAACAATCAACCGGCGGGTGAGCGGAAGGTAGGTCGGACGGATGGTGCAGACCCCAGGAGGCGGTGTCCCCGGCACCCCCAGCGTGCTGCGGGCGATGAACGACCGGGCCGCGCTCGACCTGCTCCTGGAGCACGGCCCGCTGTCCCGGACCCGCATCGGAGCCCTGACCGGGCTGTCGAAGCCCACCGCCTCCCAGCTCCTGGGCCGGCTGGAGGCCGCAGGCCTCGTACTCGCGACCGGCACCAGCACCGGCCGGCCGGGCCCCGGCGCGCAGCTGTACACGATCAATCCGCGCATCGCGTACGTCGCCGGGCTCGACGTCACCCCGCAGCGGATCCACGCCGCGGTGGCCGACGTGACCGGCGCGGTCGTGGGGCGGTACGAGCTGCCCACCCCCGGGCGGCGGGCCGGAGACGCCGCCGCCCAGGTGACGGCGGCACTGGACGGTGCGGTCAAGGCGGCCGGTCTCGTCCGCGCCGACGTCCACCGGGTCGTGATCGGCACCCCGGGGGCCTTCGACCCGTCCACGGGCCGCCTGCGCTACGCCGCCCACCTGCCCGGCTGGCACTCTCCCAGCCTCCTCGGCGAACTGGCCGCGGCCCTGCCCATGCCGGTGGAGTACGAGAACGACGTGAACCTGGTCGCCGTCGCCGAGCAGCAGGGCGGCGCCGCCTGCGGCCACGAGAACTTCGTCCTGCTCTGGAACGCCGAGGGACTCGGGGCCGCGCTGGTGATGGGCGGACGCCTGCACCGCGGTTTCACGGGCGGCGCGGGCGAGCTCGGCTACCTCCCCGTGCCGGGCGCGCCGCTGGTACGCGGTGTCACCCGGGCCAACGGAGGGGGCTACCAGGACCTGGCGGGTGCGCAGGTGCTCCCGGGGCTCGCGCGCGAACTCGGCGTCACCGACGTTCCGCAGGGCCCGTATCCGGAGGTCGCAGCCCTCCTCCTGGCCCGGGCGGCGGCCTCGGACGCGGGGGCGTACGGGGCCTTCCTCGACGCCTACGCGACGCGGCTGGCCACCGGACTCGCCTCGCTGGTCGCCGTCCTCGACCCCGAACTGGTCGTCCTCGCCGGCGGGGCCATCACCCCCGGCGGGGACCCGCTCCTGAGCCGCGTCAGCTCCGAACTGCACGAGCTCGCCGCCTCGCGGCCGCGCCTCGTGCTCGGCGGCATCACCGAACAGCCCGTCCAGCAGGGCGCCTTGGAGAGCGCGCTGGCCGCCACCCGCGACGAGGTCTTCGACACCTCCCGCTAGACCCAGACCCAGAACCAGACCGGACCCCGAACCTCCCGTCCCCGCCGCCGGCCGGGACAGGGAGTACCCCACCCCTGCCCTCCCGCCGCGGGCGGCGGGAACGCGCGCACCACACCCCCCGCTCGCGCGACGGCCGATGACGACGTGCCCACCCCGCATCCGCCGCCGGTCACCACACCCGCCCCCCACTCAGGCACGCCCGCACGGAACCCCGTCCCCCCTCAACAGAGAGTCCTGCCATGCACCGCAAAGCAACCGCCGGCGCTCTGGCCGCAGCCACCGCCCTCTTCGCCTCCGCCTGTACGGGATCCACCGGCTCCACCGCGGCCGACGACCCCAAGGCCAGGGTCACGCTGACCTTCTGGCACGGCTGGTCGGCGCCCGCCGAGGTCAAGGCCATCGAGGATAACGTCGCCCGCTTCGAGAAGGCCCACCCCAACATCACGGTCAAGGTCGTCGGCAACATCAACGACGACAAGCTGGGCCAGGCCCTGCGCGCGGGCGGCTCGAACGGGCCGGACGTCGTCTCCTCCTTCACCACGGCCAACGTCGGCAAGTTCTGCGCCTCGGGCGCCCTCGCCGACCTCAAGCCGTTCATCGAGAAGGACAAGCTGGACCTCGACAAGATCTTCCCGAAGGTCCTCCAGTCGTACACGCAGTTCGAGGGCCGGCGCTGCTCCCTGCCGCTGCTCTCCGACGCGTACGGGCTCTACTACAACAAGGACGCGTTCAAGGAGGCCGGTCTCGACCCCGAGGCCCCGCCGAAGACCTGGTCCCAGTTCACCGAGGCCGCGAAGAAGCTCACCAAGGCCAAGGGAGACTCGTACGAGCGCGTCGGCGTGATGCCGACGTACCTCGGCTACGAGACCGTCGTCTCCCACTACATGTCCCAGTGGAAGCACGGCGGGTACTTCGACGCGGACGGCAAGTCGGCCGTCGCGAAGGACCCGGCGTTCGCGAAGATGATGACGTACCAGAAGTCCCTGGTCGACGCCCTGGGCGGCTTCCAGAAGCTGGACAGGTTCCGCACCGGCTTCGGTGACGAGTGGGGCGCCAAGCACCCCTTCCACACCGGCCAGGTCGCCATGCAGCTCGACGGCGAGTGGCGGCTGAACTTCGTCAAGGACGCCGGCGTGAAGTTCGAGGTCGGCGTCGCTCCGCTGCCGGTGCCCGACGACGAGCTCGCCGAGTACGGCAAGGGCTACCTCTCCGGCACGATCATGGGCATAGCCCCGCAGAGCAGGAAGCAGAACGCGGCCTGGGAGCTGGTCAAGTACATGACCACGGACACCGGGGCGGTGGTGGACTTCGCCAACGGCATCGGCAACGTCCCCTCCACCCTGGAGGCGCTGAAGTCCCCGGACCTGAAGTTCGACGAGCGCTTCCAGACCTTCCTCGACATCGCCCGGCACCCGGCCTCCTCCACCTCGGACGGCGCGGTCAACGGCTCCGCCTACCAGGACACCCTGCAGAAGTTCGCCCAGCAGTACGAGAAGGGCCAGGTCACCGACCTGCAGAAGGGGCTCGCGGAGACCGCGGCCCAGATCGACCGCGACATCGCCGCGGCGAAGTGACGGCCGGAAACCGCCCATGAGCACGGATACCCTGCCCGCGAAGGGGACGGCCGCCCCGGCCGCCCCCGCTCCCGCAGGACGCAACACGCTCCGGTCCCGGCGGCGGCGCGACGCGCTGCGCACCCTGGCGTTCATGGCGCCCTGGCTGATCGGGTTCGGCGCCTTCTTCGCCTACCCGCTCCTCTCGACGCTCTACTTCTCGTTCATGCGGTACGACGGCCTCAACGCACCGGTCTGGCGGGGCGCGGACAACTGGACGTACGTCTTCTCCGACCTGCCGCAGTTCTGGCCGGCCCTGCAGAACACCCTCTGGCTGGCCGTCGTCATGGTCACCTGCCGGGTGGTCTTCGGCCTCGGCATCGGCCTGCTCATCACCAAGATCAAGACGGGTGCCGGGGTCTTCCGCACCCTGTTCTACCTCCCGTACCTGGCCCCGCCGGTCGCCGCCACGCTCGCCTTCGTCTTCCTGCTCAACCCCGGCACCGGCCCGGTCAACTCGCTCCTGGAGGCGGTCGGCATCCCCGCCCCCTCCTGGTTCAACGACGCGGACTGGGCCAAGCCGGCCCTGACCGTCCTCGCCGTGTGGGGCGTAGGCGACCTCATGGTCATCTTCATGGCCGCGCTGCTCGACGTGCCGAAGGAGCAGTACGAGGCCGCCGAGCTGGACGGGGCCTCCCGGTGGCAGCGGTTCCGCTACATCACCCTGCCCAACATCGCGCCGATCGTCCTCTTCGCCGTCGTCACCGGGATCATCGGCGCGATGCAGTACTACACCCAGCCGATCGTGGCCTCCAAGGTCGCCTCGGGGGTGATGGGCGGCTCGGGCGTCACCTTCGTCCCCGGCTACCCGGACGACTCCACGCTGACCCTGCCCCAGCTCGTCTACAGCCTCGGCTTCAGCCAGTTCAACTACGGCGCGGCCTGCGTCGTGGCGCTGGTGCTCTTCGCCCTCTCCATGGCCTTCACCGCGCTCCTGATGCGCCGGCGCGGCGGCCTGATCGGTTCGGGTGACTGACCCATGACGACCACGACCACCCCCGTCCGCCCCGCAACGGGCCCGAACCCGAGCCCGAACCCGAGTCCGGCCCTGCGGCAGGCCCGCCGCAAGGCGCTCCTCCACTGGATCGCCGTGCACTCCCTCGGGGTCGCCGCGGCCCTCTTCTTCGTCCTCCCCTTCGTCTTCGTCCTCCTCACCTCCCTGATGAGCGACGAGCAGGCACTCACCAACGACCTCACGCCGAACTCCTGGCACTGGGACAACTACCTCCGGGTCTTCCGGGCCGAGGGCTTCCTCACCTGGTGGCGGAACTCCCTGCTGTACGCGGGCCTGGGCACCGTACTCGTCGTGGTGTCCTCGATCCCCGTGGCCTACGCGCTCGCCAAGTTCCGCTTCCGCGGCCGGCACCTGTCGCTGCTGCTCGTCATCTCGATGATGATGCTCCCGCCGCAGGTCGTCATCATCCCGATGTACCTGTTCTGGGCCAAGCAGATGGACCTCTCCGGCACCCTGTGGCCGCTGCTCATCCCGATGGCCTTCGGCGACGCCTTCGCCGTCTTCCTGCTGCGCCAGTTCCTGCTGACCATCCCGAACGAGTACGTCGAGGCCGCGCGGATCGACGGCTGCGGAGAGTTCCGCACCCTGGTCCGTATCGTGGTCCCGATGGCGAAGCCCGGCATCGCCGCCGTCGCCCTGTTCCAGTTCTTCTACTGCTGGAACGACTACTTCGGGCCACAGATCTACGCCTCCGAGAACCCCGGCGCCTGGACGCTCAGTTACGGCCTGGAGTCCTTCAAGGGCGCGCACCACACCGACTGGAACCTGACCATGGCCGCGACCGTACTGGTCATGGCCCCCGTGATCCTCGTGTTCTTCTTCGCCCAGAAGGCGTTCGTCGAGGGAGTCACACTGACCGGAGTGAAGGGCTGAAACACCCCATGAAACTGACAATCGTCGGGGGCGGCTCCACCTACACCCCCGAACTGATCGACGGCTTCGCGCGCCTGCGCGACACGCTCGCGATCAGCGAGCTGGTCCTGGTGGACCCCGCCACCGAACGCCTCGAACTCATCGGCGGCCTCGCCCGGCGGATCTTCGCCAGGCAGGGCCACCCGGGCAGGATCGTCACCACCGCCGACCTCGACGCCGGAGTGGAGGGGGCCGACGCCGTCCTGCTCCAGCTGCGGGTCGGCGGGCAGGCCGCCCGGCAGCAGGACGAGACCTGGCCGCTGGAGTGCGGCTGCATCGGCCAGGAGACCACCGGTGCGGGCGGCCTCGCCAAGGCCCTGCGCACCGTCCCCGTGGTCCTGGACATCGCCGAGCGGGTCCGGCGCACCAACCCCGACGCCTGGATCATCGACTTCACCAACCCCGTCGGCATCGTCACCCGGGCCCTGCTCCAGGCCGGGCACAAGGCCGTGGGCCTGTGCAACGTCGCCATCGGCTTCCAGCGCAAGTTCGCCGCCCTCCTCGGAACCACCCCCGAGGAGGTCCACCTCGACCACGTCGGCCTCAACCACCTCACCTGGGAACTGGCCGTGCGCCTGGGCGGCCCGGACGGCAAGGACGTGCTGCCGGCCCTGCTGGAGCAGCACGGCGAGGCCGTCGCCGCGGACCTCAGGCTGCCCCGCCACCTGCTGGACCGGCTCGGCGTCGTCCCCTCGTACTACCTGCGCTACTTCTACGCCCACGACGAGGTCGTGCGCGAACTGCACGAGAAGCCCTCCCGGGCCGCCGAGGTCGCCGCGATGGAACGCGAACTGCTGCGGCTGTACGCGGACCCCGCCCTGGACGAGAAGCCCGCACTGCTCGCCAAGCGCGGCGGCGCCTTCTACTCCGAAGCCGCCGTCAACCTGGCGGCCTCCCTCCTCGGCAGCGCACCCGGCCCCCAGGTCGTGAACACCTCCAACAACGGCACCCTGCCCTTCCTCCCCGACGACGCAGTGATCGAGGTGCAGGCCATGGTCGACGGCACCGGCGCGTCCCCCCTCCCGGTCCGCACGCTGGACCCCCTGTACGCCGGCCTGATCGCCAACGTGAGCGCCTACGAGGACCTGGCCCTGGACGCCGCCCTGCGCGGCGGACGCGACCGCGTGGCCAAGGCCCTGCTGTCCCACCCCCTCATCGGCCAGTACGCCGTCGCCGACGAGCTCACCGACCGCCTGATCGCCCACAACAGGGAGCACCTGGCATGGGCGTAGGCACCACGCCCCGCGCCGCCGTACTCGCCGTCGACGCGGGCAACAGCAAGTCCGACGTCGCCCTCCTCGGCGCGGACGGGACGCTGCTGGGCTCGGCGCGCGGAGGCGGGTTCCAGCCGCAGCGGACGGGCATCCCCGCGGCCGTCGACGTGCTGTCCGCCGCCCTCTCCGAGGCCTGGGAGGACGCCCGCGCCGCCGGAGTACCCGAGGGCCCCGTCGACCACGTCTCCGCCTGCCTGGCCAACGCGGACTTCCCCGCCGAGGAGGAGGCGCTGGCCGCCGAGATCCACAACCGGTCCTGGGGCCGCGGCGTCACCGTCCGCAACGACACCTTCGCCCTGCTCCGCGCCGGGACCGACGAGCCCCGCGGGGTCGCCGTCGTCTGCGGCGCGGGCATCAACTGCGTGGGGATGCTCCCCGACGGCCGTACG
The DNA here is from genome assembly GCF_055600495.1 of Streptomyces sp. NPDC038213. Taxonomy (NCBI): domain Bacteria; kingdom Bacillati; phylum Actinomycetota; class Actinomycetes; order Kitasatosporales; family Streptomycetaceae; genus Streptomyces; species Streptomyces sp. NPDC038213. The sequence continues at coordinate 81,826 of NZ_JBVJYM010000015.1, forward strand.
GCCCGCTTCCCGTCCATCGGCCAGATCTCCGGGGACTGGGGCGGCGGGGTCGGCCTCGCCGAGGAGGCGATGTGGCACGCCGCCCGGGCCGAGGACGGCAGGGGAGGGCCCACCGCACTCGCCCGCGCCCTGCCCGCGCACTTCGGGCTGGACTCCATGCAGGCCCTGATCGAGGGCATCCACTTCGGACGCGTAAGACCCGGATGGCGGCACGAGATCAGCCCGGTCCTCTTCGCCGCCGCACAGGAGGGGGACCCGGCGTCGGCCGCACTCGTCCAGCGCCTCGCCGACGAGGTGGCCGTCATGGCGGGGGTCGCCCTCACCCGGCTCGACCTGCTCGACGAAGAGGTCACCGTGGTCCTGGGAGGGAGCATCCTGGCCGCCGGGCACGCGGCACTCGACGACCGCATCGCCGCGCAACTGGCCGCACGCGCCCCCATGGCGGTGCCCCGCGCGGCCGCCGCACCACCCGTACTGGGCGCAGGGCTCCTCGGCCTGGACGCCCTCGGCGCACCGCCGGAGGCACGGGCACGGCTGCGCGCGGCCTACGGCGCACTGCTCCCCGCGTAGCCGGGCCGCGCCCGTGAGTCGGCGGGGAGCCGGCCGGGAAGCGGCCGTCGCAGCGCAGTCGGAGGCCGGCGGGCCGTCCGAGGGCCTGCGGGGGCCGCTGTCCGGCGTGCGCCCGTACGCCGCTGTGCGCTGCCCGTACGACGACCGTGCAGGGGCGCCCCGTCCTCGGACGAGGCGCCCGGCCGGGCCCGCCGACGTGCCCGCGCCCGCGCGTGTCGGTGGCAGCAGCCGCACGACACAGGTCGCCCGGGGCGCCGCGCATCCCCAACTCCATTGCACGGCACACGAGTTCACCCCCCTTGCAGCCGCGGCGCGGACCCTGGTATTCCATTAATCGTTAGGAAAGTTTCCTTCCCAGGGGCGGCCCTCACCTCCACGACCGGCCGCGCACCCCCTCCCCCACCCCTTCTCCTCGCGGAGTGAGCCTTGACGACGAACTCTGTACGCCCCAGCCACCCCCTGCGCAGCGTCAAGATCGCCAGTTCCCTCGCCCTCGCACTGACCGCCGCGCTGCCCGCCTCGGCCGCGCTGTCCGCCCCCGCCGCGGCGGCCCCCCACGCCGCCGCAGCCGTCGTGCACGAAGCGGAGTCCGCCACCCTCTCCCAGGGCCGGGTGGACTCCGACCACGCCGGCTTCACCGGCACCGGCTTCGTCAACTACGACAACACCAGCGGCAGTTACGTCCAGTGGACGGTGAACGCCGCCCAGGCCGGACCCGCGACCCTCGCCCTCCGCTTCGCCAACGGATCCACGGCCAACCGGGCCATGGACATCACCGTCAACGGCACCAGGGTCGCCGCCGCCAAGGCCTTCCCCGGCACCGGCGCCTGGACCGCCTGGCAGACCGCCTCCCTCGACGTGGTCCTCAAGGCCGGCGCCAACACCATCCGCGCCACCGCCGCCACGGCGGACGGCGGCCCCAACGTGGACCACATCTCCGTCGAAGCCGCCCCGGACCCGGGAGGCCCGGGGGAGCCCGGCGCGGGCACCCCGGCCGGCATCAACGGCCGTCTGAAGGTCGAGGGCACCAAGCTGGTCAACAAGTACGGCAAGCCGATCCAGCTCCGCGGCATGAGCAGCCACGGCACGCAGTGGTACGGCCACTGCCTGACCCGCGGCTCACTGGACGCCCTCGCCACCGACTGGCGCGCCGACGTCCTGCGCGTGTCGACGTACGTACAGGAGGGCGGCTACGAGACCGACCCCCGCAAGTACACCGACCTCGTCCACCGCATGATCGAGGAGGCCACCGCCCGCGGCCTGTACGTGATCGTGGACTGGCACCAGCTCACCCCCGGCGACCCGAACCACAACCTCGCCCGCGCCAAGACCTTCTTCACCGAGATCGCCCAGCGCCACCGCACCAAGACCAACCTGCTCTACGAGATCGCCAACGAGCCCAACGGCGTCACCTGGTCCAGGATCAAGTCCTACGCCGAGCAGCTCATCCCCGTCATCCGCCAGCAGGACCCGCTCACCCCGGTCCTCGTCGGCACCCGCGCCTGGTCCTCCCTGGGCGTCTCCGACGGCAGCACCGAGAACGAGATCGTCTCGAACCCGGTCAACGCCTCCAACATCATGTACACGTTCCACTTCTACGCGGCCTCGCACAAGGACGGGTACTTCAACACCTTCTCCCGCGCCGCCGACAGGCTCCCCCTGTTCGTCACCGAGTTCGGCACCCAGAACGCCGCGGGCGAGGGCGCAAACGACTTCAACAGCGCGCAGCGCTACCTCGACCTGATGGCGGCCAAGAAGATCAGCTGGGTCAACTGGAACTTCTCCGACGACCACCGCTCCGGAGCCGTCTTCACGCCCGGCACCTGCAACGCCGACACCTCCTGGACCGGCACCAGCCGCCTCAAGCCCGCAGGCGTCTGGGTCCGCGACCGCATCCGCACCCCCGACAACTTCCCCACCAGCTGACACCCGCGGCCCGCACCCAATGAGGACATCCCCTGTCCTCATTGGGTGCCATCGTGCGGGTGTGGCCGGAGCGACCGGCGACGGACGGTGTGGGGAGCGGGACATGACGATTCTGGTGGCGGGTGCGACCGGTACGGTCGGGCGGCAGGTCGTGGCGGCGCTGCGGGAGGCCGGGGCGCCGGTGCGGGCGCTGACGCGTCGGCCCGGGGCGGTGGCGTTCGGTCCGGGGGTCGAGGTCGTCGGGGGCGACCTCACCGACGCGGGGTCGCTGGCAGCGGCGCTGCACGGGGTGACCGCCGTGCACCTGATCAACTTCGGGGGTGACGACTACGCCCCGCTGGAGAACGGCCGGGAACTGGCGGAGGCGATCGAGGCGGCCGGGGTGCGGCGGGTGACCATGCTGGCCGGCTGGTCGGAGTCCACCCTGGAGCCCGCCGTGAAGGCGTCGGGCCTGGCCTGGACCACGGTGGCGCCGACCGAGATCATGGCCAACGCCCTGGAGTGGGCGGACGAGGTGCGCGGCGGGCGGGTCGAGCGGCCGTACGGGGACTCGCGCACCGCGATGGTGCACGAGGGGGACATCGGGGCGGTGGCCGCCGCGGCGCTGCTGGAGGACGGGCACGCGGGCGCGGAGTACCTGCTGACCGGCCCGGAGCGGATCTCGCTGCGCGAGAAGATCGCCGCGCTGGGCTCGGCGGTCGGCCGGGACGTGGAGTTCGTGGAGCTGACGCCGGACCAGGCGCGGGCGGCGATGCGGGCGCAGGGCGTGCCGGAGCACATGATCGACTTCCAGCTGGAGGTGTTCGCCGACCCGCCGGCCGAGTACAACACCCCGAACGGCGTGATCGAGAAGGTGACCGGCCGCCCGTCGTCCACCTTCGCTCAGTGGGCGGCGGAGAACGCGGCCGCCTTCCGCTGAGGGGGCGTACGGCGTCCCCGCGTGGCGGTCTCAGGCGGCCCCGCCCCCGGTGGGGAAGGGGGATGCGGTGACATGGATCACCCGCGCCGATGTGATTACGGAAGCATTACGACCGCTCGTGTGACCTGGCTATGTCGGTACATGCACACCGAGAGCGGACATTCCCCGCACCCGTCGAAATGTCCGTCTCGAATCATGAGACGACTCCGTCGAACTTCCAGCTGACGAACGTTTTTGACGGAGCGTCACAGATTCCACATCGCCCGGTCTGCTGCGGCCACGCACGTCGGCGCGTTCATTTCAAGTCGAGGTCGGGGCCCTGCCCGGCCGGGCAAGTGCCGGGACTTGTCAGCCCGTTCCGCCACTCCTAACAATGACGGCCCGTCGGGACCCCGGCAGCCGCCGGGGTCCCGATGCTTCGAGAACACCGAAGAAGGTCATGTATGCAGCAGCACGCCAAGAAGAACCACTTCAAGAAGACGGCCGTCGCCGCCGTCACCCTCGGCGTCATAGGAATACCCGTGTCCCTGGCGGGACTCGGTGCCGAAGAGGCCGGCGCCGCACCGGCAGCTGAGGCCGCCGCCCCCGCGGCCGCCCCGGCCCCCACCGCGGCCGAGCGCGTCGTGGCCCTGGCCAACAAGCAGCGGGCCAAGGTCGGCTGCAAGCCCCTCAAGATCAACAAGAAGCTGGTGAAGGCCGCCGCGCACCACAGCAAGGACATGGCCGCCCACCGCCGCATGTCCCACACGGGATCGGACGGCTCCAACCCGGGCGAGCGCATCACCCGCGCCGGCTACCAGTGGCGCACGTACGGCGAGAACGTCGCCTACGGCTACACGAGCGCCTCCAAGGTCATGGCCGGCTGGATGAACAGCCCCGGCCACAAGCGCAACATCCTGAACTGCGCGTTCAAGGAGATCGGCGTCTCCCGCGCCCAGCCGGGCCACTACTGGACCCAGGTCTTCGCCACGCGCCGCTGACCCGCGGTCGGCCGCCGGGCCCGGGCAGGAGCCCCGGCCCGCGGCCGGCCCGCCGTACGGCCGCGGCATGCGCAGGCGCGGCGGCCCGTCGGGGCCGTGCCGGGCGCCGGAGCGGCGGGGCGGCGTCGCGGCCGACTGGGCATGCAAAGCCGCCATCGGCCGATATGTGGTATGGACCTGTCAAGCCGATCGGGCTAGCGTGACGCGGCATGAGAGCGCTCTCAGCGCTTCTGTGCCCCACCACAGGAGGTCTCGTGAAACGCACCATGCCCCTCCGCTCCGCCGCCGCAGCCCTGCTGCTCGTCCTCGGACTCGGCTCGGTCGGCGTCGCCAACGCCGCCCCGTTACCGGAGCCCCGCCCCTCCACCCCCGCCGTGTCCGGGGGCCTGCTCGACGCCCTGCGCCGCGACCTCGGGCTGACCGCCGACCAGGCGGCCGCCCGGCTGCGCGCCGAGAAGGCCGCCACCGCCCTGGAGACGAGCGCCCGCCGCGCCGCCGGCGCCGCATACGGCGGCTCGTGGTTCGAGCCCGCGACGGGGCGGCTCGTTGTCGCCGTCACCGACCCCGTCGCCGGGGCGGACGTACGCGCCCTCGGCGCCGACACCAGGCTCGTCCGGCACACCTCCGCCGCACTGGACCGGATGAAGGCCCGGCTGGACGGGCGCCCCGCCCCCGCGGGGATCGCGGGCTGGCACGTCGACCCCCGTACGAACGGCATCGTCGTGACCGTCGTACGCGCCGAACGCCACACCCCCGCCGTCCGCGCCTTCCTCGACGAGGCGCGCCGCACCGCCCCGCTGACCACGGCCGAGACCCCCGCCGCGCCCCGCACCTACGCCGCCGGAACGGTCGGCGGCGACCCGTACTACACCGGGAACGTCCGCTGCTCCATCGGCTTCTCCGTGCACGGCGGCTTCGTCACCGCCGGCCACTGCGGCAGGGCCGGGGCCTCGGTGCGCGGCTGGGACGGCTCCGCCATGGGGACCTTCCAGGGCTCCTCCTTCCCCGGGGACGACTACGCCTACGTGGGCATCCACAGCGGCTGGTGGACGGTGCCGGTCGTCCTGGGCTGGGGCGTCATCCCGGACCGGCTGGTCCGCGGCTCCGCGGAGGCCCCGGTGGGCACGTCGGTCTGCCGCTCCGGGTCCACCACGAAGTGGCACTGCGGCACCGTCCTTGCCAAGAACGAGACGGTCAACTACAGCCAGGGGGCCGTGCACCAGATGACGAAGACCAGCGTGTGCGCGGAGGGCGGCGACTCCGGCGGCGCGTTCATCAGCGGCGACCAGGCCCAGGGCGTCACCTCCGGCGGCTGGGGCAACTGCTCCTCGGGCGGCCAGACCTGGTTCCAGCCCGTCAACGAGATCCTCAACCGCTACGGCCTGAGGCTCCACACGGCCTGAGCCGGCCCGCCGGACCGGCGGGCCCCACCACATAGCGTTCCCGCGCCGCGGGAGCGCCCGCCGAAGCCCGTACCGCCCCGTCCCCGTGCCGCCACACGCCGACCATCCCTGCCGGCGGCACGGGGACGCCGGCAGGGCCATCCACCGGCCCCGGCGAGCGCACGCAGCGACTCAGCCGTACATCAGCCCGATGGAGCGTCGATGTGCCTCATGAGCGCGATGGAGACCTCGCGCGAGCTCATCCGGCACTCCTCCTACCGGTACGAGTTCGCCACCGTCGCCGTCACGCACTCCCTGTTCGCCCTGGAACACGTCCTCACCGAGCGGGCCGCCGACGCCGGACTCCTCACGGCCGCACTCGCCGCCGAACTCGACCGCAGCCGACTGCTCCGCGACAAGCTCGCCCAGGGTGCAGCGTCAACTGCCGGCCCCCGCCCCCGCAGCCCGGCGGGCGGGGGACCTACTTGGCGAGCTTGCCCTCGGCGGTGACGGCGAACCAGGTGCCGCCCACGCCCTGGCCGCTGGTGTCGCCGGGGGTCTTGTCCCCGGTGAACCAGTACAGGGGCCAGCAGTCGACCGTCAGCTGCTTGGTGCCGTCGGGCCGGGTGTAGACGATGAGCTTCTTCGGGTCGATGCCCTCGACGCCGTTCACGTCGACCGGCTTGGCGGGGCGCCACTTCTCCAGGCAGGCGCCCACGCAGTTGGACTTCATGGGCCAGGCGGTGTCCTTGGTGAAGCGGTACAGGGTCCTGCCCTTGCCATCACGGATGATCTTGCCCAGGGCGGGGTCGTCCGCGAGCGACAGGGCGGGGAGCGCCTCGCCTCCCGGCTTGCCGGCCCCGGCCGCCGATCCAGCCTTCCCGCCCTCAGGGGTGACGGCAAACCAGGTGCCGCCGACCCCCTGCCCGTTCGTCTGGCCCGGCGCCGTGTCCTTGGCGAAGCGGTAGACCGGCCAGCCCGCGATCGTCAGCTGCCGCAGTCCGTCGGCCCGCTCGACGGATCCGGTACGGGAGGCCTCCACCGCGCCGTCCTGGGTGCTGTCCGCCGGAACCGGCGGCCAGGCCTTGGCGCAGTCGCCCGCGCACGTGGAGGAGGAGGGCTTCGCGGTGTCGTTGTCGAAGCGGTAGAGGGTGAAGCCCTCCGCGTCGGTGACCACGGGCCCGAGCTTCGCGTCGTTGCGGACGGCGAGGGAGCCGGAAGCGGTCGTCCCTCCTGCCGGGGCCGCCTTGCCGCCCCCGTAGCCGGAGCCGCCGGCCCCCGCCGGAGAGGCCGCGCCGGCCGGCGCCTGCGCGGCGGAGCCCGCACCGCTCTCCTGCGGACCGCAGGCCGTGGCTCCCAGGACCAGCGCGGTACCGGCTGCTGCGATGACGCCGAACTTCCGCAGGTTCCTCATGGTTTCTCCCGTGATCAGATGCTTCGTGGAATCTGTCTGCACGGGAAACACGCGGCCCGTCGGGGACGGGTTCAACGGAATCCTGAAGTTTTTTCGCAGGAGTTCGCGGGGCGGCTGAGCAGGGACGGAACGGCGGAGGGCGGCGGGGACGCCTGGTCCCCGCCGCCCCCTGCCGGCCTCCGCCGCCCGCGTCCTACGCGGGCATCGGCACCGTGACGAAACGCTTGCCCGCCTCGTTCTCGACCACCACCGCGCGCACCTCGGCCGGGTCGACCGCCGCCGAGCCGTCGAGCGAGACGCCCTTGCCCTCGCCTCCGGCCCCCGCGGAGCCCACCACCCAGCTGCCCGCCGTGGTCCGGCTGCCGTCCCTGCCGAGGACGACCAGCGTGCACCGCTCCCCGGCGGGCAGTCCCGCCACCGCCGCGTGGACCCGTACCCAGCGCTTGGCGGGCGTGACCCGGACCGTCATCCGGGCGCCGCTCGCGGGGTCGGTCGCCGAGGCGACCCGGGTGCCGGGCGGCGGGAGCGGGGGCGCCGTGGCGGGCGGCGGTGTCGGGGCGGGCAGGGCGACGGGGGAACCACCGCCCGGAACCGCCGTACCCGCCCAGAACACCCCGGCGAGCGCCGCGGCCGCAGCCAGGCCGACGAGTGCCCGGCGCCGGCGCACGGCTCCGGCCCGCTCGCTGCGCACCTGCCGCAGCGTCCGCTGGAGCAGCAGGTCACCGCCCTGCGGCGGACCGTCCACGAAGGCCTCCGGCGGCACCTCGCCGAGTGCCGCCTCCATCGCGCGCAGGGCGGCCACCTCCTCGCGGCAGCCCTCGCAGCCGCCGACGTGCTCCTCGACGTACCGGCCCTCCGCCGCGTCGAGCACACCGAGCACGTACGGGCCGATCAGCACCTCCTCCTCGTGCTGCTGCCGGTTCATGCGACCACCTCCTCGAAGCCGGCGGGCGGGCGCGGCGCGCCCGGCCGGTCGTTTCCTGCGGCGCCGCCCGGATGCGCGGAGCCTGAACCTGCTGCGTCGGCCCGCTCCGCAGGGGGGTCTGCGACTTCCCCGCGCAAGGCCTTGAGGGCGTAGTGGGAACGGGACTTGACCGTGCCCTCGGGAATCCCGAGCGTGCGGGCGGCCTCCGCGACGCTGCGCTCCCGGTAGTAGAGCTCGGTGAGGACGTCCCGGTGTTCCGGCGAGAGCCGGTCGAGGGCGCCCAGCACGGTCATCGTGTCGACGACCGCGTCGGCGTGGTCGTCCTCGGTGGGCGGGGTCGCCGGGGACCCGGCGATCTCGGTCGGCCGGGCGGCCTTGGCGCGGTACCGGTCGGTGACGATGTTGCGGGCCACCGTCAGCAGCCAGCCGCGCACCGAGCCCTTGCCGTTGACCAGGGCGTCGGCGTGCCGCCAGGCCCGGATGAGGGTCTCCTGTACGACGTCCTCGGCGGCGGCGCGGTCCCCGGTGAGCCGGGTCGCGTAGGCGAGCAGGGCCCCGCCGTGCTCCTCGTACACCGTCCTGATCAGTGCCTCGTCGGTGGAGCCCCGCCTGCTGCGGGGCCATGGTCGTCCGGCCAATGTCACCAGCTCCGTCCTAGCGCGTACGTGCTCGTGCTCAACACGCACGGACGGAGCGCCCGGTTCAACAGCGGCGGCCCGAATTTATGCAGTCCACTACGGCGGCCATCTGGCGGTCCGTCATCACGTTGACGAACATGGCGTGGTCGGTCCGGGGGCTGTGCCGCTGCTCGGGGAAGGAGTCGAGCGCGATCGGGGTGCGGGCGGAGGGCAGCGCGTACGAGAGCGTGATGCGCAGCTCGGGTACGGCGAAGGTGTCCGGCGGGCAGACGCCGTTCGCCGCGGGGAACCGCAGGTGGGTGCGCTCGGGGTGGTCGGTGTCCAGGCCGTTCCAGCAGCTGGGGAAGACCAGGGTGCGGGTGGTTCGGTCGGTGGCGGAGGGGCAGCGCGGGTAGCGGGTGGTGGAGCGGCCGGGCAGGCTCGCGCAGCCCCACCGCGCCCGGACCTCCGCGTCGGTACGGGCGGTGTACGCGACCGCGTCGCCGGTCAGGGCGCGCAGGAAGCGCGGCATGGGGACGACCCGCCCGACCGGGCTGCCGTGGAACTCGATGCGGACCTCGGCCGGTACGAGGATCTCGCCCGCGTTGCCGTGTCCGGCGGCCGTCTCGTACGGCAGCCGGGCGGGCCGGTCGGTGCGGCGCAGCACGGGCCAGTAGTAGGCGGACCGGTCGCCGCCGCGGCAGGTGGTCTGCGCGGCGGCCAGGGTGCGGTCCGTGGAGAGGGCGTCGGTGGAGGTGTTGCCGACGTAGGCGTGCGTGTGGTGGGCCCCGCCGCGCAGGCCCGGCGAGACCACCAGGTTGTCCTGGTTGTAGTGCCCGCCCTCGGTACGCCCGCAGTGCATCCGGACCGACCCGGTGGAGGCGTCCGTTCCGACGGGCGGCGCCGGGGCGGTGGGCGGTACGTCGCGGATGTCGACGAAGTCGGAGGGTGCGGGTCCGGCGGCACCTGCCGCGTGCGGGCCTCCGGGCCCGCCCGTACCCGCGACGGCCGCGGCCAGCACGCCGCCGCCGGCGACGGCGGCGAGCAGGCAGATGAGCGGTAGCGGTACGAACAGCCGGTGTCGTCTTCTCCCCATGCCGGTCACGGTCGCCCCCGGGGGCCGCCTGCGTCAACCGCGTCCGGATGCCGGCCGGGGGAGGGGGCGTTCCAGACGGCGCAGCCGTCGCGGTTGCGCACGGGGAGGGTGCTGAGGGCGAAGTCCGTGGAGCAGCCCTGGCCGGGCGGATCGGCACCGGTCCGGTGCGACTCCGGAAGGCTCGGCGGGTACCTGCGACGGGCGGTGCTCCGGCACACCAGGAGGGGTGAGGGGGTGGTGGCGCCACGGCACCGCCACCCCCTCAGGTCATCTCACTTCGTGTCGCGTCAGCGCAGGCCGGCCTGGCTGCGCGTGGTGATCTTGCCGTTCTCGAAGAAGAAGCTGGCGACACCGAAGGTGCGGGCCTGCTCGCAGTCGTAGATCGCCATGCTGTCGGTACGGGTCTGGAACTGGGCGACGCGCACGCAGGTGCCCTTGCCGGCGATCTCGTGCATCTGCTTGGCCGTCATACCCTTCTTGATCTTGCCGTACTTGGCCTTGGTCATCTTGCCGTTGGACTTCAGGCCGTCCAGGAACACCTGGCCCTTGCTCTCCAGCTTGCCGTTCACGAAGTCGAACGTGGCGTTGCTGTGGCGCTTGTCGCCCTTGCACTCGTAGTGCCGGTAGGCGACGCCGCCGGAGTCGTCGCGGTCCTTGAGCTTGCAGGCACCGGGGTCGGCGATGCTGTGCATCGTGGACGCGGTGGTGCCGATCTTGATCAGGTCGTACTCGGCCTTGCTGATGGTGGCGGTGGCGGCGCTCGCGCTCGGCGCGGCGGTGAGCGCCAGGCCGGCGGCCAGTACGGGCGCGGCGAGCAGGTGCATGCGCGACATCGGGTCCCCCAAGAATCGACGTCCTGCGTGTTCAGGACTGGATCATGGTGCCAAACCCGTGCACACGCACCGGAGTCGGGGGCCTCCCGGCACCCTTGGACACGGGCGCCGGACTGACCCGGAACGCCGGGTGCCGAGGGTCACCGCGGCGCCCTCCGTGCCCAGTGGCTCCGCCCAGCGCCCGCAGCGTCTACCGGGGTCGGGATTCGACCTGCGACCCGTTCGGCGAATTCCGGCCCCGGTAGCTGCATGCCAGCGCGCAGTACGTCGCCAACCTGCGCAACGGCCGTTCCCTGCCGGGGATCGACCGGGCCGTGCGGCTCGCCGACGCCGGCCGGACCGGTCCCCGAGCCGACGCGTTCCGTGTTCCGGTCGGCTGTGCGCACCCCGTACCCGCAAGGGCGCCGCAGCCGTGCCACGCGGTCAGCGGAGCCGAGTCGTCAGCCCTGTACGGGTGCGTCCTGCCAGCGCGCCCGGCGGGAGCAGCGCGGGCAGCGCGCGCATCAGGCGGGCCGCTGCGAGGCCGTAGGCGATGCCGAAGGCCAGTGAGGCCAGGAAGGCCAGGTGGCGGGAGAAGCCGTCGATCAGGGGGAAGACCTGCCAGTGGGTCAGGTAGATGTACAGCGAGCTGGTGGCCAGGAGGCCGGCCAGCTGGTTGACGCGCTCGCGGCTGGGGAGGGACGGCACCCAGACGAGCAGGGCGAACGCCGCGATGACGATCGCCTCCCGCCCGGGGTCGCCGGGGAAGAAGCCCGGCACCGTGGCCACGGCGGCGGCGGTGACCACCGCCCGCTGCGTCGTGGTCCGGGCCTTCGCGGCGGCCCAGCCGAGGGCGAACAGCCAGAAGACGGTGACTGCGTCGGGCATCCGGGCGGGGTCGGGGAGGCCGAGCAGGTCGTAGCGGGTGAGCAGGCCGAGGGCGGCGAGCGTCAGGGGCAGGGCGTAGGGGAACCTGCGCTCTGCGCGGTCGGCGAGGGGGAGGGCCAGGAGGGCCACGGCGGCGATGAGGATGTAGACCAGTGCCTCGATGAACCAGAAGTGCATGCCCGTCTTGCTGTCCTCGGGCCCGAGGACGCTGTCGAGGAGGGCGAGGTTGGCCAGGGTGTAGTCGTCGTTGAGCAGGAGGACGAAGCCGATCCAGACCATCGAGGGGACCGCGACCCGCACGATGCTGAGGGCGGCGCGCCGGATGCGTTCGCCGCGTGCGGCGGTGGTCAGGTGGAAGCGGGCGAAGTTGTAGCCGGCCATGGCGAGGAGCAGGTGTGCTCCGCCTTTGATGCCGAAGACGTGGATGTGCGATCCGACGATGCAGAAGATCGCCATGGCGCGCAGGGCGACGCTGGTCTCCAGGGCCCGCCGCGTGTGCGCGGGAGTCTTCGCCTCCCGCGGCCTGAGTTCCCGGATCGGTGTGGTGTGCCAGTCGGCGGGGAGGTGCCCGAGCCGTTCTTCGAGCTGGAGGGACATCTCGACGTACGAGAGGGAGTCGCCGCCGAGGCCGACGAAGGTGCTGTCCGGCGTCACGTCGGTGCGGTCGAGGATGCGCGCGAAGAGCTGGCACAGGTCGTCGGGGCGGTCGCCCGGGCCCTGGCCGGGGCGGTTGCCCGGGTGCCGGGCCGCGGAGGGGTCGGAGTCGGCGGGGCGGGTCAGTTCGCGCACGGCCGGGTAGTCGGGTTTGCCGGTGTCCAGGCGGGGGAGGTCCGCGACGACCTGGACCCTGACCGCGCGGGGCGGCAGGCCGCACTCGCCCGCCACCAGGTTCCGGATGCTCCGCGCATCGGCTGCGTGGGTGTCGGCGGCGACGGCGGCCACGGACAGTGCGCCGTCGTCGCCGGTGCAGAGTGCGGGGATCCCGTGCCGGGCGAGCACCGCCTCGACCCGGGCGGGGTCGATGCGCAGGCCGAGGATCTTCACGAACCGGCTGCGCCGGCCGACGATCTCGTACATGCCCTCGGCGGTGCGCCGTGCGATGTCGCCGGTGTGCAGCTCCGCCACGGTCCGGCCCAGGGCGAGGTCGCCGGGGGTGCGGGCGTAGCCGAGCATGACGTTCGGTCCCGTGTAGAGGAGCTCGCCGGTGTCCTCCCCGGGCCAGTCGGGCAGGGGCTGGAGCCGGAAGGAACCGCCGGGTATCGGGACTCCGGCCGCCTCGGGGTGGGTTTCCGCCCGGTCGGGCGGCAGGTAGGCCATGCGGGCGGTCGCCTCGGTCTGGCCGTACATCGCGAAGAACTTCCACCCGGCGGTCCGGCCGAGCGCCGCGTACTGCCGGACGCGGTCGGGGGCGAGCCGGCCGCCGGCCTGGGTGACGTAGCGCAGGTGGGGGAGGTCCATGGAGGCGAAGCCGACGCGGTCGAGCAGGTCGAACGTGTACGGGACGCCGGCGAAGGTCGTTCCCCGGGCGCTTCGGAACAGCTCCCAGAAGCACCTGTCCGCCACCGAGAGGTCGGTGAGGACCAGCGAGGCGCCGCGGAGGAGATGGCTGTGAATGACGGAGAGGCCGTAGCAGTAGTGCATCGGCAGTGTCGTGGCCGCGCGGTCGGTATCGCGGATTTCCAGGTAGTCGGCAATGGACTCGGCGTTGGATTGCAGGTTTTCGTGCGACAAACGTACGAGCTTCGGTGAACCGGTCGATCCGGAAGTGCTCAGCAGCAGGGCGAGGTCGGGGTGCAGGTCGTGCGCCGAGACGGGGCGCCGCTCGTCGAGCACCCACTGTCCGCCGTCGGGGCGTGCCACGACGTCGGGGTCGTACGCGTCGACGAGCGACTGGAGGGCATCCGGGTGGTCTCCCGGCACCAGCAGGACCGGGTGCCCGGCCGCGAGGGCCGCGAGATGGACGACGAGCGCGTCCACGGTGTTGGCGCCGGCCACCAGGACCAGACGGCGCTCGCGCCCCAGGCGACGGGCTGTCGCCGCTACCCGGGCGGCGAGCTCGCTGTAGGCCAGCGGACCGTCGGCGGTGATGACCGCGGTGCGGCCGCCGTGGGCCGCGAGGGCGGCGGCGAACGGAACGGTACGGGCACCGGGGAGCAGGGCGGGGAGGGCTGTCACGGAGCGCATCTTAGGAAAGGCTTACCTGAGGGGATAGTCACAGTAGAGTCACGGCTGGGATAGGGGAGATCCACAGCGAATGCACGGGGTAGGGTCGGCTCCGCCGAACTCCCGGTGAGATCGAAGCGTTGCGTGCATCACACTTGCCTTTAGGTTAGCTTTACCTTAGTTATGGGGGCGTTCAGGTTCTCGCTGCACGTGCAGGAAGGCTTCCCATGCGACGCCCCTTGGTCCGACGCTCGACCGCGCTCCTCGTGTCGGCGCTCCTCCTCCCCGCTGCCGCCGGCTGCGGTGTCGACGAGGACGACGCCGGGCTCGTGATCTACTCCGGCCGCAACGAGAAGCTGGTCGAGCCGATCCTGGACGAGCTGGAGAAGGCCGTGGGCACCACGGTCGCCGTGCGCTACGGCGAGAGCGCCGAACTCGCCGCCCAGATCCAGGAGGAGGGCGGCAAGACCAAGGCGGGCCTGTTCTTCTCCCAGGACGCCGGAGCCCTCGGGGCCCTCTCCAAGAAGGGCCTGCTGGCGAAGCTGCCCCAGGCCTCGCTCGACAAGGTCGACCCGGCGTTCCGCGGCGGCGCGGGCGACTGGGTGGGCACCTCCGGACGCGCCCGCGTCCTCGCGTACGACCCCGCCCAGGTCTCCCAGGTCCCCGACACCGTGCACGACCTGGTCAAGCCGGAGTGGAAGGGCAGGATCGGCTACGTCCCGACCAACGCCTCATTCCAGGCCTTCGTGACCGGCATGCGCGTCCTGGAGGGCGACGGGGCCACCCGCACCTGGCTCGAGGGCCTGAAGGCCAACGACCCGAAGGTCTACGACAACAACCTCAAGGTCCTCGACGGCGTCGGCAAGGGCGAGGTGGCGCTCGGCCTGATCAACCACTACTACTGGTACGAGAAGGTCGCCGAGAAGGGCGAGGACGAGGTCGGAGCGAAGATCCACTTCCTGCCGGGCGGCGACCCGGGCGCCCTCGTGAACGCCGCAGGAGTCGGCGTCGTCAAGGGCAGCGACCAGGCCCCCGCGGCGCAGAAGGCCGTCGACTTCCTGCTCTCGGAGAAGGCGCAGGAGTACTTCGCCGAGGACACCAAGGAGTACCCGCTGGCCTCCGGTGTCACCAGCACCGTCGAGGGCCTTCCGCCGCTGGCCTCCCTCGACGCACCCAAGATCGACCTCGGCAGGCTGGACTCGCTCCAGGAGACCCTGAAGATGCTCCAGGAAGTCGGGATGGTCTGACCCGATGCACTCCACGGATCCCGTCCCACCGGCGGATCCCGCAGTGCGCCCGGCCGGCGCCGCCGCGCCCGCCGGGCGGCTGCGCGCCGGCAACCGTCCGCGGCGGCTGCGCGCCGGCAACCGCCCGCCCGCCGTCCTCCTCCTGCCGGCGGCCGTCGCCGCCGTGTTCGCCCTGCTGCCCCTGGGCTACCTCGCGGTCCGCTCCCTGGAGCGCGGTCCCGCCTTCGCCTGGGACGCCATCGCAGACGAGCGCACCGCCCAGCTCCTCGGCCGCAGCCTCGGCCTGGCCGCCGCCGTCGTATCGGCCTCCCTGCTGCTCGGCGTATCGCTCGCCTGGCTCACCGTCCGGACCGCGCTGCCCGGCGCCCGGGCCTGGTCGGTCCTCGCGACCCTGCCCCTGGCCGTACCCAGCTACGTCGCCGCCTTCACCTGGCTGTCCGCCGTCCCGCAACTGGCCGGCTTCACCGGGGCCGCACTCGCACTGACCCTGGTGAGCTTCCCGTACGTCTACCTGCCCGT
This sequence comes from Streptomyces sp. NPDC038213, assembly GCF_055600495.1. Lineage (NCBI taxonomy): Bacteria > Bacillati > Actinomycetota > Actinomycetes > Kitasatosporales > Streptomycetaceae > Streptomyces > Streptomyces sp. NPDC038213. The sequence continues at coordinate 97,284 of NZ_JBVJYM010000015.1, forward strand.
CACGGCGGCGCTGCGCGGGGCCGATCCGGCACAGGAGGAGGTGTCGCGCGCGCTCGGCCACGGTCCGCTGCGGACCTTCCTGCACGTCACACTGCCCCAGGTGCGCCCCGCCGCGGCAGGGGGAGCCGTACTCGTCGCCCTGTACGTGTTCTCCGACTTCGGAGCCGTCTCCCTGATGCGGTACGACACCTTCACCCGCGGCATCTACACCTCCTACCGGGCCAGCTTCGACCGGACGCCGGCCGCCGCGCTCAGCATCGTCCTGGTCGTGATGACGATCCTGCTCGTCGCCGCCGAGGCCCGCACCCGCGGCCGCGCGCGACACGCCAGGACCGGCACCGGGACGGCGCGCCCCGCAGTCCCCGCACCGCTCGGCCGATGGCGGATACCCGCCGCGGCCTGGTGCACGACGGTCACCGCCGCCGCCGTCCTCATGCCGCTGGCCACCCTCGGATACTGGCTCGCCGTGGGCAACTCGGCGACCTGGGACCCCGCCGCCCTCCTCGAAACCGCAGGCACCACCCTCGGCGCCGCCGCCGCGGGCGCCGCGCTCACGACCCTCCTGGCCCTGCCCGTCGGCGTGATCGCAGCCCGGCACCGGGGCCGGACGGCACACCTCCTGGAACAGTCCGCCTACGCGGGCCACGCGCTGCCCGGCATCACCGTCGCCCTGTCCCTGGTCTTCTTCGCCGTCCGCTACGCCGAACCGCTCTACCAGGAGCTCCCGCTGCTCGTCTGCGCGTACACGGTGCTCTTCCTCCCCGTAGCCGTGGCCGCCACCCGGGCCGCCGTACTGCAGTCCCCGCCGGTGCTCGAGGACGTCGCCCGCTCGCTCGGCCGCAGCCCCGTGCGCGTACTGCGCGAGATCACCGTCCCGCTCGCCGCGCCCGGCGTCGCCGCCGGAGCGGCCCTGACCTTCGTGGTGTGCATGAAGGAACTCCCCGCCACCCTCCTGCTGCGCCCCACCGGAATGGACACCCTCGCCACCCGCCTCTGGACGGAGACGGGGACGGGGTCGTTCGCCGCCGCCGCCCCCTACGCCGCAGCGCTGATCCTCTTGGCGGCCATCCCCTCCTACCTCCTCGGACGGCACCGCACATGAGCGACGTACAGATCACCGGAGTGACGAAGTCCTACGGCCCGGACACACCCGTCCTGCGCGGACTGGACCTCACCGTCCCCGCCGGCGCCCTCGCCGCCCTCCTCGGCCCCTCCGGCTGCGGCAAGACCACCCTGCTCCGCATCATCGCCGGCTTCCTGCACGCCGATGCGGGCACCATCACCGTCCGCGGACGGCACCTGGCCCGTCCCGGCCTCCACCTTCCCCCGGAGCGCCGCCGCATCGGCATCGTCCCCCAGGAAGGCGCCCTGTTCCCCCACTTGAGCGTCGCCCGCAACGTCGCCTACGGGCTGACCGGCCCCGACAGAACCGAACGCCGCAACCGCACCGAGGAGATGCTCGAACTCGTCGGCCTCGCAGGCTACGGCGACCGCATGCCCCACGAACTGTCCGGCGGACAGCAGCAGCGCATCGCCCTCGCCCGGGCCCTCGCGCCGGAACCCGCACTGGTCCTGCTCGACGAACCGTTCAACGCCCTCGACAGCACCCTGCGCGCAGGCGTCCGGGCCGACGTACGGGCCGCCCTGCGCGCCACCGGCGCCACCGCGGTCCTGGTCACCCACGACCAGCAGGAGGCCCTCTCCACCGCCGACCTCGTCGCCGTCGTACGGGACGGCCGCGTGGCCCAGTGCGACACACCGCAGGAGGTCTACCTCCGCCCCGCCGACCCGTGGGTGGCCCGCTTCGTCGGCGACGCCGTACTCGTACCTGCAACCGCCGAGCACGGCACCGCCACCACCGCTCTCGGCCGCCTCCCCCTCGCGGCACCCGCCGGCGGCCGCACCCGGGGCACCGTCCTGCTCCGGCCCGAACAACTCCAGCTCACGCAAGCCGCGACTGCCGCCCAGGGCACCGTCACCGACGTCACCTTCTACGGACACGACGCCATGGTCACCGTCTCCGTCGACGGGCTGGAGACACCGGTCGGCATCCGGCTGCCCGCACCCGTCGCCGTCCACCCGGGCCAGCGCACCGGCATCGTCGTCAAGGGCGAGGCGACACTCCACCCGTGAGCGGCAGGCGTTCCAGACGGGCCGGCGCCTGCCGCAGGCGCGTGGCGGCAGGCCTCCTGACCGCGGGCGCGCCGCAGTACCCGCCGCGCGGTCACCGCCGTGCGGGTCGCAGAGCCCGCTGAAGTCTTCTCTGAAAGGCCCGGGGCCGCCCGGCCGGTCGGTTCGGCCCCGGGACGGGGCGTCCGGGTGAACGTGCCCGACCGTGCGTCACATCCGGTCCGTACGGATTGTCGTATCGATATGACGAAAATGCACCAGCAGGCGATCCCCCGTCAGGCCGCCCTCCTTCCGCCCCCGGCTCCGCGGCGCCTGCGGCGTGAGCTGCCCGAGCCGGGGGAGCGGCGCCGACTGCGGGAGCAGTGGGGCCTGACGACCCGGCAGGTGGCCGTGGCGTTCGGAGTGACCCCGGCGACGGTCCGGTCCTGGGAGCGCGGCCGCTCGGCGCCCAGAGGCGGCCGCAAGGAGGCGTACCGGTGGTTTCTGGGCGGTCTGGCCGAGCACGGCGCCGTGCCCCTGACCGTCGCCGCGGTGCTCGCCGCAGGACGCCGGTCTCCAGAGGCGGCCGGACCGCGTCCGGCGCCCCCGGCAGCCGGATCCGGTGTGAGCCCCGCCCCGCAGCTGACCCCCGCACCCCTGCCCGGGCGTCCGACGGCACCCGCAGCGGTCGGGGCGGTGCGCGGGGGAGCAGGCGGCGCGGACCCACTCGCGCCGCACTGCGCCCGGCGGCTTCGGCTGCTGGGCGCCGCGGCCTGCCTGGCGTCGCTCGCGCTGTGGGCGGTCCTCATGTGCGCGCCGCCCTTCTAGGCGGCGGGGCGGGTGGACGGCCGGGACGGGCTGCGTGCGAGCGGTGGCTCACACGATTCCGGTGACGGTGACCCTGACTGCGCCGGGTGGGGCCGCCGCCGCCTGCGCGGCCGCCGCCCGTACGGCCGCTGCCGTGCGGGCGGCTTGCGGGCGGGCGCGGACGACGACGTCTACCTGCAGTCCGGCGACCGCGCCGCGGGCGTCGAGCGTGATGCGTACCGCCGAGCCCGGGCTGCCGGCCCCGTGGGCACCGGGCGGCTGCGAGGCCGCCGTCTGCAGCAGGCTGCGCAGACCGGGCCGCAGGCAGGCGACGCCGGGAACCGCGAGAACGGCTTCGGTGACCCTCTGCGTGAGGGCGGTGCTCCGCTGGTTTCTCACGGTCCGGCCTCCTGGGCCTGGGCGGGGGGTCCGTGCAGGTCGGTGACGGTGACGTGCAGGTCCGAGACGACGATGCCGAGTCGGTCCCGGGCGGCTGCGCCGAGGCTCGCGCGCACGGCCCGAGTGGTCGCCTGGAGGTCGAGTCCGAAGGCCACGGTGATGCCGAGGCTGACGGCGACGGGGCCCCGCAGGGGGCTGGTGCGACTGCCGGGCGGGGCGATGCGGCAGCTGCCGGCCAGCACTCCGGGCACCTGTTCGGCGGCGGTGCGCAGGACGCGGGCGGCGACGGACTCGTAGATCCAGCTGTCCTCGTCCGCCTCTCCGAGCGGCAGGCTGCGTCCGGGTCGCAGTTCCAGCCGGACCGCGTCCATGACCCGCCGCACCACCGCCGACGTGTCGGTGTCGGCCGACGCGGGGGAGGACGAAGGGAGGGCCGCGCGCAGGTGCTCCAGGTCCGCTACAGCCCGTCGGCAGTAGGTGCAGGTGGCGGTGTGCGGGTCGCTCCGCGCCGAGTCCGCCTGTTCCCACACGGCCGCCAGGTCCCGCCCGCAGGCCAGGAGTTCGGAGTCGTCGCCGTCGAAGGGCTCGTCGGGGAGGTGTCCGGGGGTGGGGTGGTGGTTCATCGCCATGCGGCCATCGCCTCCGTCAGCATGCGCCGGGCCCTGAAGACGCGGGCGCGCACCGCTTCGGGCCTGATCCCCACCGTCTCGGCGATCGCCTCGTACGGCTGGCCCTCGATCTCGCGCAGCACCCAGCAGATCCGCTGCTCGGCGGACAGCGAGCCCATGGCCTGGGCGAGGTCGCGTGCGGCGGCGTGTGATTCGGCGGCGCGGGCGGGTGAGGTCTGGTGCTCGGGTGCGGCGGGCTCGGTGACGGCGTCGAGGTCGGCGGCGGGTCTGCGGGCCCGCAGCAGGTTCAGGCACCGGTTGGTGACGATGCGGTGCAGCCAGGTGGCGAATCCGGCCTCTCCCCGGTACTCGGGAAGGCTGCGCCAGGCACTGACGAAGGCGTCCTGGACCGCGTCCTCGGCTTCGGTCCGGTTGCCCATGAGGCGTTCGGCCAGCTGAAGCATGGCCGGGGAGCGGCGGTGTACCAGCACCTCGAACGCCTCCTCGTCTCCTTCCGCGGCCCGTACGGCCAGCAGCCGGTCATCGGCCTCGGCCGTCTCCTCGTGTACGTCAGGGCCCCACCGAGCTTTCAACGCGGGCTCCTTCCAGCCTCCACCGTGTTTGACACCGCCCGCCCGGCTTCCGTTACGCCGGTCCTGATCCGCACTGCCGTTCACCCGTTCAGGACAAGGGGTCCGTAACGGATGGAGGGCTCGCGGTGTCAAAGGAGTACGAGCCGCAGACACACCAGTTCAGGGAGCAGCAGATGACCGCAACGCAGGAGAAGGCGCCGGCCCCCCGGGTATCCGCGAACGGGGCGCAGCCGCAGGCAGGGCGTACGGAGGTGAGCGAACCGGCGGGCACGCGCGGCAGGACGTCGATCGCGGACACCGTGGTCGTCAAGATCGCCGGGCGGGCGGCCCGGGAGATCCCCGGCGTCCACGACATGGGCGGAGGCCTGTCCCGGACCCTGGGCGCGGTCCGCGACCGCGTACCCGGCGGGCGCCCCCACATCGGGCGCGGAGTGAAGGTGGAGGTCGGCGAACGCCAGGCCGCCGTCGATGTCGAGCTGGTCGTGGAATACGGGGTCCCGGTCCCGGACGTGGCACGCGACGTGCGGGAGAACGTGATCAGCGCGGTGGAGCGGATCACCGGACTGGAGGTCGTGGAGGTGAACATCGCCGTCACCGACGTCCACCTCCCCGGCGACGACGGGGACGACGGCGGCGAAACACGCGTGGCCTGACCCACCCCGCACCGCGTCTGCGTACGGAGACGGAATGCCGTCCGTGAGGAAGGGAAGACAGTGATGGACAAGCACGCCCTCGGGCTCGTGGCGGGAATGGCACTGGGATTCGCCGGATGGTTCGGAGGCTTCGGCGCCTTCGTCCTCGTCGCCGCGCTCGGCGGGCTCGGATACGCCGCCGGCAGCTACCTCGAGCGGGGCGGAGACCTGCGCGACCTCCTGATCGCCGAGCGCAGCCACCGGTGAGGGAGGCGGAGCGGGGCACCACCACGCTCTCCGACCGGGTCACCGCCAAGATCGCCCGGCAGGCCTGCGCCGAGGCCACCGCGGCAGCCGGCGGCCTCGTCCGGCGCACCACCGCCGCCAGGCGCGGACCCGCAGTCGAGATGACGGTGGAGGTGGACCTCCCCCTGTCGGTACCCGGCAACGCCGCTCAGATGGACCACCTGCGCGACGGCCTGACCGCACGCACCCGGTACCTGACCGGGCTTGCGGTCGCGCCCGCACACATCCGGATCCGCGGGTTCACCTCCTTCCCACCCCACCCCGAGCCGCACGCCGAAGAGCCGGCGCCGGGTCCGGGTCGCAGGCGGTGGTCCGAGCGCCGCCCCGCCGCCACAGGCCTGGGCTCCGCCGTGGCCGTGCTGTCCGTCCTGCTGCTGTGGACCGTCCTGCAGCAGCACGCCCCGGGCATCGCCGCGCCCCCGTGGAAGCAGGCGGGGCAATGGACCCGGCAGTCCGCACGCTGGTCCCCCGTACCCCCGGCGGCGTTCCTGGCCGCCGCCGGGGCATGGCTGGTCCTCCTGGCACTGACCCCCGGGCACCGCCGCGCACTGGGACTCGGCTGCCCTCCCCACCTCCGGGCCTGGACCACCCGCACACACGCCGCACGCCTGGTGCGTGCGGCCGCCACCGGCGTGCCCGGGCTGCGGGTCCGCAGCGTCCGCTTCACCCCCCGCCGGGTCACCGTCCGTGCCGAGGCAGCGTCCGGGAACCCGCAGGACCTCCGCGACGCAGCCGACGCAGCCGTCCGACGAGCCGTCGGGACCCTGACGCTGAGACGGAATCCGAAGGTGAGGGTCGTACTCCACCACACCCGCGACCCGCACACCTCCGCGTACGGAAGGCAGGGGCCGGAGGATGCGGATGCGTAGCCGGGCCGTGGCCAACCGGCTGGTCCTCGCCCTCTGCGGACTCGCCCTTCTCGCCGCAGGCGCGGCCCTGGCCCGGTGGGGCGGGCAGCACTCCGTCCAAGCCGGCCTCGAACGCCTCGGGCAGGCAGACCACCGCCTGCTCCTCGCCGCGGGCTGGACGGGTCTTGCGGCCTCGCTGGCCCTGCTCGCCACACAGATCACGCGGCGTGCTCCCCGCCTCCTGCACCTTCCCCCGCCGGGCTGCCGCCTGGACAGCCGAGCGGTCCAACGGGCCGTCCAGACCGGGTGCACCACCGTGCCGGGAGTCGTACGAGCCCGCTGCCGCCTGACGGGCCGCGGGAATACGGTGTGCCTGGCCGTCTCCCTCACCGTGGACGGCACGGCACACCCGGGCGACATCCTGACCGGGGTGTCAGAGGGTGTCCTCCGGCAGGTGGCACCCCTGCTCCGGCCCCGAAAGCTCCGAACCCGGATCCGGCTGCGCGTCGAACGCCCCCGGACCCGCCTGCACCGGGCCCCGTGAACCACTGACAGGTGCAGGTGAGCTGCTGCGGCTCCAAGGCCGGAAGAGGACCCGCCCGGGGCCGTAGGCGCCTTGAGCGGGTCCTCTTCTGCTGTCTGCCCGCGGGATGCATCCCCGGCAGCTCGGGCAAGACCAATGCGGCCGACCCGTTCTGCGGGCGGTGCTTCCAGGGCACTGGTCCGCCGTCCGTACCCGGCCCCCTTATCGAAGAAGCGGCGGGCAACGACCTCGAAGGGCGTTCAGGAGGCCAGGTAGAGCATCACGTTCTGCGGTGTGCCGAAGGGATTGCCGTCGATGCGGCCGTTGGACTTCCAGATCTTGAGCTGGTTCTTGTGGTTGTCGACGGCGAGGAGGTCGGCGGTGTGGTTGCCGTCGATGTCGCCGAGGGTGGTGTGGGTGAAGTCTGCCCATTCGGTGAGGTGGTGGGGCTTTTCGAAGGGGTTGCCGGGCACGTTGCCCTTGGACTTCCACAGCCGCAGGCCGGTCTTGCCGGTCTTGGGGTCGGTGCGGGCCGCGATCAGGTGGGCCAGGCCCTTGCCGTCGAGGTCGCCGAGGCTGCTCTGCTCGAATCCTTGCCACGTGGTCAGGTTCCGAGGGCGGGCGAAGGGGTTTCCGGAGCCGGCCTTGGTGCCCTTCCAGAGTTTGAGGGTGTGGTCCTTGGTGTCGAGTGCCACGAGGTCGGTGATGCCGTCGCCGTCGACGTCTCCGGCCGCGGTCTGTTCCTTGCCCGTCCAGCCGGTGAGCTTCCGCCGGTCGCCGAAGGTGCCGTCGGCCTTGCCGCGCCACAGGTGGAGGGTGCCCGAGGGGTCGGTGGCCACGAGGTCGGCCGCGCCGTCGCCGTCGAAGTCGCCGGCGGTGGTCTGGGTGTAGGCCCAGGTGGTGGTGTCCAAGATCTTCGTTCCGGGCTCGAAGGTGCCGTTGCCGCGCCCCTTGAACAGGTGGAGCCCCGCGGATGCCTTGGGTTTGGCGACGATGTCGGCTTTGCCGTCGCCGGTGAAGTCGGCGAGCACGATCTCGGACAGGTCCTTCGCGGGCAGCGCGGCCAGGGTGGTGAACGACCGCTCCACAGCGGCGGAGGTGACCTTGTGGAGGGTCTGGGTGACCGAGGTGGTGACCCGGCCGGGGGTCAGGTCCTTGTCGGGGGTCAGGGACCAGGTGCCGTCGTCCTTGACCGTGCCGCGGGTGAGTACTGCGCCGCTGTCCTTCGCCCTGACGGTGATACCGGCGCCGGGCACGCCCTTGCCGGTGATGGCGGGGCGCAGGGTGCCCGCGACGGTGTCGGGGCGGGGGGAGGTGACCTCGGGGGCCGGGACGGTCCGCACTGCCAACAGCGTCGAGTCGCCCACAGCGGCGGCCGCTACGCCCGTGCCGAGTGCTGGGGGCAGGTCCTCGAACCCTCCGGGTGCCGACGCGAAGCCCATGGTGCCGTCCCTCCTCCCCACGGCGATGTGGTAACCAGCGGCGATGCTGGTAACTCCGGAGCCGGCGGGAGCCAGGACCGTCTCGGGGCCCCAGAAGCTGCCCCATACGATGACGCTGCCGTCGGCCTTGAGGGCTGCGGATGTGGATACACCTGCGGCGATGGCGACCACTCCGGAGGCCGCCGACGCAGGGACGGCGGCCTCGCCCGCCTCGTTGTCGCCCCAGCCGATGACGCTGCCGTCGTCCTTCAGCGCCAGGGCGTGGCGCGAGCCGGCGGAGATCGCTGTGACACCTGTGGTGGCTGCGGCCGGCAGCGGCGCGGGCTCAGAGCCCCACGCCACGACGCCGCCGTCCTTCAGCGCGAGTGAGTAGTTGCTTCCGGCGGAGACGGCGGCGACGCCGGTGGCTGCAGCCGGGGGGACGGTGGCCTGGCCAAACTTGTTGCTGCCCCAGGCAATGACACTGCCGCTCTTCTTCAGCACGAGCGAGTGTCCGAATCCGGCGGAGACGGCGAGGACACCGGTGGCTGCCGCCGGAGGGACGGTGGCCCAGCCCGGCGTTCCCTCACCGCCCCAGGCGATGACGCTGCCGTCCTCCTTGAGTGCCAGTTGGTAGAGCTCGCCGACTCGGGACACGGCGAGGGACGCGACACCGGAGGTGGCCTCCTCAGGTACCTCACGGAAGGTTTCCTTCTCGTAGTCCCAGGCGATGACCCCTCCGCTGGACGCTGTCGCCTCTTCCCCAGCGGACGTGGCAGTCTCCGGAGCACTGTTGGCCCCCGTTGGGGCGGCCGCCGCGTGGACCGGTGCGGCGGCGCAGGTGACTGCCGCGACGAGCAGGGCGCAGACAGCCACCCGCCGGCCCGTGCGCAGCCCCTCAGGCTGCCGTCCGCCGGTCGCTTCCCCGGAGCGTGCTCCCGGCTCAACTACGTGCTGCATGGCCTCGCCTTCCGAATATGGATCTTGGATGTCATCCAGCATTGCCCTCCGTGCAATCCAGGGGCCGGGAGCAGAAGTTGACCGGCTGTCGCGAAGGTTGACGCGACCCCGAGAACACCGGGCCGTGCCGCCGCCCGACTGGACTCGGTCAGCCCGGCTCCGCCGCGTCACCCAGGGCTTCCGCGAGCCGGGCCAGGCGTTCCGCTGCCTCGCGCAGCGCCCGCCCGGTCCGACGCTGCTCGTCGCGCAACCGGTGCAGCTCCGCCTCATGGCGTTCGCATGGTGGGATGCCCTTCTTGGGGGCGGCCGCGGGATCCGGCGCCGAGGTGCCCGAGGCCCGCTGTCGGCGCGGCAGCAGCCCGCGCCACCGGCCCGGCCGCGGCGCCCCGGCCCCGGTGGCGCGGCCGCCGTCGGCACCCGCATCGGCGAGGCCGGCCATTTCGAAGGAGAGTTCGCTGGCGTCCGTGTAGAACACGCGGGCCCGCGCCGCACCGTGTGGTGTCTGCGCCACTGCGATGGACGGGTAGCGGTGGACGGCCGAGCGGTCCGGGTAGTCCCCGACCAGCCCGGCCACCCGTGCCGGAGCCGTGTCGCCACCGGTCACGTACAGGTCCCAGACCTCCTGCCCGCCGCCCCAGTGGTCGGCGAACTCGACGGTGGAGAGCACGAACTGCACCGCAGGTCCGTGGCCGGCCCGCACCGGGAGCACGATGTCGGGGGACGCCTGCCGCCGTGACTGCGCGCGTACGCAGACCCGCTCCGGCGGCGCCGGGGGCCACAGTTCGACCGTGACCCGGGCTTCGCCCTCCGCCACTTCGACTCCTGTGACCTCCGCGTGGCGGGGGCGGATCCACACCCGCAGGTCCAGGAGTCCGTCGGGGCCCGTGTGGGGGACCAGCGAGACCAGGGCCGGGCCGTCCGGCGAGACCGGCCGGCGCGTCGCCGTCAGCAGGGTGCGGTTGTCGAAGGCGCCCGTGCGCAGACGCCGCCGGGCCCCGCCGTCCGCGGACTGTGCGTACAGCTCCCACGTTCCCTCCGACAGGGGCAGCACCGCCCGGCGGATCAGGCAGACCAGTGACCCCGGCTCCCCTGCGGGATCGCGGACGAAGGGCAGGACCACGAGGGGCTCGGCGGCGGAGCCGTCGCCGCTGGCGCACAGCAGCCGCAGCCGGTCGGCAGGGGTGTCCGGGGCCGTCACACGCACAATGACGTCGCCTGCGGTGTCCGTCCACCAGTCGGCAGACCGGGGGAGCGCCCGGTCCGCCCGGAGCTGCTCGAACAGCGCGGTGTACTGGTGGCCGATGAGCTCGGGGGCGAACCGGCCGGGAATCTCAAGCGCGTGGTCGCCCATCCGCCGACGCAGGCCGTCGTCCTGGATCAGGGCCAGGAGTGCCTCGGCCAGGGCCTCCGGATCGCCCCGGGGGGTCAGGATGCCGTTTCGTCCGTTGCTGATCAGGGACCGCGGCCCGTCGCAGGCGGTGCTGACGGTGGGCACGCCTGCTCGCGCCGCCTCCACCACGACCAGGGAGAACGCCTCGGCGTGGGAGGAGGAGACGGCGATGGCGGCCTTGGCCCACTCGGCCTCCATCCGTGGTGAGGCGCCCATCAGCAGGACGTGGTCGGCGAGCCCGAGCGCGTCGATCTCGTCGCGGATGCGGGCGTGTTCGGGACCGACGCCGTAGATCCGAAGCCGCCAGTCGGGGCGTTCGGCGACCACCCTGCCGAAGGCGCGAACGAGATCGGGGTAGCGCTTCACCGGTGCCAGCCGGCCCGCGGTGACCACGGTCCGGGAGGATTGGTCCGACCGCTCCACGCCGGCGCGGGGCACGCAGTTGCCGATGGTCGTGATGCGCGTGCCGGCGTGTCCGAAGGCAGCGCGGGCCCGCCGCTCGTCATCGGGGTTGACCGTCACCACCGCGTCCAGCGTGCGGTAGGCCTCGGCCAGGCGGCGGCCCAGCGCGCTGTCCGGTGCGGCCAGTGCCTGGTGCTCCTGGGCCACCCGGACCATGCCCGGCCCGGTCCCCATCGCCGCCAGGCAGACGGAGAGTCCGGGGTTGGTGGCGACGACGATGTCGGCGTCCGTACGGGCCAGATAGGACCCCAGCCGCACCTCGGTCAGCCGCGAGATGTCCCGGAACCGCACGGTGTCGCCCTCCGGATAGACCAGCGGGGGCGCGGTGAAGCGCGGGTCCTTGCCGTCGTAAGCGAAGGAGCCCTTGCGGGTGTCGACGAGGTCGACGACTTCGATGCCGGGGCGCAGGGCGAGTGCGGGCTCGTCCCGGTCTCTGCGGGTGGAGACGATCTCGACCCGGTACTGGTCGGCCAGGGCGGCGGCCAGGTTGAGGGTGCTCTGGATGACACCGCCGATGCCGTACCGGTTGTGCAGGAGGAAGGAGACTTTCACGCGAGCATTCCTTGCGGGGTGTGGTGTGCGTGGGGGGATATGCGCGGCCCCTGCTCGGCGCCGAGCAGGATGAGGCGGTTCACAGCGGAGGCGAAGCGGTCCGCGGACGGCGGTACGCAGGGGCCCAGGAGGTATTCGCGCAGCTCGGCCCGGGAAGCGCGGAGCGTGTCGGTGGCGGGGAAGCGCACCGTGTCGACCAGGCCGTGCACGCCGCGGGCGTCTGGCGTCAGGATGTACGCACCCCGGGCAGCGGTGTGGCGGGCCCGGAACTCCTCGGCCCCGAGACCGGCGGTGTCCGCGATGGCACAGGGCTTGAGGGTGGCGACGAAATCGGACACCACGCTGGAGATGTCGCTGATGAGCAGGTCGGCGCGGTCGAAGCAGTCGTACAGGGGCACCTCGTCCGCCCCGATCACCAGGTGGCGGGAGTGAGGGTGTGCGGCCCAGTACAGCTCCGCGCACTCCCGGTCCGCCTCCTTGATCCGGGCGAGCAGTGCGTGGTCGGTGCGGGCCGCGGTCAAAGAGCGCTCCGCCTCGTCCGCCTGCGGCCGGCGGGCCAGGGCAGTCAGCTCGGCCCGCCGGGTGCGTGCCTCGGCGAGCCGCCACGCGGCCGCGTCGTGCCGGCGGCGGGCCCGGGCGCCGTCAAGCCGCGCCCGGCTCGTCCTGTCGTTGGCCTCCGCCAGTGCGCGCACGATCCGCTCGTGGGCCAGCCGGGCTGCGGGCGAACGGATCCCGGTGAAGGGGTGGGGCCGGTACAGGACGCGGACCGGCGGTCGGACGGCGAGGAGTTCGGCGACGATGTTCTCCCCGGCGGCGATGAGCGAGGTGTTGCCGGGTTCGTCGGTCCAGCCCTCCCACGTCGGCGCGTACAGCACGGTGGGCGTCCCGGTCACGGCGGGGCGGGCGGCCGTCCTCGTGCGGACCCCGTCGAGCTGGGGCCGGCCCACCTCCACGATGGCGTGTGCCCGGACGCCGACCTGCGCCGCGGCGTAGCGGTCGCGCCCGGCGGGGCCGCCGACCCACACCTCGTCGTACACCTTGCTGAACGGGTTGACGCTGGCGGCCTTGTCGCTGTCGCCGTGCCCGATGAACACGTGCTTGATGCCGGGCTCGCGCAGCAGGTGGATGTTCTTGCCCACGTTCGCCGGATACAGCGCCACGCGTACCGAGGACAGGTCCAGGGCCATCAGGTCGACGGCCGAGGGCACGCACAGAACGGGCAGCGGGGTCAGGGCCAGGTCCGCCAGGACGTGCCGCTCGCGCAGCAGCACCAGCGGGCGTGCACCGGGGAGCGCAGCCACCGCCTCCAGCCACATGTCGACCTGGTAGGCGGAGCCGCGGGAGCCGCTGAAGTACAGCACCACCGTGGGACGGTGGTGGCCCAGCCAGGCGTCGAGCTTGCGCAGTGCGAGCCCGGCATCGGTGCCGCGCCCGGTACGGCGCAGTGCCGCGAGAAGCAGCACGAGGCCGGCGGCCATCGCCGTTCCGGAAAGGGCCAGCCCGAAGGCCACCCACGCGAACCGGCGGCCCGCGACGGTGCCTGCCAGCCCCAGCCAGATCACCGCCTCGTGGTGCAGCAGGCGCCGTCCCGGCCACGCGGTGAGCCAGCGCGAGGGGGTGCCGGCGACCTTCAGCCTCGCCAGCTCGATGTTGCGGCTGGCGAAGGGCAGTCGGCGCCTGCGGCGCAACGCGGCCGTCAGACCTGAGAAGAGGGCGATGCCCGCCGCCAGCGACAGCCCGCCCAGTGCCGCGGCCCGGCACCGGTTCGGCGAGGCGTAGGGCAGTCCGATCAGGATCGGAGCCAGCATCGCCAGTCGGGACGCCACCCGGACCGTCACTCCGGCCCGCCGCTGTCCGAGGAGCCGCATGAGCGCTGGGTCGGCCCGGTGCAGGTACAGGTCGGCGCCGCACGCGGCGAGCGCCGCGCCGGTGAACACAGCGGGCCACGAGACCAGAGCGCTGACGGCCATCAGGGCAGTGCCCAGGAGGAGGACCTGCATGGCGACGGCCCCGTGCAGCCGGCCCGCCCGCAACCGCCGTCCGAGGTGGAGGGCCCGCAGCCCGCGTCTGCTTGTGGCCGTCACCGGCTCCGTACCTCTCTGACGCCCCGGGGCACAGCCGCCGCGCAGGCCGGGGACGGTGCTGCGCATGGGTGGCCGGCCAAGGTCTCTGGCAGGCAGGAGAAGATCATTGCTGCTACTCGATTCGTTTTCAGGAGGCGCACGGCGTCGGGCCGCCGGGCTGCGAAGGCGCCCTCGGGCCGCTGGGCCGGCGCCCCGGCCGGGGGCCGTGCCCGGGTGGCACAGGTCGCGCACCAGCCTGGCGCCCGCACGGTGTCCCGGGACCGGGCCGAACGTTGACCGTCCGGTCGACGCCCGGCCGGAGTGGGCAGCCGTTCGTCGCCCGCACCGCGCCGTGCGTACCAGCTGCACGGAAACCGCGGATACCGATATCAGCAGATACCGGCCATGCCGCTAATGTCGGGTGAAGTAGGTGCAAGCACGGCCGTGGACAGGAGCGATGGGTGTCGATTCGTGTGGTGATCGTGGACGACCAGGAACTGATCCGGTCGGGACTGCGCGCGGTGTTGGAGGCCGCAGGCGACATCGTGGTCCTCGCCGAGGCGCGCGACGGAGCGGAGGCCGTCAGCGAATCCCGGCTCCACGCACCCCACGTCGTGCTGATGGACCTTCACATGCCCAGGGTCGACGGCGTGGACGCCACCCGGCAGGTGCTGAGGTTCCCCACCCCGCCCAGGGTGCTGGTGCTCACCACCTTCGACACCGACGACCACGTGATGCGGGCACTGGCGGCCGGAGCCTCCGGCTTCCTCCTGAAGGACTCCCCGGCAGAGGAGATCGCCGCCGCCGTCCGCACCGTCGCCGCGGGAGGCACCGCGCTGTCCGCGCCGATCATGGCGAAACTGGTCGACAAGGCGCGGAGCACGGGAACGCACTTCTACCACCCGGGCATCAAGGAGAAGCTGGACGCCCTCACCGACAGCGAGCGCAGCGTGCTGTGCCTCGTGGGGGAGGGGCTCACCAACCAGCAGATCGCCTCCGATCTGCACCTGTCCGTTACGAGCGTGAAGACCTATGTCTCCCGCGTACTGGCCCGCTTCGACCTCGACAACCGAACCCAGGCCGCGCTGCTCGCCCACGAGGTGGGGCTGGTCCGGCGGCCAGGCCAGGCGCCGGACCACGACTGACCATGCGCCGCACCGCGGCGCACCATCTACTCCGCGGCCCCCGCCTGCCGCCGGTTGCGCTGCTCGGCTGCCGCGGAGAGCCGCCGCACCGCCGCGCAGAATCGCTCCTGCGGGTCCAGGCCTCCCGCACCCAGCAGATGCGCGCTCAGTTCCCGCCGCGCCGGTTCCAGCGGGTCCGCACCGGGACTGCGGACAGCGCCCACCAGCGTGGTGAGTCCGCCGCCGTCGGACCGTACGACGTATCCTGCCCGCGCCGTCACATGCCCAGCCCGGAACAGCGGCGCCGAACGCCCGACGGTGTCCACCACCGCGTACGGCTTCCCGCTCGCCAGGAAGTCGGACACCACACTGGAGAGGTCCGACACCAGCGCATCGGCCAGTTCGAAGGATTCGTGGAGGCCGGGCGTGCCCGGCCCGGCCAGCACCCGGTGCCCTGGCCCCCCTGATCCCGCCGCGCCCGCCGCCTTCAGCAGGGCCGCGACCCGTCCGTGTGCCGCCCGTGCCGCTCCACTGCGGTGCCCGGTCAGGGGGTGGGGGCGGTAGAGCACGCGCACCGGCGGCTCCACGGCCAGCAGGGCACGGACCACGGCCTCACCGGCCGGGACAAGGGAACTCCCGCCGGGAGTATCGGTCCACCCCTCCCACGTGGGCGCGTACAGCACCGTGACCGTCCGGCTCGGATCCCGGGGCCTGCTCTGCCCGATGCCGGACACCTGCGGGCGGCCGATCTCCACGACGGCCGCGTCCGCCACCCCGACCTCAGCATCGCGGTAGCGCAGCCGACCCGCCGGACCGGCCACCCACACCTCGTCGTAGGCCTTCACGAACGGATTCGCACTGGCGGCCTTGTCGCTGTCGCCGTGCCCGATGAACACGTGCTTGATGCCGGGCTCGCGCAGCAGGTGGATGTTCTTGCCCACGTTCGCGGCATACAGGCCCACACGCACCGTCGAGAGGTCGAGGCACATCACGTCCACGGCGGCAGGCACGCACAGCACCGGCAGCTCCGTCGGCGCCAGCCGGCGCAGCACGGCCCGCTCCCGCAGCAGGACCACGGCCCGGCAGTCCAGGCGCTCCACGGCCCGCAGCCACATGTTGACCTGGTACACCGACCGGCCGGACCCCGAGAAGTACAGGACCACGGTCGGCCGGTACTCCGCCAGCCACCTGTTCGTGTGCTCCAGGACCTCCGACTTCCGCACCGGCCTGCTCCGGGCCGCACGCCGGACCATGGCCGCGAACGCGCTCCCGGCCCACACCGTGCTCACGGACAGCCCCACGTATCCGGCGGGCAGCCAGCCTGTCCCCGCGGCGGCGACCAGCCCCGTGTGGGCCGGGAGATCACTGCGGTTCATCCAACGACACGCCCGGCCCAAGCCCGGTGCCACACCCGCCGCCCCCGGCACGTTGTGCGAGAGCACCGGCGGTTTAGACCCGTTGCCCAGCATCCGGGCCAGAGAGTCGTGCGCGAAGGCCAGCACCGGCAAGACGGCGAACGCGGTGTTCGCCGTCACCAGCAGGGTGGTGGGACAGCCCGACCGCACCAGGAGCAGAAGCACGAGCAGGTGGCGCAGCAGCGTCCGTACGCCCTGCCCCAGCCGTAGGCGGCGAAGCAGGGCGAGGTGCGGACTTCCCGCCCGCTGAAGCGCCGTCTCGGCCAGGACTACGACAGCGCCGCCGAGAGCGAAGGCATCCGCCCGCGCGGCTACGGCGGCGGCGAGCAGGACAGGGTGGCCGCCGACCAGGAGGACGGCGGCGGCGCGCTGGGCACGGCTGCCGCGGCGCAGCGGAGCCAGGAGCGAAATGATCATCTTTGGTTCCGTCGGATGTGTGGGGGCTGCCCCGCCCGGTCCGGGCCGCAGGGGGCGTTCGTCCCCGTCCACGCTAGGAACCCGCTGGATCCGGCCACCCGGGCGAAGGGCGACCGCGCGCCGCGGAGGTTGACGTCCCGTCCCGGCACACCGCCCTCCGGTCGGGCACCTGAGCCGCCATCCGGACTGCGGCCGTCAACCTACGTCGCCCCCCGGCGGGAGTCCCGGGCACCAGGATCGGAACGAAGCAGCGGTCGCGCGGCCTGAACAGCCCCGCAGCAACGACGAAGCGAGAGCCACGTGAGCATCCTCAGGAGAGTTCCCCTGGGCCGGTACCGGCGCCCCCACCGCAAACTCGTCATCGCGGGCGACTCCGTCGCCGCCAGCCGGCACCCCGACAACGAGGTGCTCTCGGGCTGGGGACAGCACCTGGGCGCACTGTTCGAGGACGGTACCGAGGTCGTCAACACGGCGAGCGACAGCTGCACGAGCCACTGGTACTTCCGCCACCGCCTGCCCGCCGTTCTGGAATCGCTGGCACCCCAGGACCTCTTCCTGATCTGCTTCGGCGTCTGCGAGCAGGCCGCCTTCCGGCCCGACCTGTACCTCACCCCGCGCGAGTTCGAGGCCTACCTGCACCTCTACGTCGACGTCCTGCGCGACCGCGGGGTCGTACCCGTCCTCGCCACGCAGGTCGCCCGGCACCTCTTCAGCCCCGACGGCGTACCCGTGCCACCCCTCGGCGGGTACTCGGAGTGCACCCGAAGCGTCGCGGCACAGCGGGGAACCGCCCTCCTCGACCTGGAACGCTCGACCGCCGGACTGCTCGCCGGCTGGGGGCCGGAGCGGGCCCGGGGCTACTTCCGCTGGTTCGACCCCGGGCAGCACCCGGACTGCCCGGACGGCATCATCGACACGCTCCACCTCAACCGGCAGGGCGCGCGGGCGGTGGCCCGGCTCGCTGCGGACGGCCTCCACTCCCTCGGGCTGCTGGCACCCGCGGCTCAGCCCGCCACCGAAGACACCCCGCAGCCGCAGCCGCTGCAGCCCTACACCGCCACCGCCGACAGCGGCCGGTGGCGCGAGCAGCGACGGGTCCATCCTCAACCCGTCACGCTCACCCCCCGCCGCGACGCCGCCGGACACCCCACCCTGCGATTCACCGGCACCGCCCCGCCCGGCACCACCCACGTCGTGTTCTGCCGGGCGGACACCGTCCTCGGCACCGCCGGTGTGACCGGCCAGCGGCGCTGGCAGTGGCGCCACACCTCCACCTGGCCGGCCGGCGAGCACGAACTCGACGTCATCGCCGTGTCCGACCGCGGCCGCTCGGCCCCCGCCACGGTCTCCTTCCGCATCCGCACCCATGTGCCCGCACCCGTGGTGACCGCCCCCGCCGCGGACTCCCTCAACGGCCCCGCGCCCGTATTCAAAGGAACCGCCGGACCGGACGTCCGTTGCGTCACCGCCTCCTGCGCAGGGCGCTGGCTGGGACAGGCCGAACTGGCCGACGGGGCATGGCGCTTCCGACTGCCGCACGACTGGGAACCGGGCCGGCACACCGTCGAGTTCACAGCCGTCGCCGACGGCGGCACTTCCCTCCCGGCCCCGCTCACCTTCGACGTCCTCGCCGTACCACAAGCCAACTGGCTCCGACAGCAAGGCCCCTGGCGGCCCTGCGTCCCGGACGGACCCTGCACGCACATCAAACGGCTGAAGCCCCCCGGAGCCCGCAACCTCCTGGAATAGCCGCACCGGCGGCCGGGGGAGAGCCCACCCGTGCCCCCGTATCCGCTACCCGCCCCCAACGAAGAGAAGCCCGTGAAGATCGTCTTCCTGATCCACAACCGGTACGCCATCGGCGGCGTCATCACCAGCACGCTCAACCTCGCCGCCGCACTCGCCGAGCGCCACCGGGTCGAGGTCGTCTCCCTCCTGCGCGACCGGGAGCGCGCCGTCTTCCCCCTCGCCCCGGGCGTCACCCCGGTCGACCTCCTCGACCTGCGCCCCGCCGCACCCCGCTGCGACGCCGACGACCCCCTCCACCACCAGCCTGTCCAGGTCTTCCCCGTCCGGGACGGCATGCGCTCCAAGGAGAACAGCCGACTCGTCGAGGTCAGGCTCGCCCGCTACCTCACCTATACCGACGCCGACGTCGTCATCTCCTGCCATCCCGGCATCGCCGTGTGCCTGGGGCGGATGGCCGGCGACTTCCTCAAGATCGCCCAGATTCATCAGGCCGGTCACACCTTGGGCGCAGACCAGCGCACAGCCCTGCGTGACGCCGCCCGCGGACTCGACGCACTAGTGTCAGTCAGCCGCGAAGACGCGGACAACATCCACCAGATCGTCGTCGGCTCCGGTGTCCACACGACCTCCATCCCCAACTGCGTCCCTCCGCCGCCCGGTGAGCCCGCCGACGGACGCGGCACGACGATCGTCGCCGCAGGCCGTCTCGACAAGGGCAAGCGGTACGACGAGATCATCCGGGCCTTCGCCCCGATCGCCGCCCGGCACCCCGACTGGCGGCTGAGGATCTACGGCCGGGGTCCCGAACGCGCCGCCCTGGACACCCTCGTCGGCGAACTCGACCTGCACGACCAGGTCCTCCTCATGGGAGCCTCCGCACACATGGAACGGGAGTGGCCCAAGGCCGACATCGCCGTCTCGGCATCGGCCTCCGAGTGCCTCCCCATGAACATCATCGAGGCGATGGCGGCCGGCCTGCCCGTTGTCAGCACGGACTGCGACTACGGCCCCCGGGAGATCATCACCCACGACCAGGACGGCCTCCTCGTCCCCGTCGGCGACACCGAGGCACTCACCACCGCCCTGCAGTACCTCGTCGAGGACCCGCGAAACCGCCGCCGCATCGGCCGGGCGGCCCAGCAGACGGCCGCCCGGTACGCACCCGACGACATCGCCACCCGGTACGAGTCCCTGATCGACCTCCTACGCCGGCGCCGGGACCTGCCCCGCACGGCGGACTGGGAGGTACGCGCCAACGGCGACGTCGCCGTCCACGTCGACGACCCGGCCCGGACCACCGGCCTGCGCCTGCTGTGCCGCAACACCGCGGCGGGGACCGAGACCGCCGTCGCTCTCGTCCCCTCCCCCGCCCCCGGCCGGCCGTGGCGGCACACCGCGGTCGTGCACCACCGGGACCCCTTCCCGGGCGAGGGGTGCTGGGACCTGTACGCGGCGGACGCAGGGGAGCTGCCCGGCAGGCGCCTGATGGGCGGCGCCTTCGACAACCGCCACCTGAGCCGCATCGACGGCCCCGAGGGCACCCGTGGCGTCTTCCACGCCCTCGTGCCCGCGGTCGGCGAGGACGGGGGCCTCAGCCTGCGCAGCTGGGTGAGGCCGGTGCACGCGGAAGCCGACCGGGTGCACCGGACCGGCCGCGAGGGGTTCTCTGTGACCGGCCGCCTGTGGGGTGCCGCACTCGCGGCGGGCGCCGAGGTCCTCCTCGAAGGGCGGGGGCATCCCGGGCTCACGTTCACCGTGCCGGTCGAGGCCCTCCCCGACGGTGGATTCCGCTTCACCGTTCCGGTACAGCTGCTGGCCCGCCGACGAGCCACCGAACACGACGTGTGGGACCTCCGCCTGGTGCCCGCCCAGGGCTGCCCGCCCGTCCGGATAGGCCGCTTCCTCGGTGACTACACCGACAAGAAGACAATTCACAACTATGCGCCTGTCATCCTGAAACGGACCAGGCGGGGCCCGACCCGGATACGCCCCTTCTTCACCGTCGGCAGCGAGCTGTCCATGAACGCCGTCAACCTGTCCGTGAACGACATCAACCCCGGGTAGCAGGTGCCCCGCCCTCCGCCCGCGCGTCCGGCCCGGCACATGCCGCGCCTTCGGCCGCGCCGGCCGGGACGGGGAGCCGGACGTGCACGGCGAAGCCCCCCTCGGCGGTGGCGGTGGCGGTCAGCGAGCCCCGCATCTCCGCCACCCTCCGTCGCAGACCCTCCAGACCGATCCCGGAGCTCTCCCACGGCCGGGGCTCGCCGCGCGGCGGCCCGTTCTCGACGAACAGCTCGACCTGCCCCGCCCGGTGGTGCAGCCGCAGCCGGATCGGGGCACCCGCTCCGTATTTGATCGCGTTGGTGATCCCTTCCCGCCCCACCCGGTACAAGACCGTCTCCACGCCCACCGACAGCGGGCCGGGCACCCCCCGAACCGACAGCCCGACATCCAGTCCCATCCCGGCCATCGTGCGGACCAGAGCCTCCAGGAAGGTGCCGTATCCGCTGCGGGACAGCCGGGCGGGGGGCACCGGGTCGCCCGGACCACGGCGCAGGACGTCCAGGATGCTGCGCAGGTCGGCCATGGCCGCCCGCGCCGACTGCTCCACTGCTCCGGCCGACCTGCGAACCTGCTCCGGGCGGCCGGCACCGGTACGGATCGCGGCCGCCTGGAGGCTGACCACCGCCAAGTGGTGGCCGATGCTGTCGTGCATGTCGAACGCGAGCTTGGTCCGCTCCTCCAGAACCGCGTATGCGACCGCCTCGTCGAGCGCCGAGCAGACCTCCCGCAACTGCCCGGAAACAGCCTCGACGAGCTGCTCCTGCCGGCGCAGCCGGTCCCCGAACAGGCCGGGAGCCACGACACAGGCGGCCAGATGGTAGAAGAGGGCCAGGTTCCACGGGTCCGCCTCGACCAGCGGGCTGCCGGCCACGTAGCCGGCCCCGGCCGCCGCCAGCCACGCCGCCCGACCGGAGCGGCCGTAGCGCCCCATGCTCCAGGCACCGAAGACCAGGGGGGTGGCACTGTCCGTCGAGAGAGTCGCGAGCACGCTCGCCACCAGAGCGGCTTGCGGCAGCGTCCGCCGGGCGAGCAGCGGCAGCGAGCACAGCACGGCGACCAGCAGGGCGCTCGGCAGCGACGGAGCCAGCCCGGAGGGGCGGGCCATCAGGACGCCGACCAGCGCAGCGGCAGAGGCCAGCAGCGTGACCAGTACGTCGGCCCACCGCGGAGGCATCCGCTGCCAGCAGAGGAGCAGTGGAACGTCACAGCGGAACCGTCCGGACCACGGGCGGCGACGGGAGGAGGGCATGGCAACCTTCTGAGCACTGCGGAAACGGGGACCGCTTGCAGCCTGACGCGCCGAGCGGCGCCCAACCGCCCTCCGAGGTCGACGGTTCGGCCGAAGGGTGACTCCGTACGGAACGAACGTTGATCCCGACCCCGACCGGTGGCGGGCCGGGTACCCATTCGCCCCGCGCCGCGCGCCGCCCCGACGGCCCGGGTGCCGCATCCTTGGGTCGGCAGCACACCGGCGCAGGTCCGGGCGGGCAGGAGGGCACGATGCGCACGAAGGGCACCAGGGCCCCCTTCACCGCACGTGCGGTCGGCCTGCTGCGCAACAGGGAGGCGCTTGCCGGCTTCGCCCTCTTCCTGGTCTGGGGCGTCCTGTGCACACTGGTGCCCCCTGAGTTCGACACCGGCCTGGTCTCCGACCACGGCGTCGTCGTCCTGCTCGGATGGCTCACCTCCGCCACCCTGCTGCTGTACCGTCGCCACCCCCTCGTCCCCGCCGCCGCGGCGACGCTGTTCCTGCTCGTAGCCGACGGTCGCCCGCCGCTGGTTGCCGCGGCAGCGGCCGTGACCTGCTTCGGAGGACGCGCACGCTGGGCCTGGGTCACGGCCATGGCACTGAGCTACGTCCTGATCCGCGGGGTCGCCCTGCCCACCTGGTGCGCCGACCGCAACCTCGGCAACGTCCTCCTCGGCAACCTCCTGCTCCCCGCCCTGTTCGGGGAGGGCATGCGCCGCTACCGCGCCACCACCGACGTGCTGCGGGCCAGAGTGGCCCGGGCCCGCGAGGAGGTCGAACAGGCGGCCGACCTCGCCGCGGTCGAGGAGCGCACCCGTTTCGCGCAGCACACCCACGACGTCCTCGGCCACAAGATGACCGTCCTCGTCCTGCAGGCGTCGGCCCTGCGGCTGCGTGCCGACGACGAGGAACTGCGCGAACGGGCCAGGCTGGTCGAGGAGTCCGCCCGATCCGCCATGGCCGAGGTGCGCACGGTCCTGGAGACGCTCACGGCCCCCGCCGGGCACGCCGCCGCCTTCGACCTCGACCGCTTCCTGCGCAGCCTCTGCGACAACATGGCGGTGACCGGCATGGCGCTCGAGTACACCGCGGACCGCAAGGTCGACGACCTCCCCGGCGACGACGCCCTCCTGCTCCAGCGGGCCGCCAGGGAAGGCCTCACCAACGCCGCCAAGCACGCCCCCGGCGCCACCACCGCCATGCGGCTGGAGGTGGCCGGCGGTTCCGTCCGCCTCCGCGTGGCGAACGGGCCCCGGCGCGTCGGCCGTGTCGTCCGCGACTCCGGAGGCCTCGGCCTCGCCGCCCTGCACCGGGCCTTCGCGGACGCCGGCGGGACCCTGGCGGCCGAGCCCGACGAGACGGGCGGATTCGTGCTGACCGCGGTCCTGCCCTACCCGCGGTAGGGCAGGACCGGCCCGCGGGCCCCGTCACGGAACAGGCGCCTCACCCCGCACCGGGGTGAAGCGCCTGCCTCGCTCCGCACTCGGATACAGCCTGGTCAGGACAGCAGCGCACCAGTCAGGGCCAAGACGGCGGCCACCGCGGCCAGTACGGCGGGGTCTGCGGCCCTGCACGGCCCTGCGGTGCGCTCGGCGAGCGTGGCCACCACCCACGCGGCGGCGATCGGTACGACCAGCCAGTCCAGTCGCACCGGATTCCTCAGCAGGACGGCCAGCGACACGTAGAGGGCGGCGTAGACCAGCGCGATCTGCCCTGCCGTGCTCCAGGGCCGCAGGACACCCCGGCCCGGATCGTCGGATCCCATGCCACGGCCCCGATCAGAAGCAGTAGCTCTGGATACTGGCGATGCCCAGGATCTCCGCAGCCGCACCACCCGCTATCTTCGCGAAGTCGGACGCCTTGCCCGCGCCCCACAGCAGCTTGACTGTCCGGGCGACTCCACCGAGACCCTTGATCGCCTTGTAGGCCTTCCCCGCAGGAACGAACGCCGCTGCGACGGCCGCGGCGCACTTGGTGTACTTCCAGGTCGAGCCCCAGAAGGAGCGCGCGTAGCCGTTGGAGTCGGCCAGTCTGACGAACGTCTCGCGCGCCCGCGCATCGCGCGGGTAGAAGGCCCGGGCCAGGGACTGCGGGGAAAGGTCCGTTCCCAGCGCCGTCAGGCGATCGTCGAGCCCGTCCTCGGTGATCTCCGGGATGCCGAGCTCCGACGCGAGTGAGGCGGCCACGTGGTGGACGGCCGCCTGCTGTTCGGTACCGGACCCACTGGCGGCGGCCACGGGCGACATGACACCGAGGGCCATAGTGGTGGAGACGGCGACAGCGGCCGCCCTGAGCCCCGGCCGGCTAGCGTACAGATTGCGCATGAAAGTATGACTCCCGTCATCGAAGCATGGCCTTCCCCGGCGAACCGGCTCAGCCGCCCTGCATCGCAGGGGAGTCCGCCGCGGGGTGCGGGCTCGGCCCACTCGGCTCTCTGTGAAGATCATTTCTGCTGGGCCGGGTGCTGCCCTACGGTCCCAAGTCCCAAGGCGTACGGGATCCTCATCCACCTCTGGCCGGCCGCCTGTCACCGATCGCCGCGCCGGTCAGGAGGACCGCCCCTGCGCTGCGGGCGGGCAGCGGAGAACTGCTGGCCCAAGCACGCCGCCCACACGGGTCAACGACCGCGGACGCGCCCTCCCCACCCGACTCCCCGCACAGCCTCAAGGCGGGATCACCGATGGCCGTCGATCCACCACGCCGACGGACGTGGCCTCACGCCTTCCAGCTCCCGGCGGAGCATCGACTCCCAACCGCCCCGTCAAGCCGTACCGCCTCCGCCGCACGACCCGCAGCCCGAGGACGAGGACGGCCCCGGGCCGTTAGGTTTTCCGGGACAGCTCGTACGGCATGCGGCACACCCGGGGACGAAACAGCATGGGACACGGAGCACGGAAGCAGTTGGCGGAGCTGCTCGGCGGCGCACGGCGGCGCGGGGACTTCAGCACCCGTACGGAGATGCCTGCCGGCGCGCTGCGCATCGAGGTCGACGGGGTGGGGGAACTGCCGCTGCCGCTGCGAGCCCCGGTCACCAGGAAGCTGATCGCGCAGGCCCGGCAGGCGTCCTTCGGCCGGGGCGAGCAGACCCTGTCGGACACCACAGTCCGCGACACCTGGGAGATCACCCCCGACCGCGTGACGCTCGGCGGCACTGACTGGGGCCGCACCCTGGACGGCGTCCTCGACGGTGTCCGTACCGCGCTCGGCCTGCCGCCCACCACCGTCCTGCGTGCCGAGCCGCACGCACTGCTCCTCTACGGCAGGGGCCAGTTCTTCCTACCGCACCAGGACTCCGAGAAGGACGACTCCATGGTGGGGACTCTGGTCGTCTCGCTGCCCTCGCACCACACCGGCGGCGAACTCGTTGTCGCGCACGCCGGCCGCAGCGTCGTCCACCAGGCGTCCCGCGAGAAGTTGACCTTCGTCGCCTTCTACGCGGACTGCCTGCACGAGGTCAGGCCCGTCACCTCCGGCTACCGCGTCACCCTCACCATGAACCTCCTCGCCGAACGCATCCGCCCGCCCGGTGAGGACGACGGGGATCCGGTCGCCGACCTGGTGCACTGCCTGACCAGACACTTCACCGAGCCGGCGGAGGACCGCTACCCCTACGGCCGCCGCAAGGCCGCGCCCCCGAACCGCCTCGTGTACCTCCTCGACCACGAGTACACCCAGCGCGGCCTGGACTGGGACCGGCTCAAGGGAGCCGACGACACCCGCACCACCCTGCTCCGCCGGGCCGCCGCGGAGGCGGACTGCGAAGCAGTCCTCGCGTTGGCCGAGGTGAAGGAGACCTGGGACGCGCACGCTCCGTACGATCGCTGGGACTACTACGGCGAGGTCGAGCACCACGACGACTGCGAGGACGAGGAGTGCGGAGGGGAATGCCTCCTGGACCCCGAAGGGGAACCCGGTGCCGAGCGCCGCCGCAGCGGCGACTTCTCCCACTACGAACTGGTCGAGCTGATCGACGACGAGATCACGCTGAGCTGGTGGACCCGCCCGGACGGCACCGGCGGCGAGCAGATCAACCTGCCCGTCCCGTACGCCGAGGTGTGCGCCACCACCCAGAACAGGGACCTGACGCCCTACCAGTCCGAGTACGAGGGCTACATGGGCAACTACGGCAACACCCTCGACCGCTGGTACCGGCGGGCCGCCGTGGTCCTGTGGCCCCGGCAGCGCTCGTTCACGGCCCGCGCCGAGGCCGGCGCCGAGAGTGCACTGAGGGAACTCCAGGACCACCTGGAAGCCGGGGACCTCGACCGGGCGCGCTCGCTCGCCCGGTCGCTCACCCCGTTCTGGAAGCACCACGGCTCAGGTGAGGGGGCCGCGCCGCTCTTCGACGCCGCCCTGCCCGTCGCGGTGGGCCTGGGCGAAGCGGACACTGCCGCGATGCTCCTCGAGCCTTTCAGGGTGGAGACCCTGGGCGAGCGGCACGCCCCGGGCCTCGCGGAAGCTGCCGCCCGGTACGGAAGGACGTGGGCCCGCGGGGCCGTCAGCAGATGGTTCGGCACAGCCGGGGGGTACACCCGGGCCGACCGTGCGGCGTGGCTCGCATCGCTGCCCGGTCTGTGCACCGCACTGCAGGCCGCCGACGGCGACGGGGAAGCGATCGCCTCGCTGCTGGTTGAGGGTGCCTGGCAAGCAGTCGAGCAGCAACTCACCGGCTGGCTCGCCGTCAGCCGCGAGGCGGAGCGCCGCACGGGGATGGAGGGGCTCGGCGCACCGCTGACCCATGTCCTGCAGGCGGCAGGGCCCGAGACCGCCGCCGCCATCGCCGCCACGCTGTGCGGCCTGCCGGACACCGTGCTGGAATGCCTGCTCCCCGCCCTGCGGACAGCGGCCCGCTACGGTACGGCCGGACCGGACGGCGCACCCGCCGTCCGCGCCTTCCAGACCCTCGCCGGCCACTGCGACGACCGGCTCACCGCAGTCCTCACCCGCCCCGTGCGCGCAGCCGACGACTGGTCCCTGGCCCCGGCCGGGGCGTGCCCGGCCGGCTGCGTACTCTGCCCGGACCTGGACGCCTTCCTCACCTCCCGTACCCGCCACGCCATGGAATGGCCGCTGGCGAAGGAGGGGCGCCGCCACCTCCACAGCCGTATCGACCAGGCGGGCCTGCCCGTCTCCCACACCACCCGGCGCCAGGGACGTCCCTACGTCCTGGTCCTGACCAAGACGGAGGCCGTCTTCACCCGCGAACACGCGGGCCGCATCCGCGCCGAGGCCGACCTGGCACGGCTGCGGGGGGAGTGGCCCCGGTGGTGCAGCTGAGGGCGGCTGTTGACGTCGGACGTTGACGGCGGGGCGAAAGGAGGCAGTGGTCTTCCCAGTCGGCAACGGCATGCCGGGCAGCAGCGGTGGGCCCCGTCGGGCCTCTGCGCCGCCCGGGCCGGCACGGCGGTCCGCAGGGGAGGCGGACCTCCTGGCCGGGTCACTCCGCGGGTGCTTCCCCGCCACCCGGCGGGGGAGCACCCGCCGGGTGGCGGATGGCCGGTAGAGACCCCGGTCCTCCAGGCTGGGGGCGCGGCCCACTGCAGGCAGGAGTGCGCTCCCGCTGCCGTCCGCCGGTCCCCGGCGCGGACAGTTCAGGTCGCCGCAAGCCCCGGATACCGGCTGCCGCTGTGCACCGGCTCGCCGCGACGGCCGGCGAGCCGGCCCGCTGCGCGGGCGTCGCGGCCCCGTGCGGGACCGGGCCGATGCCCGGCGCTGCCGATGCGCGCGGGAGACCGTAGGAAGGAAATCCTGTGAACACCGCATCCGCCCCGGAGGCCACCGGTGCCGAGTCGCCGGGCGTCGGGGAGACGCTGAGGGCGCTGTACGGGTACGTCCGCCCGCACCGGTGGGCCGTGGCGCTCGGTCTGCTGCTGGCGCTGGTGGGGGCGGCCGGAGGCCTGCTGCAGCCGCTGGCGACGAAGACGCTGGTCGACCGGCTCTCGTCCGGCGGCACGCTCGGCACCCTCCTGCTGGTCCTGACCGCGCTGGTGCTGCTCAGCACGGTGGCCGAGGCCTTCGGCGCCTACGTGCTGGAGCGGACGGCGGAGTCGGTGGTCCTGACCGCCCGCCGCGGCCTGATCGGCAGGCTGCTGCGGCTGCGGCTGACGGCCGTGGACCGGATGCAGCCCGGTGACCTGATGTCGAGGGTGACCTCCGACACCACCCTGCTCCGGGCGGTCAGCACCCAGGCCGTGGTCAACGCCGCGACCGGGGCACTGGCGCTGGTCGCGGCGGTCGTGGTGATGGCCTTCCTCGACGCCGTCCTGCTCGGCGTCGCACTCGCGGTCGTCGCGGTCGTCGGGGCGGGTGCCGCCCTGGTGATGCCGAGGATCGGGCAGGCCGCCGAGCGCGCGCAGGAGGCGGTCGGGGAGATGTCCACCGGCCTGGAGCGCGTCTTCGGTGCGTTCCGCGCGGTGAAGTCGTCCGGCGCGGAGGAGCGGGAGACCGCACGCGTGGAGGCCTCGGCCCGGCGGGCCTGGCGGCACGGCGTGCGCGGCGCGAAGTGGGAGGCCCTGCTGGGAACGGCGGACAACCTCGCCGTCCAGCTGGCGTTCCTCGCGGTGCTCGCAGTCGGCGGGGCGCGCGTGGCGTCCAAGGACATCCCGGTCTCCACGCTGATCGCGTTCCTGCTGTACCTGTTCTATCTGATGGAGCCGGTGTACAAGCTGGTCGAGGCGGCCTCCGCGTACCAGGAGGGCGCGGCGGCGATCTCCCGCATCAAGGAGGTGGACGGGCTGGAGGCGGAGCCGCCGGCCGCTCACGGGCCGGTGCGCGGCGGGGGGCGTCCGGTGTCCGTGCGCTTCGAGGGCGTGTCCTTCCGCTACGGGGCCGGGCTGCCCGATATCCACCGGCGGCTGGACTTCGACGTGCCGGGCGCCGGTATGACGGCCTTCGTCGGGCCGTCGGGCGCGGGCAAGTCGACGGTCTTCTCGCTCATCGAGCGGTTCTACGAGACCACCGGCGGGCGCATCCTGGTCGACGGCGCGGACATCCGGCAGTGGCCGCTGTCCGAGCTGCGCTCCGTCATCGGGTACGTGGAGCAGGACGCTCCGGTGCTGGCCGGCACCCTGCGCGAGAACCTGGTCTTCAGCGCGCCGGGCGCGACGGACGACGACATCCGCGCCGTCCTCGTACGGACCAGGCTCGACACGCTCGTGGAGCGGCTCCCGCACGGTCTGGACACCCCGGTCGGGCACCGCGGCTCGAAACTGTCCGGCGGTGAGCGGCAGCGGGTGGCGATCGCCCGCGCGCTGCTGCGCAGGCCCGGGCTGCTGCTGCTGGACGAGGCGACCTCGCAGCTCGACGCCGTCAACGAACTGGCACTGCGGGACGTCATCGCCGAGACGGCGCGCGAGACCACCGTCCTGGTCGTGGCCCACCGCCTGTCCACGGTGACGGACGCCGACCGCATCGTCGTCATGGATGCCGGCCGGGTCCGCACGATCGGCACCCACGAGGAACTGGTCGACCGGGACGAGCTGTACGCACAGCTGGCGGCTACCCAGCTCCTGGTCCCGGCAGGGCCCTCCGCCGGGTGAGTGGAGTGCGCAGCAGGGCTGCCCCCGCCGCTCGGCGGGGGCAGCCCTGCTGTGTGGCGCGGTGGAGCCGGACGGCAGTCGGGTACCAGCCACGGGCAGGGTGCGGAGCTGGGGGCGGGGACGAGCAGCGGGGTGACCAGGACGAGAGCGCGGCGGGACTGCCCGGTCATCCACTGCCTGCGGTCGGCCGCGGTCATCAGACATGGGAGCAGGGAGCCGGGGGAGACACCCGCGACCAGGGCCTCCGCGAGGACCAGCACCACAGGGGCTCTGACGTGCCCCCGCTCGAGCCTTGGGGCGGCGAGCGCCCAACCGGCGGTCACGGCGGTGATCACGTCAGGACGAAGGTCAGGGGATGTCCGGTTCCGGTGCGACAGCACGTACGGATCAAGAGGAGCAGGTCCCTGCCGCGTGGGGAGCACGCGGGGTTCCGGGAGCCCGGGTGCAGCGCCGCCGTATCCGCACTTTGGGATCCGCGGTTCGCGGACGGCGTCGCCGGGCGTTCCCGTCCGAGCTGGTCGGGACCTGTTTCAGCCCGTTCGGCGGGGCGCCGGACCGGGCGGTCGGGATGAGGGGCCCGCAAGGGCTGTCGGAGCCGGGCGGCCGGTGACCGGCCGCCGCCCGCCCGCCCGGTCCGGTGTCAGCGCACGTGCTTCGCCGGCTGGGTGGCGGCGTTGAGCAGCGCCTCCAACGGTCCGCGGCGGAAGAAGCGGGACCAGAGCGCGGCGAACACGACCGCCCCGAGGATGAACGCGGCCACGGGGATCCAGGACGTCTGGGTGCTCTCGCCGGCGGGTACGGCGAGCACGGACTGGGCGAGGAAGTGGCCGACGTAGGCGGTCAGGGACATGGTGCCCACGGCGATGAGCGGTGTGGCCAGACGCCGCAGGCGCGCCGCGCGGTCCATCAGCACCGTCGCGCCGACGATCACGAGGATCGCGACTCCCACGCTGCCGATGACGTCGAACGTGGTGCCGCTGTGCGGCCCGGCGGACAGCAGTTCCGCGGCTGCCCGCTGCGGGGCGTCGAGGGATCCGCTGCCGAACGACGACGCCTTCTCGAAGCCGGCGGACGACTTCCCTTCCTCCGCGGTGCTGCGCAGGGCGTTCGGGCCCGCCAGCAGCAGGGACAGGCCGTACGCCCCTACGGTCAGGGCGGCGCCGAGTGCGGCCAGGCGCCGCTGGACGGTGACGGCCGTCAGGTCGAGGCGGGCCAGCGCCATGCCGGCGACGACGAAGGACATCCAGGTGATCGTCGGGTAGAAGCCGGTGAGCAGCAGGTCGAGGACGCCGACCTCGCTGATCTTCTTGAGCGGGTCGTAGGCGCCGACGGCCTGCTGGACGGACTCGCTCAGCTGCGCGTTCAGGACGAACGCCAGCTGGGGCGTGGTGAGCGCGAGCCCTGCGGCGGTGATCGCCAGTGCCTTGGCGGACAGCCGGAGCAGGGGCAGGGCGAGGAGGAAGTAGACGCCGTAGAAGCCGAGGATGATCACGCCCCCGTACTCCATCGCCAGCACGGTGCCCAGGGCGAGCAGCACCACGGCGCGGATCGCGATCCGGGCCTTGGCCTGCCGGCCGGCGAGGCCCGTCTTCGGGGTGCGGCGGCCGGCGATGAGCATCAGGGAGAACCCGGCGAGGGTGGCGAACAGCACCGACGAGTGCCCGTCGGCCAGGTAGCGGACCCAGGTGCCCGCGCCCGACGTCGCCGACAGCGGCGGGCCGATGTGGACGACGTACATGCCGAACACCGCCAGCGCGCGGGCCAGGTCCACGCCGACCAGGCGTCCCGTCGAGGGGCCGGGCGGGGCTGCGGGGACGGCAGGCGCGTTCTCCGGCGGAGCTGGTGTCGCCTGCGGCGGCTGTATCTGTGTCATAGGGGCAATCTCCCTGTGCAGCATGGGGGCGGACCATCCGGCAGGTTTCGGTGGCACCCCCGCCGACCGGCCGGGACCACCCCCCGACCGGCTGGACCCGACCCGCCGGGTGTCCGCACTCCGGGAGCGGGTACGCCACCCCGTACCCTGCGGGACGTACGGTCGGCGTCGGGCGAACGCGTAGGCGGGGCACCTGGGCGCACGGGGCGCGGAGCAGCCGGGCAGAGCAGTCGGGAGCATGAGGTGGAACGGCGGTGATCCGGGTAGTGGTGGTGGACGACGAGGCGCTGGTGCGCTCCGGCTTCGAGATGATCCTGAACGCGTCCGAAGGCATCGGGGTCGTGGCGACCGCCGTGGGCGCCCGGGCGGCCGACGTGGTCCGGCGCGAGCGGCCGGACGTCGTGCTCCTGGACATCCGCATGCCGGACGTGGACGGCCTGACCGTACTGCGGCAGATCCAGGAGCTGCCCGAACCGCCCCACGTGGCCATGCTGACCACCTTCGACACCGACGAGTACATCCTCACCGCACTGCGCTCAGGGGCCTCCGGCTTCCTCCTGAAGGACACCGAGCCCGAACAGCTCGTCCACCTGGTCCGCACCCTGGCGGCGGGCGGGGTGGTGATGTCCCCCAGAGCCTCCCGCACGCTGCTCCGCAGCCACCCGGGGGCCGGAGGGGCACCCCGGGACGCCGAAGCCGCACGCGTGGACCTCCTCAGCGACCGGGAACGCGACGTCCTCACCCTGATCGCCGAAGGACTCTCCAACGCCGACATCGGAGCCCGCCTCCACCTCAGCCAGGGCACGGTCAAGGACCACGTCAGCTCGATCCTCACCAGACTGCGGGTCACCGGCCGCGTCCAGGCCGCACTTCTCGCCGAGCGCGCCGGACTGCTCACCCGCACCGACGGCACGGCAGGGGACAGCGGGCGATGAGCACGGACCGGGCACCGTGGCGGCGCCCGCCGCCCTGGTCCGTCGACGCGGGCCTGGTGGTCCTGGCCGCTCTCGACGCCTGGATCAACCTCCTGGGCGAGGGCACCCCCGTCATGTGGGCCTGCGCCGCGGCGGGCTCCGCCGGACTGTTCCTGCGCAGGCGCTTCCCGCTCGCCGTCTTCCTGCTGACCCTGCCCATGGCCCTGTTCATGGACGTCGCGGTCGCCCCGGTCGCCGCCCTGTACACCCTGGCCGCCTCCACCCGCAACCGCCCGCTCCTCGCGGGCTGCGCCCTGCTGAACGCCGCCGCCGCGACCCTGGTCTGGCCGTCGGGAGCGTTCGACGGGGACCGGACCTGGACGCTCGTCCAGTTCGTCTACACGCTGGCCACGGCCGCAGCACCCGTCCTGTTCGGCCAGCTCGTCCAGGCCAGGCACGACGTGGCCCGCCAGCTCGTCGAGGTCGAAGAGGCCCGGGAGCACGAACGGGCCCTGTACGCCCAGACCGTCCTCGCCCGCGAACGCGCCCAACTGGCCCGCGAGATGCACGACGTCGTCTCCCACCAGGTCAGCCTCATCGCCGTACAGGCAGGAGCCCTTCAGGTCGCCGCCAAGGACCCCGACGCCCGCGAGGCCGCCCGTACGATCCGCACCCTCAGCGCGAACACCCTCGACGAACTCCGCCACATGGTCACCCTGCTCCGCGCCTCCGGCGGGAGGGCGACCGAGCTCACCCCCCAGCCCACCCTCGCCGACCTCCAGCAACTGATCGCCAACAGCGGCATCGAGACCTCGCTGACCGGGCGGCTCCCGGCCGGCATCAGCACCACCGCGCAGCGCACCGTCTACCGAACGGTCCAGGAGGCCCTCACCAACGTGCGCAAACACGCCCCCGGAGCCCGCGCCGAGGTCCACCTGTGGGCCGACGCCCACCACTTCGGCGTCGCCGTGACCAACACGGCTCCCACCCGTCCGTGCGTCGCCCTCCCCAGTGCCCGCCACGGACTGGTCGGCCTGAAGGAACGCGCCGAACTCCTCGACGGCACCCTCACCGCCGGACCCACCCCGCAGGGCGGGTACAGGATCGAACTGCGGGCCCCCGCCCGGCCGGCCTGACCCCCGCAGCCTGCGCCCCGGCCCGTGGACGGCCCTCCTCAGCGCGCGCCGAGGAGGTGCTCCAGGGCGAGCTGGTCGAGGTGTTCGTAGGCCATGCCGCGCCGGGCGGCGGCATCGGCGTCGAATTCGTCGAAGGCGGACCGGTCGGCCAGGAGCCCGGCGAGGCCGTCCTCGGCCGTGGGGAGGGCGAGTTCGGGGAGCCGGGAGGCGCTGAGCGCGGCCCGCACCTCCGGATCGGAGCGGAAGGCGCGGGAACGCTCGGCCAGCAGGAGGTAGTTGCGCATACACGCGGCCGCCGAGGCCCAGACGCCCGCGGAGTCCTCCGTGCGCGGCGGTTTGAAGTCGAAGTGGCGGGGCCCGTCGTACCCCGCCCCCTCCAGCAGGTCGACCAGCCAGAAGGCCTGGCGCAGGTCGCCCGCTCCGAAGCGCAGGTCCTGGTCGTACTTGATGCCGGTCTGACCGTTGAGGTCGATGTGGAACAGCTTGCCGTGCCACAGGGCCTGGGCGATGCCGTGCGCGAAGTTCAGCCCGGCCATCTGCTCGTGGCCGACCTCCGGGTTGAGGCCCACCCGCTCCGGCTGCTCCAGCTCGTCGATGAAGGCCAGGGCGTGGCCGATCGTGGGAAGCAGGATGTCCCCGCGCGGCTCGTTCGGCTTGGGCTCGATCGCGAAGCGCAGGTCGTAGCCCTGGGACCCGACGTACTCGCCCAGCAGGTCGAAGGCCTCCTTCAGCCGGTCGAGGGCGGTGCGCACGTTCTTTGCCGCACCCGACTCCGCGCCCTCGCGGCCGCCCCAGGCCACGTAGACCGAGGCGCCGAGCTCCTCTGCCAGGTCGATGTTGCGGATCGTCTTGCGCAGTGCGTACCGGCGGACGTCCCGGTCGTTGGAGGTGAAGGCGCCGTCCTTGAAGACCGGATGGGTGAAGAGGTTGGTGGTGGCCATCGGTACCTTCAGGCCGGCCGTGTCGAGCGCGGTGCGGAAGCGCTTGACGGCCTGCGCGCGCGTGGCCTCGCCGGCCGCGAAGGGGATCAGGTCGTCGTCGTGGAACGTGACGCCGTAGGCGCCGAGCCCGGCCAGCCGCTCGACGGTCTCGACCGGGTCGAGGGGGCCGCGGGTCGCGGCGCCGAAGGGGTCCTGTCCCTGCCAGCCCACGGTCCACAGGCCGAAGGTGAACTTGTGCGCGGGGACGGGGGTGAGCGGGTCGCTGGTCATGAGGGGCTCCGGAGCAGGCCGAGGGCTATTTGTAATCGCGAAAAACAAATTAGTATGCGGACAGCCCCGAAGGAACCCCGCCGGAGGAAACCGTGTCTGCTCAGCGTGTCGTGATCGGTGTCGACAGCTCGACCCAGTCCACCAAGGCCGTCGCCGTCGACCTGGACTCCGGCGCCGTCCTGGGCGAAGGCCGCGCCCCGCACACCGTCAGCCCGGGCACCGGACGGGAGAGCGACCCCGAACAGTGGTGGCGTGCCCTCGGCGAGGCCGCGGCGGAAACCGGCTGGGCGGACCGCGCCGCCGCCTGCTCGGTCGCGGGCCAGCAGCACGGCCTGGTCACCCTCGACGCGGCCGGCCGGCCCGTGCGCCCGGCCCTGCTGTGGAACGACGTCCGCTCCGCTCCCCAGGCCGCCGAACTCGCAGCCGCGTTCGGTCCGGCAGAACTCGCACGCCGTACCGGCAGCGTCCCCACGGCCGCCTTCACGTCCGCCAAGTGGGCCTGGCTGCAGGCGCACGAACGGCCCGCAGCCGACCGCACCGCGGCCGTCCGCCTCCCCCACGACTTCCTGACGGAGCGGCTCACGGGGGAGGCCGTGACGGATCGCGGTGATGCATCGGGAACCGGCTGGTGGGGACCGGACGGCTACGACGGGGACGTCCTCGGCCGGATCGGCCTCGACCCCGGGCTGCTGCCCCAGGTCCTCCCCCCGGGCGCCCGGGCGGGTACCGTCCGCGCCGGGACCCCCCTGCGCAAGGGGGCGCCGGTGGCTACCGGAACCGGTGACAACATGGCCGCCGCCCTCGGGCTGGGCCTGCCCCCCGGACGCCCCGTGCTGAGCCTCGGCACCTCGGGCACCGTCTACGCCGTCGGCCGGACCCGGCCCGCCGACCCGGGCGGAACCGTCGCCGGCTTCGCCGATGCCCTCGGCGGCTGGCTGCCGCTCGCCTGCACGCTCAACTGCACCCTTGCCGTCGACCGCTTCGCCGCCCTCGTGGGCCGGGACCGCGAGGACGTCGAAGGGGGCGGCACGCTCGTGGTGCTCCCCTACCTGGACGGCGAGCGCACCCCGGACCTCCCGGGTGCGTCCGGCCTGGTCCACGGACTGCGCCACGACACCACGCCGGGACAGGTCCTCCAGGCCGCCTACGACGGCGCCGTCCACGCCCTGCTCGCGGCACTGGACGACGTACTGCGCGCCGGGGGCGAGAACCCCGCCCCCGACGAACCACTGCTGCTGATCGGCGGCGGCGCCCGAGGCAGGGCCTGGCAGCGGACCGTCCTGCGCCTGTCGGGCCGCGCGGTACAGGTGCCCGACATCCGCGAACCGGTAGCCCTCGGGGCCGCCGCCCAGGCCGCCGCGCTGCTCACGGGCGAGCCGGCGGATGCCGTCGCCCGACGCTGGGGGACCGCCGGCGGCCGGGTACTGGAACCGGTGACCCGGGACGACGACGCGCTCGCAAGGATCGCCAGTACCCTGCGGAGGGCGCGGACCCTGCAGGAGGCCGCGCCCGCACGACGATAGGAGCACGGCGCACATGGCGGGGACGGGCAGGGCGGGCGGAGCCGTGGAAGCCGGGCCCGCCTCGCAGCAGGGGATGCGCCGGCAGAACCTGGCGGTCGTGACGGGCGCAGTGGCTGCGCACGGCCCGCTCTCCCGGGCGGACGTCGCCGGCCGCACGGGCCTGACCCGGCCGGCCGTCTCCTCCCTGGTCGACGAGCTCATCGCCCGCGGCGCGCTGGCCGAGGCGCAGGCCGCGCCCAGCGGACGCGTCGGCCGCCCCGGACGGGCGCTGGTCCTCAGCGACCGCGGCCCCGCAGGCCTGGGGCTGGAGATCGGCGTCGCCCACCTCGCCGCGTGCGTCGTGGACCTGCGCGGCGCACCGCGGGTATGGCGCCGGGTGGAGCAGGCCAACGCGGGACGGCCGCCCGCGCAGGTCCTGGCCGAGGCGGCCGCGCTGGGCGCCGAGGCGGAGTCGCAGGCCGCTGCCGTGGGCCTGCGCGTCGCGGGCCGGGTCGTGGCCGTGCCCGGCGTGGTTCCGGACGCCCCCGGGGGGCTGGTCGCCAACGCCCCCAACCTCGGCTGGCAGGCCGTCCGCCCCGCCGACCACTGGCCCGACCCCGACAGCGTGCCGGAGCCCGAGAACGAGGCCAATCTCGGCGCCCTCGCCGAGCAGCGGGAGCAGGGGAACCCGGCCGAGACGTTCGTCCACGTCTCCGCCGGGGCCGGGATCGGCGCCGCGCTGGTGCTGGGCGGGCAGCTGTTCCGGGGTGCCCGGGGCTTCGCGGGCGAACTCGGCCACCTGCCCGTGCACCCCGAGGGCGCGCCCTGTCCCTGCGGGGCCCGCGGCTGCCTGGAGCAGTACGCCGGCGAAGCAGCCGTCCTGCGCGAGGCCGGGCTGGCCGGCGCGCGCGACCCGGTGGCCCTGCTGAGCAGCAGGGCCCGGGCCGCGGACGCGGCGACCCTGCGCGCCCTGGACCGGGCCGGACGGGCCCTGGGCCTCGCCCTGGCCTCGGCGGTGAACCTGATCGACCCGGACTCCCTGGTCCTGGGCGGCGCCTACGCCGAACTGGCCGACTGGCTCCTGCCGCCGCTGCGCGCCGAACTGGCGGCCCGGGTCACCGTCCGGCCCTGGCCTGCCGAAGCAGTGCGGCCCTCCGCCCTCGGCCGGCGCGGCCCGGTCCTGGGTGCCGCCTGGTCGACGGTCCACCGGATCATCTCCGACCCCGCGCGGCTCCCGCTGCCCTGACGGCTGCGCGTCAGCGGTACGCGCACTGACGAGGCCGCCGTGAAGGCCTGTGTCGCGCACCCGTGGACGGGCGTACCCACAACTCCGTTTCGTATGCAGCGTGTTCTACTGCTGCCGGGGCGGGCATACATCGGCTTGCCCGACCCGAGTGCGTCGGTACGGAGGGGAGTTCAGGAGCGTGAGCGAACGCCGCAACGGCAGGCCCACCCTGGAACAGGTCGCAGCACTGGCCGGTGTCGGCCGGGGTACGGTCTCGCGGGCCATCAACGGAGCCCCGGGAGTGAGCGAGCAGGCGCGGGAAGCCATTGCCCGTGCCGTCGCAGAGCTGGGGTACGTACCCAACCAGGCGGCCAGGGTCCTGGCCGGCAGCCGGACCGATGCGGTGGCCCTCGTCATCCCGGAGACCGAGGCCAGGGTGTTTGCCGAACCGTACTTCCTCGACCTGATCCGCGGGGTGAGCACCGAACTGGCGGTCGCGGACAAGCAACTGCTCCTCACGCTGGTCCGCACCGGGGCGGAGCGGCAGCGGTTCGCGCACTACCTGGCCGCGCAGCGGGTCGACGGCGTGCTGCTGGCCTCCGTGCACGGGGACGACCCGCTGCCCGCCCTCATCACGGGGCTGGGGGTGCCGCTGGTGATGAACGGGCGGCGTTCGGCGGCCGAGGCGGCGGCCTACGTGGACTCCGACAACGTCGGCGCGGGACGGGCGGCCGTCGCCCACCTGGTGGGCCGTGGCCGCAGCAGGATCGCCACGATCACGGGGCCGCAGGACATGTACGCGGCCCGGGCGCGGCTCGGCGGCTACCTGGCGGGGCTCGCCGAGGCGGGGATCGTGCCCGACGAGGCCCTGACGGCCGCCGGGGACTTCACCGAGGCGGGCGGCCGGCAGGCGATGCGCGAGCTCCTGGCGCGCGATCCCGGGCTGGACGCGGTCTTCGCGGCGTCGGACGTGATGGCGGCAGGTGCGCGGGCGGCGCTGCGCGAGGCGGGGCGGCGGGTCCCCGAGGACGTGGCGCTGGTCGGGGTGGACGACTCGGCGGTGGCGCGCCTGATGGATCCGCCGTTGACGAGCGTGCGGCAGCCGATCGAGGAGATGGGCCGCACGATGACCAGGTTGCTGCTCCAGAGGATCGGGGAGAGGCACGGCGCGGCTCCCGTGGCGGGGGACGAACTGCAGCGGATCCTGCCGACGGAGCTGATCGTGCGGGAATCTTCGTGAGGGCCGGGGCGGGGCGCGGTTCGGCCCGGGGCCGTACGGAACGCGGACGGTTCCGTACGGCCCCGGGCCTCTACCGGCGGTGCGTCACAGCGCGGGGTACGCGTTCTTCATGAGCTCCTGGAACTGGGCGGAGAACCACTGCCCGGCCAGCGGTGCGTTCGGGAGGGCCCCCGACATGCTGTTGCCGTTGCGCACGTTGCCCGTATAGGTCGGGTCGCACATCCGGTCGAAACCCTTCCCCTCGTCGTTGGGGATCTCCCTGCTCGCGCCGTCCGACTCGCCCGGCGGCTTGACCCACACGTACGCGTCGATGCCGGCTGCGGGGGCCGCCTTCGGCCGCTCGCCCAGCCCGGCGCCCGACTGGTTGCACCAGTTGCCGAGGTGGATGCGCCGGTCGTACCGGCCGCCGTTGACGTACGTGTCGACGTTGGTCGAGGGGCCGGGGCCGGTGGGCCGGGCGGTGCCTCCCCAGCCGTTGCGGGAGGTGTCGATCAGCATGCCGATGTTGGGGTCGAAGCCCAGGGAGACCAGTTTGCTGCGCATGCCCTGGGCGTAGGACAGTTCGTCGGTGTAGCGGT
Source organism: Streptomyces sp. NPDC038213 (assembly GCF_055600495.1). Taxonomy (NCBI): domain Bacteria; kingdom Bacillati; phylum Actinomycetota; class Actinomycetes; order Kitasatosporales; family Streptomycetaceae; genus Streptomyces; species Streptomyces sp. NPDC038213. Next base: position 136,192 of record NZ_JBVJYM010000015.1, read on the forward strand.
TCCAGTCGACCCACTTCGACTGGCGCACGGGGGTGCCGTTGACGGAGCCGTCGATCGTGAAGTGGTCTTCCTTCAGGGCGCTGAAGTTGGCGGTGTTGACGACGAAGCCGTGCACGTTGGCCAGCGTGGAGCCCTCGGAGGTGGCGGCATGCCTGAACATCTCGGCGGAGGCGCCGAGGTTGTCGTCCCAGCCGAGCCAGCCGTGGTGGCCGGCGTCCACGTAGTTGTAGACGTTGGCGATCGCCCCGAGCTTGTTCAGTGCGTATCCGATGCCCTTGACGTAGTTCCCGTTGGCCTTCATCACGTCGCAGTTGGGGGTGGCCGTCGGCCGCCCGGACACGTTGGTGACCAGGTTCGGCAGGGAGTCGATCTCGACCGCGGTGACGATCCGAAGACCCGCGTACTTGGGGTCGGCGAGGATCGTGGCGATGGGGTCGATGTACTGCGTCTTGTACTTGTCGATCTCGGTGGGGCCCAGTTCGCCGTTGGAGGCGAGCGCCGAGCAGTCCCGGCCCGGCAGGTTGTAGATCACGAACTGGACGACGAGTTCACCGCTGCCCTTCTGCGCCAGAGCCGCGTCGAGGTGGGCGCGCAGGCCCATCTTGCCGGACGCGCCGGTGACGGCGGCGATGCGGTCGAGCCAGACGGCCGTGGGCTGGTGGGAGACCCTGCTGCCGCCGGGCTCGGCGGCGGCATGGGCCGACCACTCGGGGTTCACGTACATCCTGGCGCCGGCGTAGGGGTTGTCGACCTTGCCGCCGGTGGGCGGAGGCGTGGTCGGCGGTGTGGTGGGGGGCTGGGTCGGCTCGGTGGCACCGTTGCAGGTGACGCCGTTCAGCTTGAACGTCGCGGGGACGGTGTTGGTGCCGGTGTGCGAAGCGTTGAAGCCGAAGGACGTCGAACCGCCCGTGGCCAGGGAGCCGTTGTAGGACATGCTCTTCGCGGTGACCGCGGCCCCGGACTGGGTGAGGGTGGCGTTCCAGCCCTGGGTGACCTGCTGGCCGTTCGCGTAGGACCACTCCACGGTCCAGGAGGCGACCGGGTCACCGGTGTTGGTGACGATCACGTTGGCGCCGAATCCGGAGTTCCACTGGTTCGAGACCTGGTAGTCGATCCTGCAGCCGGCCGCGGCGGCACCGGAAGTGGTGCCGAATGCGGTGGCGGTGGCGCCGGCGGCCGTGATGAGGCTCAAGGCCGCCAACAAGGCGGTCCGGGGGACTGTGCGGCTCATGTCGTGCCTTTCGTTCAGGGCGCGCCGGTTGCAGCGCAGCCCAGTGCCGAAGGGGGACAGTGCGGGGGAACGCGGTCCGTGACCGGGGCGAATTCGGGAAGGGCTGTTCCTCTTGCGCGGTTCTTTGCAGGCGGTGCCGGGACCGCCGGGTAGACCGTCACGGGACGAGGCGTGTACCGCTCCGCCGGGGGCGGTGAGGTGCACGGGCTCCTACGTGCGGCAGGGTGCGCCTTGACGGGGCGCCGACGGATGGAAGCGCTCCCACTTGTTGCGGCCCAGACCGTAGCGCCAGCGGACACCGAAGGAAAGAGGAATCGAGCAAATACCTCGATGCCTGCCCGGACTGTCCGGACGTCTTGACGGCGCCCCGTCACGCCTGCACAGTGGGAGCGCTCCCAGTCAGTCCAGGACGTGTGCGGCGTACCTCGCGGGCGGCGCCGCGCCCGTCTTCGCCCACCACCGGTTCCGGGCCCGGGCGGAGATTGCCCCCGCCATGGGCGCGTACGCGCAACTGCTCGGACGCGCCGGGCGCCGAACGGCTCACAGCCCCAGCGCCAGCCGGTGGTAGGCCTGGTTCCAGCGGAGCTCGCGCCGGAACTGCTGCGCAGTGGTGCTCCCGTCGATGAGGGCGAGTTCCATGCGGAGCATCTCCGCCAGGTCGTCGAGGTGCTCGGAGGTCAGGGCCGAACTGAGGACGGTGTGGTGCGGCCCGCCGGCCGTCAGCCAGGACTCGGTGGAGGTCCGCAGGTCCGGCCGGGGACGCCAGACGGCGCGGGCGACCGGCAGGAGGGGCAGCGGATGCGGCGGCGCCACCACGTCGATGTCGTTGGCGATCAGGCGGAAGCGGTCGCCGAGGTCGGCGAGGCCGACGACCACGGCCGGGCCGGGGGCCGCGTCGAACACCAGGCGCACCGGGTCCTCCCGCCCGCCGATGCCGAGGGGGTGGATCTCGCAGGCGGGCCCGGCCGCCGCGAGGGTGGGGCAGACCTCGAGCATGTGCGCGCCGAGGATGAGCTCGCTGCCCGGCGTCATGTCGTAGGTGTAGTCCTCCATGAAGGAGGTTCCGCCCGGGAGGCCGGCGGCGGCCGCCTTCAGGGCGCGCAGCAGGACTGCGGTCTTCCAGTCCCCTTCCCCGCCGAAGCCGTAGCCCTCGGCCATGAGCCGCTGGACCGCGAGTCCGGGCAGCTGGCGCAGTCCGCCGAGGTCCTCGAAGTTGGTGGTGAAGGCCCCGAAGCCGCCCCTTTCGAGGAAGGTGCGCAGGCCGGCCTCGATGCGGGCCGCGTACCGCAGTGAGCCGTGCCGCTCGCCGTCCGGCCGCAGTTCCGGCGCCAGGCGGTACAGGTCCCCGTACTCCTCGACGAGGGAGTCCACCCGGGTGTCGTCCGCGCTGTCGACGAGTTCCACCAGGTCGTTGACCCCGTAGGTGTTGACGGAGACGCCGAAGCGCAGCTGGGCCTCGACCTTGTCCCCCTCGGTGACGGCCACGTCGCGCATGTTGTCGCCGAAGCGGGCGACCTTGAGGGCGGCCAGTTCGGACCGTGCGACCGCTGCCCGTGCCCAGACGGCGACGCGCGAGGTCGTGCCCGCGTCGGCGACGTGGCCGGCCACGGTCTTGCGGGGCACCCCGAGCCGGGTCTGGAGGTGCCCGAACTCGCGGTCGCCGTGGGCGGCCTGGTTGAGGTTCATGAAGTCCATGTCGATGGTGTCCCAGGGCAGGGCCACGTTCGACTGGGTGTGGAGGTGCAGCAGCGGCTTGCGCAGCGCGTCCAGTCCGGCGATCCACATCTTGGCCGGCGAGAAGGTGTGCATCCAGGCGATGAGCCCGGTGCACCGGTCGTCCGCGTTCGCCTCCAGGCAGATCCGGCGGATGGCCTCGGCGTCGGTCAGGACCGGCTTCCACACCACGCGTGCGGGAAGGCCGGAGACGTCGGCGAGCAGGGCGGCGATCTGCCGCGACTGGTCGGCGACCTGCTTCAGTGTCTGCTCCCCGTACAGGCCCTGGCTGCCGGTGAGGAACCAGATGTCCCGGGCGGGGGAGGTGCGGCTGGTCACATGTGCTCCTGGGGGTGGCGTCCCGCAAGGGGGCGGGCGGGGGCGGCGTGCGGAGGGGGGTGCGGGTGTGCGGAACGGGCTGCGGGGGCTGCTTTCACAGCGCGGTGCGGGCGGTGTCGCGGATGCCCCGGAGGCGGTGCAGCAGGCCGCCGGTGCCGAAGTGGTCGTGCAGGAGGCGGTACTCGGCGAAGAGGGCGTCGTAGGCGTCGGCCCGGGACGCGTCGGGCGTGTACACGGCCGGCAGCCGGCGGCCCATGGCGGCGGTGGCCGTGCGTACGTCGGGGTGGGCTCCGGCGGCGACGGCGGCGTGGATGGCCGACCCGAGGGCGGGGCCCTGGTCGGACGCGGCGAGGGAGACCGGGCGCCGCAGCACGTCGGAGTAGATCTGCATCAGCAGTTCGTTCCTGGCCAGTCCGCCGGCGACGATGAACTCGTGCACCGGTACGCCGCCCGCCTCCAGGGCTTCCACGATGACGCGGGTGCCGAACGCGGTGGCTTCGAGCAGGGCGCGGTAGACGTCCTCGGGGCGGGTCGCGAGCGTGAGGCCCGCGATGACTCCCGAGAGGTGGTGGTCGACGAGGACCGAGCGGTTGCCGTTCAGCCAGTCCAGGGCGACGAGGCCGTGTCCGCCGACGGGCTGCCTGGCGGCCTTGCGGGTCAGCAGGGTGTGCAGGTCCTCGCCGCGGCCGGCGGCCTCGGCGAGGTAGTCCGGCGGGACGCCCTGGTCCAGTACCCAGGCGAAGATGTCGCCGACCGCGCTCTGGCCGGCCTCGTAGCCGTAGGCCCCCTCGACGATCCCGCCGGCCACCACACCGCAGATGCCGGGGACGTCGGCGAGGACGGGGGCGTTGACGACGTGGCAGGTGGAGGTCCCCATGATGGCGAGCAGTTGGCCGTCCTCGACGGCCCGCGCAGCCGCGGCGGTGACGTGGGCGTCGACGTTGCCCGCGGCCACGGCGGTCCCGGCGCGCAGCCCGGTCCACGCTGCCGCCTCGGCGCTGAGCGAGCCCACGCGTGAGCCCTGGGCGGCGAGGGGGAAGGCGAGCCGGGTGCGTGCGAAGTCGCCGAAGCGCGGGTTCAGGGCCGCCAGGTAGTCCTCGCCGGGGTAGGCGCCGTCCTGGTGGATGCCCTTGTAGCCGGCGGTGCAGGCGTTGCGGGACTCGGTCCCGGTGAGCTGCCACACGATCCAGTCGGCGGCCTCGATCCACCGCGCGCAGGCTTCGTAGACGAGGGGGTCCTCCTCCAGCACCTGGAGGGCCTTGGCGAACTGCCACTCCGCGGAGATCCGGCCGCCGTAGCGGGCGATCCACTTCTCGCCGCGGGCGTGGGCGAGTTCGTTGATGCGGTCGGCGTGCGGCTGGGCCGCGTGGTGCTTCCACAGCTTGGGCCAGGCGTGGGGCCGTCCGGCCAGGCCGGTCTCGCTGAGCGGGGTCCCGTCGGCCAGCGTGGGGAGCACGGTGCAGGCGGTGAAGTCGGTGGCGATACCGATCACCGCGGCGGGGTCGACCCCGGCCGCCGCCACCGCCTCCGGGACGGCGTGGCGCAGCACGTCCCGCCAGTCCTGGGGGTGCTGCAGGGCCCAGTCCGGAGGCAGCTGCGCACCGTCGTGCGGCAGTTGCCGGTCGATGACGCCGTGCCGGTAGGTGTGGACCGCCGCAGCCAGCTCCCGGCCGTCGCGGACCCGGACCACCACGGCGCGGCCCGACAGCGTGCCGAAATCGACGCCGACCGTGTACTGCTCGGGTGCTGCGGCGGGCGCGGGGGGAGGGGGTGGGGTCAACGGAGTGCCTTTCGAAGGAGGGCGGGGCGACCGGCGGCCCAGCGGCCGACCGGAGATGCCGGGCCGGTAGTCCCGGCAGTCGGGCCGACAGGCCGAGGGCTGCAATTGTGAGCGCTAACAATGACCGCGGGCAAGATGCTGACGCGATTCATGTGCGCGGGCTGCGCGATCTGCTGGTGCATCAGCGCCGACACGGCCGGGGGATCCCGAGGATAGTGGACAGGTAATGCGTGCAAGGGGGTTGAGAACGAGGCTTGTTAGCGCTCACAATGCGACGGCGCCTGCTTCGGGGCACTCCTCCTGCCCGCCCGGGCCCCGACCTCGTCGTGTCCCGACCCGGCACGGCACTGCACGGCGCATTCCGCACACCCGAAAGGACACCCCTCATGGCCCGCAGAGCAGCTCTCGTCCTCACCGCCGCCCTCCTCGCCTCCTCGGCCCTGACCGCCTGCTCGACCGAAGGCCCCGGATCCGCCCCGGCCGCCGGGGCCGCAAAGCGTTCCGGGGGCCCGATCACCATGGGATTCGCCCAGGTCGGTGCTGAGAGCGGCTGGCGCACGGCCAACACCAAGTCGGTCCAGGAGGCTGCGAAGAAGGCCGGCATCACGCTCAAGTTCTCCGACGCCCAGCAGAAGCAGGAGAACCAGATCAAGGCGATCCGCACCTTCATACAGCAGAAGGTCGACGTCATCGCGTTCTCGCCGGTGGTGGAATCCGGCTGGGACACGGTGCTCAAGGAGGCCAGGGACGCGGGCATCCCGGTGATCCTCACCGACCGCGCCGTGGACACCGCGGACACCTCCCTCTACAAGACCTTCCTGGGCTCCGACTTCGTCAAGGAGGGCAAGTCCGCGGGCGAGTGGCTGACCGGCGCCTACGCGAACCAGCCGGGGCCGGTCAACATCGTCGAGCTCCAGGGCACCACGGGTTCCGCACCCGCCAACGACCGCAAGGCCGGATTCGCCGACGCCATCCGCACCGACGGCAAGTTCAAGATCGTCGCTTCGCAGTCGGGGGACTTCACCCGCGCCAAGGGCAAGGAGGTCATGCAGGCGTTCCTGAAGTCCCAGGAGGACATCGACGTCCTCTACGCCCACAACGACGACATGGCCCTCGGCGCGATCCAGGCCATCGAGGAGTCCGGCAGGAAGCCCGGCACGGACATCAAGGTGATCTCGGTGGACGGGATCAGGGACGCCTTCGTCGCCATGACCCAGGGCAAGATCAACGTCGTGGTGGAGTGCAACCCCATGCTCGGGGGCCAGCTGATGGAGCTGGCCCGGAAGGTCGTGGCGGGGGAGACCGTCCCGAAGCGCGTCGAGACCGAGGAGGGCGTCTTCCCGCAGGACGAGGCCGCGGCAGCGCTGCCGTCCCGGACCTACTGACGCGGCGGGTTCCGGTGCCGGAGCAGTCCCGGCCCCGGTGCCGCCCCGCCGGCAGGATCCCGCTCCACCACCGACCCATGACAGGAGGGCGGATGGCATCCCCGTCCACCCCGCGGCCGGTCCTGGAAGCCCAGGGCGTCCGCAAGCAGTTCCCGGGCGTGCTCGCCCTCGACGGAGTCGCCCTGCGGCTCTTCCCCGGTGAGGTGCACGCCCTGATGGGCGAGAACGGCGCCGGGAAGTCCACCTTGATCAAGGTGCTCACCGGCGTCCACCCCGCGGACGGCGGAAGCATCCTCGTCGACGGCCGCCCCCATGCGTTCACGGACCCCCTCCACGCGCAGCACGCCGGAATCAGCACCGTGTACCAGGAGGTCAACCTCTGCCCGAACCTCTCGGTCGCCGAGAACATCCTCATCGGGCGCGAACCGCGCCGGTTCGGTCTCATCCGCTGGTCCGAGACGAGGCGGCGGGCCGCGGAGCTGCTGACGGAGCTGGACCTGCACCTGGACGTCACGAGCCCGCTCGGCTCGCACTCACTGGCGGTGCAGCAACTGGTCGCGATCGTCTGGGCGGTGGACCTCTCCGCCAAGGTGCTCGTGCTGGACGAACCGACCTCGAGCCTGGACCGGGAGGAGGTCGCCCAGCTCTTCACCCTGGTGCGGCGGCTGCGGGACCGCGGTGTGGCCGTCCTGTTCGTGACGCACTTCCTGGACCAGGTGTTCGACCTGTGCGACCGCGTCACCATCCTGCGCAACGGCCGTCTGGAAGGCGAGTACCCCATCGGTGAACTCACTCCGGTGACGCTGGTGCAGCGCATGATCGGCGGGGAACTGGCCGCCCTCGACCAGCTGTCCGGCCGCGCCGCGGCGGAGGCGGCCGCCCGGACGTCCGGCGCACCCTTCCTGCGGGCACGACAGCTGGCCCGTACGGGCTCGATCGAACCGTACGACCTCGACATCCACGCCGGAGAGGTGGTCGGACTGGCCGGCCTCCTGGGTTCGGGCCGCACCGAGGCGGCGCGCCTCCTGTTCGGCGCGGACAGCGCCGATGCCGGAGAAGTGCGCATCGACGGCGAGAGGACAGTCCTGCGCACCCCCCGCCACGCCATCGCCCGGGGCATCGCGTTCTGCTCCGAGAACCGCAAGTCCGAGGGGCTGGTGGGCGAGCTCACGGTCCGCGAGAACATCGTCCTGGCCCTGCAGGCCGCCCGCGGCTGGACCAGGCCGCTGGCCCGTGCCCAGCAGGACGAACTGGCGCGGCACTGGATCGAAGCCCTGGACATCCGCCCCGCCGACCCGGAAGCACAGATCCGCCACCTCAGCGGCGGCAACCAGCAGAAGGTCCTCCTCGCCCGCTGGCTGCTGACCGCACCGCGGCTCCTGATCCTCGACGAGCCCACCCGGGGCATCGACATCGGAGCCAAGGCCGAGATCCAGCGACTGGTGGCCCGCCTGGCGAGAGAAGGCACCGCCGTGCTGTTCATCTCGGCGGAGCTCGAAGAGGTCCTGCGCCTGAGCCACCGCATCGCCGTGCTCCGCGACCACCGCATGGTGGCCGCCTTCGCGAACGACGAGAGCGTCACACCCGACCGCGTGTTCACCACCATCGCCACCGGAGCGGCCCCATGACCCCCCAGCCCGCCAGGTACCCCGCGGCCGGCGGAGTCGGGCGACGGCTGGCCGGCCACCGGCTCCTGTGGCCCGCGCTCGCCCTGCTCGCCCTGCTCCTCGGCAACCTCGCGTTCCAGCCCGGCTTCCTCGCCGTCCGCGTACGCGACGGCCACCTCTACGGCAGCCTCATCGACATCCTCCAGTTCGGGGCACCCCTCGTCCTGGTGGCGCTCGGCATGACCCTCGTCATCGCCACCCGCGGCATCGACCTCTCGGTGGGCTCCACGGTCGCCATCGCCGGCGCCCTGGCCTGCGGGCACATCTCCGCCGCCGCACAGCCCGGCAGCGTGGCCACCACGGCCACGGCCGTCGCCCTCGCACTCGGCGTCGCCCTCGTACTGGGCCTCGCCAACGGCCTCCTGGTCGCCGGGCTGGGGGTACAGCCCATCGTGGCCACGCTGATCCTCATGGTCGCGGGCCGGGGCGTCGCCCAGCTGATCGGCGACGGACAGATCATCACCGTGACCAGTGCCCCCTACAAGATGATCGGCGGCGGATACTGGCTGTTCCTCCCCTTCGCCGTCCTCCTGGCCTCAGCGCTCGTCGCGCTCACCGCCTTCGTCACCCGCCGCAGCGCACTGGGCCTCCTGATCGAGTCCGTGGGCGGGAACCCCGCCGCCAGCCGCCTGGCCGGCATCCGCGCCGGCGGCCTGCTCGCCCTCGTGTACGTCTTCAGTGCGCTGTGCGCCGCCGTCGCCGGGCTGATGATCAGCTCGAACGTGTCCAGCGCCGACGGGAACAACGCCGGCCTGTGGATCGAACTCGACGCGATCCTGGCGGTCGTCATCGGCGGCACCGCCCTGACCGGAGGACGTTTCTCCCTGGGGGGCACCGTCCTGGGCGCCCTGACCATCCAGACCCTGTCCACCACCGTCTACACCCTCGGCGTCCCGCCCGAGACCACCCTCGTCTTCAAGGCGTTCGTCGTCATCGCGGTCTGCCTCGTGCAGTCACCGGCCTTCCGGGCCAAGACCCTGCGCCGCCGCAGGACGGGCGCTCCCCGACCCCACGAGACGGCGGGCCCCGCCCCGCAGCACCAGGAGGTAGGCGCATGAGCGCCGGTACCGCGAGCGCCGCCGCGCAGCCCACCCGCCCGTTCGCAGCGGTGTCCCCGCGCACGCGCACCCGCATCCCGCTGATCGTCACGGCCGTCCTGCTGGTCGCCATGTTCGGCGTCGGCTCGGTGCGCTACGAGGGCTTCTTCTCCGCGCAGGTCCTGCTCAACCTGCTGATCGACAACGGGTTCCTGCTGGTCGTCGCGGTCGGGGCGACGTTCGTCATCCTCACCGGCGGCATCGACCTGTCCGTCGGCTCCGTAGTGGCCCTGTCGACCATGCTCACCGCCTGGCTGATCGAGTCGCACGGCTGGCCCCTGGCCGCCGTCATCCCCCTGGTCCTCCTGACCGGTACCGCCGGCGGGACCCTCATGGGCTGGATCATCCACGCCTTCGACATCCAGCCCTTCATCGTCACCCTCGCGGGCATGTTCCTCGCCCGCGGGCTTTGCTACACGATCAGCACCGAATCCATCACGATCAGCGACCCCGCCACCGCGGGCATCGCGCAGACCCGTCTGTACGGCCCGGGAGGGCTGTTCGTCTCGATCCCGGTGGTCATCGCCCTGGCCGTGCTGGTGACCGCCTTCGTCGTCCTGCACCACACGCGCTTCGGCCGCAACGTGTACGCGCTGGGGGGCAACGAGTCGTCCGCGCGCCTGATGGGCCTGCCGGTGGGCCCCACCAAGATCGCCGTGTACGCCGTCAGCGGCCTGTGCTCCGCTCTGGGCGGCCTCCTGCTGACCTTCTACATGCTCTCCGGCTACGCCCTCCACGCCATGGGCATGGAACTCGACGCCATCGCCGCCACGGTGATCGGCGGCTCGCTGCTCACCGGAGGCTCCGGCTTCGTTCTGGGCACCGCCCTCGGTGTCCTCGTCCTCGGGCTGATGCAGACGGTCGTCAACTTCCAGGGAACGCTCAGCTCCTGGTGGACCCGCATCGTCATCGGCGCACTGCTGCTCGTGTTCATCGTGCTGCAACGGCTGATGACCGGACGCCGCCCCGGCGCCCACTGACCCGAGGGGACCGTTCCATGGAACCTTTACGCGAGTCCTCCGGCCGGGCCGCCGGGCCCGGGCAGGCCACCGCCGGTCCGCGGACGGACCGCCCCCTGCGGGTCGGCGACGGGGGAGCGGGCGAGCGGTGGCGGTTCGGCTTCCCGGGCCGGGCCTGCGCGGAGGTCCACACGCTCGGCGCCCGCCTCCGTTCGCTGATCCTGCCCGACCGCTGGGGCTACCACGCCGATGTGGTGCTCGCCCCCCGCGACGCCGGCGCCTGCGGGGGCTCCGCACGCTACTTCGGCGCGACGGCGGGCCGCTGCGCCAACCGGATCGCGGGCGGCGGTTTCGTCCTCGACGGAGTCGCCCACCGGCTCGCCGCCCAGGAGAACGGGCACACGCTCCACGGCGGTCCCGACGGGTTCGACCAGCGGGTCTGGCGGTGCGAACCCTTCCACTCCGCGCACCGCACCGGCGTCCGCCTGTTCCTGCACAGCCCCGACGGCGACCAGGGGTTCCCGGGCGCCCTGGACGTCCGCGTCACCTACACGCTGGACCGGCAGGACAACCTGACCCTGTCGTACCACGCGGTCGCCGACGCGCCGACCGTCGTCAACCTCACCAACCACGCCTACTGGAACCTCGAGGGCGAGGGGCGCGGCAACGTCCTGGGCCACCACCTCCAGGTCGAGGCCCCCTCCTACACCCCGGTCGACGCCGAGCTGATCCCCGACGGCCCCCAACGCGCGGTCAGCGGCACGCCGTTCGATCTCCGCAGGCCCAGGCGGCTCTCCGACGTCCTGACCCGGCCGGACGCCCAACTGGCCCTCGCCGGTGGCGGTTTCGACCACAACTGGGTCCTCGCCGGCGCCCGGCGGGCCCGTCCGCTGAAGGCCGCCGTCCTGTACGCACCCGCCTCCGGCCGCCGCATGGACGTCCTCACCACCGAACCGGGAATCCAGGTCTACACCGCCCAGGGGCTGACCGGTGACATCACGGGCAAGGGGGGCAGGCCCTACCAGGCCTATGCGGGCGTCGCGCTGGAGACCCAGCACTACCCGGACTCGCCGAACCGACCCGACTACCCGGCGGTCGTACTGCGCCCGGGTGAGGTGTACCGGTCGACAACGGTCCACCGGTTCACCACGGTCACCGTCTGAGAGCGCGGCGGCCGCAGCCGCCGTCCGGTGCTGCCGGGGCACCGGACGGCGGCTGCGGCTCATCCGCCCGGCGGACCGATCCTGCGGGCCGTGCTGGCGCGCACGATGAGCTCGGGCGCCACCACCAGGTGCGTCGACTCGTCGGTCCGGCCTTCGATGTGGTCCAGGAGCAGGCCGATGCTCTCGCGTCCGAGCAGGGCGAAGTCCTGCCGGACGGTCGTCAGCGGAGGCGGGAAGAACTCCGCCTCGGGGATGTCGTCGAATCCGGCCACGGCCACGTCCTCCGGTGTGCGCAGGCCCGCTTCCCGCAAGGCCCGCAGGACTCCGAGGGCCATCTGGTCGTTGGCCACGAACACGGCGGTGAGGCCGGCTCCCCGCCCCCGCGAGGCCAGGAACCGGCCCGCGAGCTGCTGGCCCGCCTGGTACCCCGACAGCGGACTCCAGTCGCCGCGCAGCACGGGCGGCACCTCGGCGCCGGCCTCACGGAGCGTGTCCTCCCAGCCCTGCGTGCGGGCCTCGCTCTCCAGCCAGTCGGACGGTCCCGCCACGTGCCACACGGTGGCGTGGCCCGACGCGAGGAGGTGTTCGGTGACAAGGCGGGCGCCGAGGTTCTGGTCCAGGGACACCCCGGGCAGGTCGAGGGTGTGGCCGCCTTCCACGGTGACCACCGGGCAGGGTGCCTCCAGTGCCGCCAGGGCGCGCACCGCCGCGCGCTGCGGCGTGACGGCGACGATCCCCTCCACGCCCCACCCGGCGAGGTGCTGCATGGCCTCGGCGAGGGCCGTCTGCGTGGCGGTCCGCAGGGTGACGGCCGAGGTCAGGTAGCCACGGTCACGGGCCGCCTCCTGCACTCCCGCCACGGTGCTTGCGGGTCCGTGCAGAGTGGTGTTCACCGCGATGACGCCCAGGGTGTGGGTCCGCCGGGTGACCAGCGCCCGCGCCGCAGAGTTGCGCCGGTACCCCAGCTGCTCGATGACTTCGGTCACGGCGGCGCGGGTCTTGGCGCTCACGTTCGGGTGGTCGCTGAGCACCCGTGAAACGGTCTGGTGGGACACGCCGGCAACGCGCGCGACGTCGGCCATCGTGGGCGCTCGCGAGACGTCCGGGACCTGGGTCAATTCTCTTCCTCTCCTCATCGAGCGGCCTTCCCTCAAGGTATCGAACCCGTCGCGGCCCGCACACACCCGGGCCGTTCGGCAGGCGAGGGGGGTGAGTGGATTGTTTGCGCTCACATTATGCCGCGCTCACTACGGGGTGGGGAGGGGAATCTCCACGTAGGTATTGAGAATCCTGCTTGTTAGCGCTCACAATCAGCCCGGGGGAGCTGCAGCAGCGCAGCATGTCGCGCCCCCGATCAGTCCTGCCCACACGCGTGCGCGACCGCGGGCCTGCCGACGCCGGCCCGAGAAGCCGCCGCGCATACCGGAGAGACGGTGAGAGCTGCAGTGAGCGAGCCCAACCTCAAGGACCTCCGTCGCGAGGTCCTCGCGGCCAACCTGCGTATCCCCGAGGCCGGCCTGGCCACCCTCACCTGGGGAAACGTCAGCGGAGTGGATCGTGACGCGGGCGTCTTCGTCATCAAGCCGTCCGGGGTCCCCTATGCCGAACTCACCGAGGGGGATCTGGTGGTCGTTGCGCTGGAGGACGGGCGGGTCGTCGACGGACGCCTCCGGCCGTCGACCGACACCGAAACCCACCGGTGCCTCTACCGGGCCTTCCCCTCCCTCGGGGGCATCACCCACACGCACTCGGCGCACGCCGTCGCCTTCGCCCAGGCGCGCCGCCCCATACCCGTGCTCGGCACCACGCACGCCGACACCTTCAACGGTCCCGTGCCGGTGACGGCGGACCTCACCGCCGAGCAGTGCGCGCAGAACTACGAGTACAACACCGGGCAGGTGATCGTCGACCTGCTCGACGGCGATGGGCACCGGGCCGACGAGGTCCCCGGAGCGCTCGTCTCACGGCACGGCCCCTTCACCTGGGGTGCCTCCGCGACGGCTGCGCTGGAGCACGCCGTCGTCTGCGAAGCCGTTGCGGAGATGGCGCTGCACACGTTGGCGCTGGGGTCCCGCCTCGGAAGCACGTCCGAACCGCCGGGGCATCTGCTGGAGCGGCACTTCACCCGCAAGCACGGGCCGGACGCCTACTACGGCAACGCCGCTCACACCCGGTAGGCCTGGGGGTGGCCCGCCGCGGCCCAACCCGCCCTCAGACCGGCGGTCTTGACGGACCGTCCGGCCGCTGGCTTGATGGGAGCGCTCCCACGGACCCGCCCGCTCCAACGGAAGGCTTCACCGTGCCCCCTGCCACCCCCGCCCGCGGCATGCCGCGCCGCGCGTCCGCCGTCCTCGCCTGCCTGGCGCTCGCCCTCGGCGCCCCGTCCGCGGCGGCCGTGGACGCACCGGCCGCGGCCGGCGCCACCGCTGCTGCCGACACGCCCGTCCGGGTCAACCAGCTCGGCTACCTGCCCGACGGCCCCAAGCGGGCCACTGTGGTCACCCCCTCAACCACCCCGCTCGCCTGGCAACTGCGCAGCGCCTCCGGCGCGGCAGTCGCCTCGGGCACCACCACCGTGCACGGTCCCGACCGGGCCTCCGGCCAGTCCGCGCACCTGGTGGACTTCGGCGCCTACACCGGTGCCGGCACGGGCTTCACCCTGGTCGCGGGTGACCGGACCAGCCACCCGTTCGACATCTCCGCCTCCCTGTACGACGGACTGCGCGCCGACAGCATGTCGTTCTTCTACCAGCAGCGCAGCGGTGTCGCGATCGATGCCGCCCTGGCCGGCGGCAGCGCCTACGCCCGCCCCGCCGGGCACCTGGGTGTGGCCCCGAACCGGGGCGACACCAGCGTCCCCTGCCAGCCCGGGGTGTGCGACTACGCCCTGGACGTCCGCGGGGGCTGGTACGACGCCGGCGACCACGGAAAATACGTGGTCAACGGCGGCATATCCGTCTGGGAGATGGTCAACTCCTTCGAGAGGGCCGGGCGTTCGGGCGGCGGCGCAGCCCTCGGCGACGGGTCGCTGCGGGTGCCGGAACGCGCCAACGGGACCCCGGACGTGCTGGACGAGGCCCGCTGGGAGCTGGAGTTCCTGCTGCGGATGCAGGTCCCCGCAGGGAAGCCGATGGCGGGCATGGCCTTCCACAAGATGCACGACGCCGCGTGGACCGCACTGCCGACGCGTCCCGAACTCGACTCCTCACCACGCGAGCTGCACAGGCCGTCGACCGCCGCGACGCTGAACCTGGCAGCCGCTGCCGCACAGTGTGCCCGGGTGTACGCCCCGTACGACGCCGCGTTCGCCGCCCGCTGCCTGGACGCGGCCCGCCGCGCCTGGACGGCGGCCAGGGCCAACCCGGACGTCCTGGCCCCCGGGAGCGACAACACCGGCGGCGGCGCCTACGAGGACGCCGACGTGTCCGACGAGTTCTACTGGGCGGCGGCGGAACTCCTCGCCACCACCGGCGAGGCGCAGTACCGGGAGGCCGTCACCACTTCTGCGCACCACACCAGGCCCGTAGACGCCTTCTGGTGGGGCGGCACCGCCACACCCGGCCGCATCACCCTCGCCACCGTCCCCGGCGTGTCCCTGCCCGCCGCCGACACGGCCCGGCTGCGCGCGCTGCTGACCGCCGCCGCCGACGCCCACCTGTCGACCATGGCCGGGCAGGGCTACGCGGTCCCGCTCCCCGCCACCGGGTACGGCTGGGGCTCCAACAGCTCCGTCGCCAACAACGCGATCGTGCTCGCCGTCGCGTACGAGCTCACCGGTCAGCAGCGCTACCGGGCCGGGGCCTTGGAGTCCCTGGACTACCTGCTCGGCCGCAACGCACTCGACCTCTCCTACGTGACCGGATACGGAGACCGCTACTCCCAGAACCAGCACCACCGGTTCTGGGCCCGCCAGAACGACGCCTCGCTGCCGCACCCGCCGGCCGGCTCCTTCGCGGGCGGGCCGAACGCCGCACTGGAGGACCCCGTGGCCAGGGAGAGGCTCGCGGGCTGCGCACCGGCGGCGTGCTACGTGGACGACATCGGCTCGTACTCCACCAACGAGGTGGCCGTCAACTGGAACGCCTCACTGGCCTGGCTGGCGGCGTTCGCCGCCGAGCGGCGCGCCGTCCCGGCGGTGCCCGTGGTGCAGGTGGGACCGGCGGCCGTGACGGTCCCGGAGGGAGGCTCGGCGCCGGTGGGTGTGCGCCTTTCGGCCGCGCCCGCGCAGAACGTGACCGTGACGGTGGCCCGCGTCTCCGGCGACAGCGACCTGTCGGCGGCCGCGACCCTGGTGTTCACCCCGTCCGACTGGGCCACCGTGCGGCAGGTCCCGGTCCATGCCGCCCAGGATGCCGACACGTCCCCGGGCGTCGCGACGTTCTCGGCCGGCGGGCCCGGCGTGCAGTCGGCGACGTTCACGGCCACGGAGTCGGACGACGACGCTCCGGCGGCCTCCTGCACGGTGGAGTACCGGATCGACAACTCCTGGGGCAGCGGATTCACGGCGACGGTGACGGTGAGGAACACCGGGGCCTCGGCGGTGACCGGGTGGAGCCTCGGCTGGAGCTTCGCGGGTGATCAGCGCATCGGCAGCGCCTGGAACGCCGCGGTGAGCCAGGAGGGCAGGACCGTCACGGCCCGGGACGCCGGATGGAACGGCACGCTGGCGCCCGGCGGCAGCGCGAGCTTCGGCTTCCAGGCGACGTACTCGGGAGCCAACGCTGTCCCGGCGGGCTTCACGCTGGGCGGGGCGCCCTGCTCCTGACCCCCGGCACGCCGGGTCCGCCCGCCGGCCGGCAGGCCGGTCGGCGGGCGGACCGCGTGCGGGAGCCGGGTCAGGTGCGGGTCCACCGCTGGTTGCTGCCGTTGGAGCAGGTGTAGAGCTGGATCAGGGTGCCGTTGGCGGTGCCGTTGCCGGTGGCGTCGAGGCAGAGACCGGACTGGACTCCGACGATCGAACCGTCAGCGTTGATGCGCCACTTCTGGTTGTCGCCGCCCCAGCAGCTGTAGATCTGGACCTTGGTGCCGGTTCCCGTGCCGGCGGCGTCGAGGCACTTGTTTCCGTACACCCGCAGCTCGCGCTCGGCGGTGTACGACCACTGCTGGTTGACGCGGTTGTTGCAGTCCCACAGGTGGACCTGGGTGCCGTCGGTGGTGGCGGCCCCGGGCACGTCCACGCAGCGCCCCGAGCCGACGCCCCTGATCGGCCCGGAACCGGGCGACGGGTTCGGTGGGGAGGAGCCGGCGTTCAGTGCGTTGAGCACCGACGCGTACGCGGGCTTCTTGTTGCCGCTGCCGTCGAACAGCAGCGGCGTCTGCTCCGCCCGCCAGGAGTCGGTGTCGCGCACCCCCCAGACGGTGATGCCGAGACAGCGCGGGACGGCCAGGCAGTCGTTGGTCACGTTGGCGTAGGTCGTGGCCGAGGCGCCCTGGATGTCGAGTTCGGTGACGGCCACGTCCACGCCGAGAGCGGCGAAGCTCTGGAGCGTGGTGCGGAAGTTGGGATGGTACGGGCTGTCGCTGTTGAAGTGCGCCTGGAAGCCGACGCAGTCGATCGGTACGCCGCGCTGCCTGAAGTCCCGGACCATGGCGTACACGGCCTGGGTCTTGGCCCAGGTCCAGTTGTCGGTGTTGTAGTCGTTGTAGCAGAGCTTTGCGGCAGGGTCGGCGGCGCGCGCGGTACGGAAGGCGACCTCGATCCAGTCGTTGCCGGTGCGCTGCAGGTTGGAGTCGCGCCGGGCCCCCGAGCTGCCGTCCGCGAAGGCCTCGTTCACGACGTCCCACTGGACGATCCTGCCCTTGTAATGGGCCATCACGCCGTTGATGTGGCCGGTCATCGCCCGGCGCAGTGCGCTGCCGCTGAGGTTCTGCATCCAGCCGGGCTGCTGGGAGTGCCAGGCCAGGGTGTGGCCGCGCACCTGTTTGCCGTTCTGCACCGCCCAGTTGTAGACGCGGTCGGCGGCGGCGAAGTCGAACCGGCCCTGCTGGGGCTCGGTGGCGTCGATCTTCATCTCGTTCTCGGGAGTCACGGAGTTGAACTCGTGGCCCGCGACCGCCGTGTACACCGGGTCGCCCAGCCTTCCCGAGGCGACGGCGGTGCCGAAGTAGCGGCCGCTCTGCGCTGCCGCACGGCCGAGCGTGCTCTCGGCGGCCTGCGCGGGCGCTGGCGGCACCAGCACGGCGGCCGCGCCGAGGACGCCGGCGACCAGGACCGTTCGCAGAGCGCCGTAACGCCGGCGGGCAGTGTGCGATTGTGACGCGTACATGACAGATAACCCCATGGGGAGCCTCCAAGGCGGAAATCTCGGGTGACGGGGTCAGTAGCCGTAGATCATCTTGTAGGCGACCTCGGGCAGGAACTGCCCGGCCGAGGATCCGGTCCCGACGCCGCAGTTGCCGTCGGACTCGCCGGGGATCTTGATCCACAGCAGCATTTCGGCACCGCCGCCCCGCTGGCTGGGCGTACCGGTCCGGCGGCCGGCCGGGTTGCACCACTCGCCGTTGGACCCGTTGCCGTTGCGGCTGGTGTCGACGACGAACGGCTTGGTGGAGCCGTAGGAGGCCAGGGCGGAGTTGACCGCGTTGCCGTAGGCCGTGTTCTGGTCGGTGGTGAAGTAGTTGGAGACGTTCAGCGCGAAGCCGCGGGCTCCGCTGACACCGGCGGCGGCGAGTTGCCGCGCCATGGCCGGGGCGGGCACCCAGCCGGGGTTCCCGGCGTCGAGGTAGACCCACGTGTTCGGTGCCTTGGCCTTGAACTGGGCGATGGCGTTCTTGAGCATCGCGTTGCGCTCGGCGACCTGGGCGGCCGTCATGCAGCTCTCGTGGCCGAGCGCGTCGGGTTCCAGGACCACGACGGCCGGGCGGTTGCCGATGCCGCTGGCGAAGGCGGCGATCCAGGCGTCGTACGCGGCGCGGCTCCCGGCGCCGCCGCCGGAGTGGCCGGCGCAGATGTCGCGGTGGGGGATGTTGTACGCGACCAGGACCGGCAGCTTGTCGTGGGAGTCGGCGCGGCCCACGTAGGCGCCGGCTGCCGCACCGATGTCGCCGCTCCAGTTCCCGAACCAGCGGGCCGCCGGCGTTCGGGCGATGAACGTGCGGATCGCCGCCGCCCGTCCGTCGCCCGGGTTCGCGTCGGCCCACCGGAGCGCGGAGTTGTCGGGGTCGCTGTAGAAGCCGCTGGTCATGGTGGTCGGGTCGGCGGCCTGTGCCGGGCCGGTGCCGAGGAGGGTGAAACCGGCGGTCAGGACACCGGCGAGCAGAGCCGATGCGGCTCGGATGCGTGTGTGCATGGTGGTGCTTCCTCCGAGGGGTGGGGGAATTGGAAGCGCTTCCGGTCCAGCGGGCGGACCGGAGCGCGCTGAGGGGATGATTGGGCGGGGTCCCCGGACGTGTCAATAGGTTGAACGCAAAACGAATTCCGTCTGCGTCATAGCGCCAGAGGTTGGAGGCGCTGCCGGAGCGGGGCCCCGGAGCGTGCCCGCAACGGTCCGCAGCGCGTCGGCGCGTGGAATCATGGCCCGCGTTCGCCGTCCGCGTGAGCACGAGGAGCAGGTCGCCCATGGAGCCGTCGCCCAGACGCACGCCGACGCTCGACGAGGTGGCCGCGCGGGCCGGTGTGTCGCGCACGGCTGCCTCCCGGGTGATCAACAACGCCCCGCACGTGAGCCGCGCCAAGCGGGAGGCGGTCCAACGGGCGGTGCGCGAGCTGGGCTTCGTACCCGATCCGTCGGCGCGTGCCCTCGCGAGCCGCAGGTCCGCAGCGGTGGTGCTCGCGGTCTCGAGCGACGAGCCGGGACTGTTCGCCGACCCGTTCTTCGCGGAGGTCGTCGTCGGCGTCGGCACGGCTCTGGAGCAGACCGAACTGGAGTTGGTCCTGCTGCTGGCCAACACCCAGCGGGGCCGTGAGAGGTTCGAGAAGCTGCTGCGCTCGCGCCGGGCCGCCGGGGTCATGCTGATGGCGCTGCGGGGTGACGATTCGCTGGGGCGGCTGTGCGAACAGGCCGATCTCCCCGTCGTCTTCGGCGGGCTCCCGCTCCAGGGCGAGCCGGCGCTGTACGTGGACGCCGACAACGAGGGCGGTGCCCGCCTGGCCGCCGAGCACTTCGCCCGCACGGGCCGCCGGCGCCCCGTCATGATCAGCGGCCAGGGGGACACCAGGGCCTCCGCCGCGAGGGAGGAGGGCTTCGCCGGCGGGCTCGCCCTGGCGGGCCTGCCGCTCCTCGGCGTCGAGCCCGGGCGGTTCACCGAGGGCGGGGGCGCCGGGGCCATGGAGCGACTGCTGCGGGCGCATCCGGACCTCGACGCCGTGTTCGCCGCCTCCGACGCCATGGCCGTCGGCGCTCTGCGCGTCCTGCGGGAACGGGGGATCGGGGTGCCCGGGGACGTCGCCGTGATCGGCTTCGACGACCTGGCGAGCGCCCGGCACACCAGCCCGCCGCTCACCACGGTCCACCAGCCGGTACGGGCGCTGGGGGAGGAGATGGCCAGGATGCTGGTCGGTGCCCTCGAAGGCCGCCGCCCCAGTCCGCTGGTGCTCCCGACCAGCCTGACCGTGCGCGGGTCCGCCCCCGGTCTGCCGGCCTGAGCGGGGGGCGGGGGTCCGGGACCGGCCGGGGCGTCACGGGCGCCCGCGTTCCGGCGCGTCCCGCCTGGTCGGGTACGTGATGTCGAACCATGCGAAGTGGGCTTCGGCGGTGGAGGGGAGGCCGTTGGAACTGGCGTACAGGCCCAGCTGGACGCCGGTGAAGTGCGGGACGAGGAAGGTCGCTTCAAGGGTCGTCAGCTCCTGCCAGGGGCCGTCCGGTGCCGCGTGGGCGAAGCTGTGGCGGAAGCCGCGGATGCGGACCCCCAGGCGGACCGGTCCCGGCGGCAGGGGAGAGGCGGCCAGGACCTCGGACCCTCGGCGGAGGCTGAGTCCTTCGGAGGTGCGCACGAGGAGGAGGTGGGTGTCGTCGTCGAGGACCACGGCGAGGCCCGCCTCCTCGTACGGCACGGCCGGCGTGAAGCGCAGTTCGGTGGACACGTCGCAGTCGGGGTGCTCCTGGGGGCGGGCCAGGAGGGACGGGGTGGCGGGTTCGCCGAGGCGTTCGGGGCGCAGCCGCAGGCGGAGTCCGTCGCCGGTGGTCCAGAACCGCCCGGGTGGGGTGCGCAGGGTGCTCCAGTCGGCGGACAGGGTGGCGAAGCCTTCGTGGAGGGGGCGGCGCGGGGCGGTGTGGACGACGGGGGACAGGGCCGGCCAGCCGTCGTCCCAGGTGACCGTGGTGAGGAACGTCTCGCGGCCGAGGGCGGAGCCCGGGCGGACGCCCAGCAGGACGGCGCGCCAGTCACCGTCCGGGGTCTGGACGAGGTCGGCGTGCCCGGTGCAGGTGACCGGGCCCCCGGCGGGCGGGAGGACGGGGTTCCCGGGAGCGCCCCGGTAGGGGCCGGTCGGGTGGTCGGCCCGGGCGGCCACCACGCTGTGGTCCACACCGGTACCGCCCTCGGCGGTGAGCAGGAGGTAGCTGCCGTCGACCCTGTAGAGGTGCGGGGCCTCCGACCAGCGGGCGCCCGGGCGGCTGCCCGACCACAGGACGTGCTCCGGTCCGGTGAGCCGCCGTTCGCGGGGAAGGTATGCGCGCATCCAGATCTCGGTGCGGCCGGCGGCTTCGTCCACTGCGCGGGCGGCGGTGAACCAGGCCCGGCCGTCGCCGTCCGGCCCGTCGTCGAAGAACAGCGACGGGTCGAAGCCCTCGCCGTCCAGCCAGTGCGGCTCCGACCACGGCCCTGCCGGGTCGGTCGCCGTGACGACGAAGTGGCCGGGGCCGTCCATCAGTGTGCAGACGAGGTGGAAGACCCCGTCGTGGTGCCGGATCGTCGGGGCGAACAGCCCCCGCGAGGGCGCGCACCCGGTGAGGTCGAGCTGGGACGGCCGGTCGAGTGCGGAGCCGATGCGCCGCCAGTCGGTGAGGTTGCGGCTGTGGAACACGGGCAGGCCCGGGAACCACTCGAAGCTGGACGTCACCAGGTAGTAGTCCGCTCCCACCCGGCAGACGGACGGGTCGGGGCGGAACCCCGGCAGGACCGGATCACCCGAGAAGCGCGTCATGGCACCGGGACGATCCGGACCGGCACGGACAGCACCCGGTCGGCACCCGGGTGCCGTACGGGGCCCTCCAGAGTGAAGGAGCCGCGCAGCGGAAGGTCGCCGCTGGAGCGCCCGACCGCCACGTCCACCTCTCCGGGTTCCACTCGTCTGCGCAGGTCGAGCCCGGTGAAGGAGGTCCGGTCGGCGTGGACGTCGAAGGTGACCCGCGCGGCCGCGCCGGGCCGCAGTTCGACCCGGGCGAAGCCCGCGAGCCACTGCTGCGGCCGGGCCACGGACGCCACGGGGTCGGACAGGTACAGCTGGACCACCTCGGTTCCGGCGACCTCGCCGACGTTCCGTACGGTGACCGAAACGGCGACGGACCCGTCCGTCGCGGCGACCGGATCCACCGAGAGGTCCGAGCAGGTGAAGCCGGTCCAGCTCAGCCCGTGGCCGAAGGGGAACAGCGGGGTCGGGTCCACCGAGCTCCAGGCGGTGCGGCCGCCCAGCCCGGCGCGCAGGTAGGTGCCGGGCTGGCCGCCGGCCCGGCGGGGGACGGAGACCGGCAGCCGGCCGGACGGTTCCGCAGCCCCGCTGATGATCCGGGCCAGCGCCGTCCCGCCCTCCTCCCCGGGAAAGAAGACCTGCAGCAGGGCCGCCGCACGCTCGGCGAGCGCCCCGAGCGCGTAGGGCCGCCCGGAGACGACGACCAGGACGGTCGGCACCCCGGAGTCCAGTACGGCGGAGGCGAGTGCGGCCTGGTCGCCGGGCAGGTCGAGGGTCTCGGCGTCGCAGCCCTCTCCGGAGGTGCCGCGGCCGAACAGGCCCGCCCGGTCCCCGAGCACCAGGAGGTTCACGTCCGGCTCGTCGTCGGTGACCGCGAACCCCGCCGCGGTGAGCGCCTCCCGGAGGGTCGGGATCTCCACCCCCGGGTCGCCGGGCAGTGCGACGTGGTTGGGGAAGGAGTAGCAGCCGAGGAAGGACTGGGGGTCGTCGGCGTACGGCCCGCTGATCGCCACCCGGCACGGCCGCAGCGGCAGGACGCCGTCGTTGGCGAGCAGGACGGTGGACCGTTCCGCCAGGAGCCTGGCCAGGGCCCGGTTCTCCGGCGGGTCGAGGTCGACCGGCTCGGGCTTGACCGGTTCCCAGCCGGGGTCGAGGAGGCCGAGCTCCGCCTTCTGCCGCAGGACCCGGTCCGCGGCCCGGTCGACGAGATCCGCGGAGAGGCTTCCCGACCGCACGAGTCCGGTCAACGGCTCGCCGTAGCAGCGGGCCGTGGGCAACTCGACGTCGATTCCGGCGGTCAGCGCCAGCGCGCCCGCCGCGGCACGCGATCCGGCGACTCCGTGCCGGGTCTCCAGGAAGGAGACGGCGTAGTAGTCGGCGACGACCACCCCGCCGAAACCGAGCTCATCTCTGAGTAGCCCGGTGAGCAGCTGTCCGTCGGCGGCCACCGGGACGCCGTCCACGTCGGTGTAGCTGTTCATCACCGACCGGGCCCCTCCCTCGCGCAGCGCCCGTACGAACGGCTCGACCAGCACGTCGCTGAACTCCCGCGGTCCCGAGGCGACAGGAGCCATGTTCCGGCCGCCGCGCGAGGCCGAGTACCCGGCGAAGTGCTTCAGCGTGGCCACGATCCCGGCGCCTTCCAGGCCCTGCACGTAGGCGGTGCCGATGGCTCCGACGAGATAGGGATCCTCGCTGATGCACTCCTCGGTCCTGCCCCAGCGGTAGTCGCGGACCACGTCCAGCACCGGGGCCAGCCCCTGGTGGACGCCCACCCGCCGCATCCCGGTGCCGATGGCGGCGGCCATCCGGCGCACGAGACCGGGATCGAAGGAGGCCCCCCATGCCAGCGGTCCGGGGAAGACCGTGGCCCCCCACGTCATGAACCCGGTCAGGCACTCCTCGTGCGCGACCGCCGGGATTCCGAACCGGCCCGACGTGGTCACCCTGTTCTGGAGCGACGCGAGCCGTTCCATACCGGCTTCCGCGGTGAGTGGCGCGGTGCCGTACACCCGGGTGAGCTGGCCGAGTCCGCGGGCGGCGATGTCGTCGAGTGCGGGTGCGGACTCGCCCGAGTCGTCCTCCATCGGCGCGACCGGTGCCCCGGGATCCGACGGCAGCGCCCAGAAGCCGGTGAGCTGGCCCGCCTTCTCTTCCAGTGTCATGCGTTGCAGCAGATCGGTGACCCGTGCGGACACGGGGAGGAGGGGGTCGCGCCAGGGCTCGGTCAACGGAGTTCTCCTAGAGACGGGGCGGGGCGGTGGAGAGCCGGACCCTGAGCTCGGTCGACAGCTCCATCCGGGGGCTGACCAGGGGCTGTCCGTCCAGGAGCTGGAAGAGCGTGCGGGCGGCGAGCCGGCCCATCTCCTCCAGCGGCTGGCGTACGGTCGTCAGGGGCGGTGACAGCCACCCGCACATCGGCAGGTCGTCGAAGCCGACCACGCTGAGGTCCTGCGGGATGCTCAGCCCGGCCTGCCGGGCGGCTTCGTAGACGCCCATCGCCTGCTGGTCGCTGCCGGCGAAGACGGCGGTCGGCGGTTCGGGGAGGGCGAGGAGTTCCCGGGCGCGCCGGAATCCGCCCTCGTGCTGGAAGTCGCCGAACCGGATCAGGTCGCGGTCGACCTCGATCCCGGCCCCCTCCAGCGCGGCCCGGTACCCGCCGATGCGGGCCTGGCTGCAGAGCATCTCCCTGCGTCCGCCGATCGCGGCGATCCGGCGGTGCCCCAGGCCCAGCAGGTGTTCCGTGGCGGCGAGGCCGCCCGCCCAGTTGGTCGCGCCGATACTGGGCACACCGTTTCCCGGCAGGTCGACCGGGTCGATGACGACCAGCGCCACACCGGCCTGTTCCACCTGGGCGCGTTGCGCCGCGGTGACCGAGGCGGTGACGAGGATGACGCCGTCGCTGTGGTGCAGGACCGGCAGTGAGGCCCAGCTCGACGGGGTCGCCTCGCCCGGCGGGAGGAGGGACACGACCGTGCCCACCCCCCGCTGGGCGCACTCGGCCTCCACGCCGCGCAGTATCTCCACGGCCCAGGCGCTGTCCAGACCGCCGATGATCAAGTCGACCAGACCCGACCTGCGGGCCCTGCCCTGACGGCCGGGCGGGAGGTAGTTGTGGGACTCGAGCAGCCTCTCGATCCGCTCGCGTGTCGAAGGCGCCACGTCGGTGCGGCCGTTGATCACCTTCGACACGGTGGCCTGGGAGACCCCGGCCGCGGCGGCGATGACGGCCAGGGTCGGACGCTGCTCGCTCAACTTCTCTCCTTCTGCGCGGACGCCCGGGCTGGCGACAGATATCGCAAACTTTCGACGAGTCTCCGGTCGGCGTGACCGGGTTGTCAACCATCAAGCAGGCCGTGTGGAAAGGGAATTCGTTGATAAGGCTTGACCGGTGGATCCCGTGTTCCTAGTTTGTGGCAGCACGAATTCGAGGATGTTGCGAAACATTTTCGACGTCGCACCGGCATCCCCACTCCGGAGGTCCCATGGCCAGCACACCCCCCAGTCGACGACGCTTCCTTGCGCTCACGGGCCTGACCGCACTGTCCGCCTCGCTGACCGCGGCCTGCGGCGGCGGGGAATCCGGGGCGGGTCGGGCGGCCGGCGGCAAGGTCACCCTGGCCTGGTGGAACATCGCCACCACGGAGCCGGGCAAGTCCCTGTTCCCGCAGATCTCCTCGGCGTTCACGGCCGCCCACCCGAACATCACGATCAAGACGACCTCGTTGGAGAACGAGGCGTTCAAGACCAAGCTGACGGCCGGCACTTCCGCGGGCAGGCTGCCGGACGTCTTCCAGACCTGGGGCGGCGGGGTCCTGCGCCAGCAGGTCGACGCGGGACTGGTCGAGGACCTCACCGACGTGCTCGGCTGGTCCTCGCGGCTCACCCCGGTCTCGCTCCGGGCCTACCAGTTCGAGGGCCGCACCTACGCGGTGCCCTACGACGCCGGCATGGTCGGCTTCTGGTACAACAAGAAGCTCTTCGCCAAGGCGGGGATCGCCGCCCCGCCGACCACCTGGGCCGAACTCCTCGACGACGTCGGGAAGCTCAAGGCCGCGGGCGTCACTCCGATCGCCCTCGCCGGCAAGGAGAAGTGGCCGGGCCACTTCTACTGGGCCTACCTCGCGATGCGCGTCGCAGGACTGCCCGCGTTGCAGCAGGCCGCGACCACCAAGGACTTCACGGGCCCCGGCTTCGTCCGGGCCGGCGCGCACCTCAAGGAGCTGGTCGACCTCCGGCCGTTCCAGACGGGTTTCCTGGGCGCCGGCTACTCCACCCCCGGCGGCCAGGCCGCGACCATGGGCAACGGCAGGGCCGCCATGGAGCTGATGGGGCAGTGGGGGCCGTCGGTCCAGAAGGACGCGGGCGCGGACCTCGGGGCCGATCTGGGGTTCTTCCCCTTCCCCGCGGTCGACGGCGGCGCCGGCCAGGCCACCGAGGTGCTCGGCGGCGGCGGCGGTTTCGCCCTGCGCAAGGGCGCGCCGAAGGAGGCGCTGGACTTCCTGAAGTTCTTCGTCCTGGACAACGAGTCCAAGCTGCTCGCCTCCAACGCCTTCCT
Source organism: Streptomyces sp. NPDC038213 (assembly GCF_055600495.1). Lineage (NCBI taxonomy): Bacteria > Bacillati > Actinomycetota > Actinomycetes > Kitasatosporales > Streptomycetaceae > Streptomyces > Streptomyces sp. NPDC038213. Next base: position 162,153 of record NZ_JBVJYM010000015.1, read on the forward strand.
GCCGGTGGTCAAGGGCGCGGAGAGCGGCCTCGCCGACGCCAACAGGAAGGCGGTGGCGGACAGCCTGGCCGGGGCGACGGGCTTCCAGCTCTACCTCGACCAGGCGTACCCGCCGGCGGTCGGCCAGGAAATCAACGACAGTGTGGCCGACCTCATCGCGGGCAAGAGGACGCCCGAGCAGGTCACCGAGTCGATCACCGAGGCTGCACAGGGTGCCTAGCCCCGTGCCCACGCTGATCGAGGAGCGCACACAGGACGCCCCGCCGGCGCGTCCGCCCGCCCCGGCACGCTCGCTCCTGCGAGGGGTCCGCAGCTGGGCGTCGGTGGCCTGGTTCCTCGTCCCGGCCCTGGTCCTCTTCCTCGTCTTCGTCCTGGCCCCGATCGCCGTCGCCGTCCACACCGGGTTCTTCACGTGGGGCGGGGCCGGCCCCATGGAGGACTTCGTCGGCTTCGCGAACTACGCCAGGCTGTTCGGGGACGAGGTCTTCCTCGGCGACCTGGGGCGCGGGCTGTACCTGATCGCCCTGTCGCTCACGGTGCAGTTGCCGTTCGCGCTGTTCACCGCCGTCCTGCTCAACCGCGGACTGCGCGGCCGGGCCGTCTACCGGATGCTGTTCTTTGCGCCGTACGTGCTGTCCGAGGTGGTCACCGCGGTTCTCTTCGCGATGATCCTCCTTCCCGGCGACGGCCTGGCCGACCGGCTGGCCGGCGCGCTCGGCCTGGAAGGGCTGCAGGGCAGGTGGCTGGCCGATCCGTCGACGGTCCTGCCGACCCTGTTCGTGGTCATGACCTGGAAGTACTTCGGCTTCCACATGATGCTCTTCCTCGCCGGGCTCCAAAGCATCCCCGGCGAGATCCGCGAGGCCGCCGCCATCGACGGCGCCGGTGCCTGGCAGCGCTTCCGGTACGTGACGCTGCCGCTGCTGGGCCCGACGATCCGGATCAGCGTGTTCCTCTCGGTCATCGGGGCCATCCAGCTCTTCGACCTCGTGTGGGTCATGACGGCCGGCGGGCCCAACCACTCCTCCGAGACGATGGCGATCTCGATGTTCCAGTTCGGGTTCCGGCGCTACCAGGTCGGCTACGCCAGTGCGATCAGCGTGGTGCTGTTCATGATCAGCCTGGTCTTCTCCCTCTTCTACCAGCGCTACGTACTGCGCCGTGACCTGAGCGGAGCCGTCACCACCGGAGGTGCCCGATGAGCGCCCGGAGAACGGCCCGGGGCCTGTCGCTGCACGCCCTGCTCTGGCTGATCGGCGCGTTCGTCGCCGTACCGCTGATCTACGCGGTGATCTCCGGGTTCAAGAGCACCGGCGAGCTGACCACCCACCCGTTCGGACTGCCCGAGCACTGGAAGGTCGGCAACTACACCGGCATTCTCGGCGACGGAATGTTCTGGCGGCAGATCGCCAACAGCGCCGGCATCGCGATCGGAACGGCGTGCGGCACGGTGGCGGCGTCCGCGATGGCGGCGTTCGTGCTGGCCCGCTACGCCTTCCGGGGGCGGGAGCTGTTCTACACCCTGTTCACGATCGGGCTCATGTTCCCGTTCACGGTGGCCGTCCTGCCGCTGTTCCTGCTGCTGCGCACCTTCGGCCTGCTCGACAACCCGCTGGGGGTGATCCTCCCGCAGGCGGCCTTCGGGCTCCCCATGACGATCGTCATCCTGCGCGGCTTCTTCCGGACCGTCCCGGCAGAGCTCGAGGAGGCGGCCGTCATGGACGGCTGCGGCAAGTTCCGCTTCTTCTGGAGGATCCTGCTGCCGATGGCACGCCCCGCGCTCGGCACTGTGTCGGTGCTGGCGGTCGTCGCGAGCTGGAACAACTTCTTCCTGCCGCTGCTGGTGTTCACCGATCCGAAATGGCAGACGATTCCCGTCGGAGTCCAGCAGTTCCAGGGCCAGTACTCGACGGACTACGCCCTCGTCTTCGCCTACGTCGTGCTCGCCATGGTCCCCGCGCTCGCCTTCTACGCCGTCGCCGAGCGGCAGCTGATCGGCGGCCTCACGGCGGGCGCCACCAAAGGCTGACCCGGCCTGCACGGCCAACCCGAGGAGACCTCGTGACACGTCCGAGTACACGTGCCATGCGCAAAATTGTTAGCGCTAACATAGCCCGCCGTGCCACCCCCGCCCAGCAGCGCAGACCACCGACGCCGCCATCCGGCGGTCCGTCGGATCACCCCACCTCCACCCCCGAAGGAGCCCTCCCGATGAGATTTCACCATCCGTACCGGATGTCCATCAAACGGCTGCCGGCCGTGCTCGCACCCCTGCTGCTCCTGGCCACCCTCCTCGGCGTCCAGCCGGCGAGGGCGGCGACCGTCGACCCCAATGCCTCCTACGTGCTGGTCAACCGCAACAGCGGCAAGGCGCTTGACGTGTACAACCTGGCGACCGACGACGGCGCCCGCATCACCCAGTGGGCCAGGAACGACCAGAACCAGCAGCAGTGGCAGCTCGTCGACTCCGGCGGCGGCTACTACCGCATCAAGTCCCGCCACTCCGGCAAGGTGCTCGACGTCCAGAGCCGGTCCACCGCCAACGGCGCCGCGGTCGTCCAATGGGCCGACGTGAACGGGACGAACCAGCAGTGGCGGCTGGCCGACAGCCCGGACGGCTACGTGCGGTTCATCGCGCGGCACAGCAACAAGGCCCTCGAAGTCCAGGGCGGATCCACCGCCGACGGCGCGAACGTCGTCCAGTACGACGACTGGGGCGGCACCAACCAGCAGTGGCAGCTCCTCAAGGTGGGCGCCGGCACCCCCGGCACGTGCGCCCTGCCGTCCACGTACCGCTGGACCTCCACGGGCGCGCTGGCGCAGCCCAAGGCGGGCTGGGCCTCGCTCAAGGACTTCACCGTCGCCCCGTACAACGGCAAGCACCTCGTCTACGCGACGACGCACGGCGCCGGACCCGGAACCGGCTGGGGTTCGATGAACTTCGGCCTGTTCGGTGCCTGGCCGGAGATGGCCTCGGCCGCCCAGAACACGATGACCAACCCGGTCGTGGCGCCCACGCTCTTCTACTTCGCGCCGAAGAACATCTGGGTGCTCGCCTACCAGTGGGGAGGCGGCAGCGCCTTCTCCTACCGGACCTCGACCGACCCCTCCAACCCCAACGGCTGGTCCGCGCAGCAGGTGCTCTTCTCCGGAGGCATCGCCGATTCCGGCACGGGGCCCATCGACCAGACGCTCATCGGCGACGGCACGAACATGTACCTGTTCTTCGCCGGTGACAACGGCAGGATCTACCGGGCGAGCATGCCGATCGGGAACTTCCCCGGCAGCTTCGGCTCCTCGTACACGACGATCATGAGCGATACGACGAACAACCTGTTCGAAGCCCCGCAGGTCTACAAGCTGCAGGGCCAGGACCGCTACCTCATGATCGTCGAGGCGATCGGCTCGCAGGGCCGCTACTTCCGCTCGTTCACGGCCACCAGTCTGACCGGATCGTGGACGCCCCAGGCCGCGACCGAGAGCAACCCCTTCGCCGGCAAGGCCAACAGCGGCGCCACCTGGACCAACGACATAAGCCACGGTGAACTGATCCGCACCTCCGCCGATCAGACCTTCACCGTCGACCCCTGCCGCCTGCAGTTCCTCTACCAGGGGCGTGACCCCAACTCCGGCGGTGACTACGGCCAGTGGCCCTACCGGCCCGGCCTGCTGACCCTCCAGCGCTGACCGTGTGACACGGGTCCGGCACCTTGGGGGGAAGGGGGGGGGGGAGGCGTGAAAAAAAAGGAAGCGGGGGGGGGGGGGAAGAGAGGGGCCTCCGCACGCCATCTCCTTAA